>JBAUOE010000135.1:0-17592 GCA_049579585.1 Solirubrobacterales bacterium | reverse complement strand
AGGTAACGTCTACCAGCGGTAGTGGGCGAAAGCCTTGTTGGCCTGAGCCATACGGAAGATGTCGTCCTTACGCTTGAATGCGCTGCCCTGCTGCTTGGTGGCATCCATGATCTCGTTGGCGAGACGTTCGGACATCGCGTATTCGTTGCGGTTACGTGCGAAGTCAACCAGCCAGCGGACGGCGAGCGTCTTTGCGCGGCGGGACGGAACTTCGACCGGCACCTGGTAGGTGGCGCCACCGACTCGGCGGGACCGGACTTCAAGAGCGGGGGTCAACTGCTTGATCGCTTCTTCGAGAGTTTCAACGGGGTCTTCACCGGTGCGCTCAGCGACGATTGCGAGAGCGTCATACGTGATGCGCTCTGCGGTTGACTTTTTGCCGTGGAGCATGACCTTGTTGATGATCTGCTGGACCAGACGGCTGCGGTACTTGGTGTCGGCTTCAACTTGCCGGATTGTTGCTGCGGAACGGCGTGCCATTAGCTTGCTTTCACTCCATAACGGGAGCGGGCCTGCTTGCGGTCGGAAACTCCGGCCGCGTCGAGCGTGCCACGCACCACTTTGTAACGGACACCCGGGAGATCCTTGACTCGGCCGCCACGAATGAGCACGACGGAGTGTTCCTGAAGGTTGTGACCTTCACCGGGGATGTAGGCCGTGACTTCCATACCATGGGCGAGACGTACTCGTGCAATCTTGCGAAGGGCCGAGTTCGGCTTCTTCGGGGTTACCGTGGCTACACGGGTGCAGACGCCACGACGCTGGGGAGCGGCGACTTTCTTCCCGTTGCCCTGTCCTGACTTCAGACCAGGGGTGGTGACCTTCTTCTTGGGGCGCTTACGGCCCTTGCGTACGAGTTGATTGGTATTAGGCACGGCGGGGGATACTACAGGAATCGGCGGCAAGTGGTGCGGCTGGAAAATGGGACAATGGCGAGATGGATGCCAAGCCGGTACTTGCGGTCGATATCGACGGTGTGATCAGCCTTTTCGGCTTTGAAGAAACCCCTGCAGGTCCGGGTTTTCGTTTCGAGTTGATTGATGGCACCCCGCATGTGATTTCGGTGGCGGCCGGGGTAAGGCTTCAGCGGCTCGGTGAGTTCTTCGATTTGGTCTGGGCAACGGGCTGGCAGGACCGGGCGAATGATCACCTGCCAACCATCACCGGTATCGGCCCATTGCCGGTGATCGAGTTTGACCAGGCGGGCCCTGCCCCCTCCCGTTTCGCTTCCGCCCATTGGAAGCTGGGGCCGCTTGATGCCTGGGCACCGTCCCGCCCTCTGGCCTGGATCGATGATTCGTTCGATGAGAGTTGTTTCGAGTGGGCCAAAAGCCGCGAGAGTTCCGGGGTCCCGACCCTTCTGGTTCCGACCGAACCGGAGATCGGACTGGAGGAAGCGCAGGCCGTTGTGCTGGAACTCTGGGCCGCGGAATTGACAGGCAGATAAACTCGTACGGTGGAAGGCTTCTGGCCCATGTTTTTTCTGTTGGTCGTGCTGAAGGTTCCGATCATCGGCTCGATCTACCTGCTTTGGTGGGCGGCCCAGCCGAAGCCGGAACCGGAACCGGTCGCGGATGACAACCGGGATGACGGCCATGGTCGTCGTCGTCCTCGTCCGCAGTTTCCGCGTGGACCTCGACGGGGCCCGCATGGTGGCGGTGCCCGGCCGTTGCCCGAACCGGCGCATGGCGGACGGATCCGTCAGCTGGAAGCGGCTCGTGCCCTGGAGCGTTCGCGTTCGCGCGACATTGCCCGCAAGTAGGGATCGAAGTCAACCTGGATCGTGTGGCGCTTCGATGTGACGTAGCGCTTCTTCATCGCTGATTGTTCTTTGGCGACTTCACGGGCCATGCTCGCCCTGTCCGGCAGGGTCCCTTGGCCGGCGATCAGTTCCGATACCCATTGTGACTGGGCTTCGGCCAGCGGCATGATTGCGCCGAGTGGCTGGACCAGTCCGATGAAGTAAAGGCCGGGATGCTGGATGGAAGCAACCCGCTGGTAAAGGTCCACCTGGTTGTCCTGGGTGCTGATCACATCGCCATCGAAGAACGGGAAGGTGATCCGGTAGCCGGTGCAGTAGACGATCATGTCCACTTTTTCCCGGGTTCCGTCGGTGAAGACAACTGAGTCGCCGTCGAGTTTTTCGATGTTCGGCTTGACGGTGATATCCCCGTGTCCGAGCCGGCCGATCAGGTCCCCGGAAACGGTGGGGTGTGCGTGCAGTGGCTGATGGTCAGGTTCGGGCAGGCCGTAATCGGAGAGTTTGCCGACGGTGATCCTCAGGGTGAGCCGCAGCAGTGCGCTCTGGATTGCGAGCGGGGCCCTGGCAATGAGTCCGGTGGTGGCTTTGTCCGATGGCATGCCAGCGATGTATTTCGGCATGATCCAGGCGCCGCGACGCATCGCGAGGAAGGTTTTGTCGGCGACCCGCGAGGCTTCGACGGCGATGTCGGTCGCCGAGTTGCCGATCCCGAGCACCAGGGTCCGGGTTCCTTCGAATATCTCGGGCGTGCGGTAGTCGTGCGCGTGCATCTGGGTGCCTTCGAAGGTCTCGCTTCCGGGGAAGGCGGGTTCGGGCCAGCGTGAGTCCCAGTGATGGCCGTTGCAGACCATCACGTCGGTGAATTCTTCGGTCGTTTCTTTGCCGTCTTTGTCCTGCCAGGTGATTTGCCATCCGCCAGCGGCGACGGGTTCGACGTGAAGCACTTCGGAGTTGAACCGGATCAGATCCCGTAGTCCGAAATGATCGGCGTATCGATCGAAGTATTCGGCTATCTGAAAGTGATCGGGGTAGTCCGGGTATTCATCCGGCATCGGGTATTTGCGATAACACATCATTTGCCGGGAGGTGTTGATGTGGAGGGTTTTGTACGCGGCCGACATCCCGTTGTCGTTCATGTAGCGCCAGTTGCCGCCGATCTCGGAGCCCTTTTCGAAACATTCGAACTCGATGCCGCGTTCGAGCAGGTTCTGGCAGGCGGTGATCCCGGATGACCCGGCCCCGATCACGCATACCCGCGGGCGCCGACCGTTGCCGGTCGTGGATTCGGTCCGTTCCTTGGTCATCTGCTCGTCGCCAGCCATGGCGGCATCATAGTGACATTCCAGTCACTTGACTTAATACCGGTCGCGACTCAGCGGCGTGAACGCAGCACCTTGACTTTGACCGAGCGCTTGATCGCTTTGGTTTCAGCTTCGGTCAACCGGACGGACACCTTGAACGAACCGGTTTTCCTTGTTTTGGGCTTGACCTTGAGCTTGACCTTGACGGTCCGGCTCTGGCCCGGCTTCAGCGGCGAAACTGTGCGCGGCCACTTTCCGACCAGCTTCAATGCTGCCGAACCCTTGAAAGCCTTGAGCCCGATTTTTCCGGACTTGGCATCACCGGTATTGCTGATCTTGGCCTTGAGCAGCATTTTGCCTCCCGGGCGGGATTTGACTTTGCCTTTCGACAGCTTAAGAGCAAGTTTGGCTGCCGGTTCGGGTTCAACTTCCGGTTCAGTCCCGATAAGTCGATAGGCCATGGTCGGATCGTTGGTGATTACCGCATCCACCCCGAGATCCGCTGCGGCCTGCATCTCGACCGGATCGTCGATGGTCCAGGGGGCCAGAAGGAGTCCTGCCGTCCGCGCACCGGAAATGAATGTTTCCGACATCGGCCATTCCGGCGAGATGAAGGCGGACCCGCTTTCCACGGCAAGGTCGATCGACAGCTGGTCCAGCTCCGGACTCAGGTTGACAGCAAGCTGAGACGTGGTAACCCCGGGATAGATCGAGCGTGCGTCTTTCAGAAGGCGTGAGGAGAAAGTCTGCAGGATCACCTGGCTTGATGGCAATCCCGAAGCTGCCAGCTCGGCGTAAACGGCATTCGGAAACTCGAGATCGTTGCTGCCGAGGCTCTTGACTTCAATATTCGCCTCCGCCCCGGTCTCCTTGAGCAGATCAATGACCTGGGACAGGCGGGGAACGGCTTCGAGCCGGGGGTCACCGGGATCAAGGTTTTCGCGGGCATCCCCGATTCCGATCCGGTCGATTCGACAGGAGCCGAGGTCAGCCCAGGTCATGTCAACAACATCGCCTTCGCAGTTGGTGGTGCGATCCAGGTCTTGGTCATGCATCGACACCGTAACTCCATCGGAGGTCCGGCCAAGGTCGAGTTCGATCACGTGACCGGCTTCGGCGGAATGCCGGAATGCGGACATCGAGTTTTCACCGAACATGGCCTGGCCTTCGACGTTCGGACCACCACGATGGGCATGGATCTCCACCGCCGGGGAACTGGCCGGTGCGTACAGACCGATCCCAATGGCAAGCAGACCGAGCAAAACTTTGAATCTCCCTTGAACGCGCAAATCTCCCTCTCTGAACTCCCACTCAGTAAAAAGAAAGGGCGGCCCGGAAGGCCGCCCTTTCAGCGATTCAAATACTACTTGAGCCCGCAGGCACCTAGTTGGTCTTGGTGTCCGCGGTGGCGTCGATTTCCTGGTTGATCTCTTCGAGTTCTTCAGCGAAGGACTCTCCGAAACCGTCGGCTCCGTTGCCGCCGTTCAGGTCACCGGTCAGCTCGTCTTCTTCAAGCAGAACCGTTTCTTCCGCCGGGGCGAAAGGCACAGCCGGCTCGATCGTGACCGAGCGGTAACGCTTGAGCCCGGTCGCGGCCGGAATCAGCTTGCCGATGATGACGTTCTCCTTGAGCCCGACCAGACGGTCGCGCTTGCCTTCGAGAGCGGCATCGGTCAGGACCTTGGTGGTCTCCTGGAAGGAGGCCGCCGACAGGAATGACTTGGTCGCCAGCGATGCCTTCGTGATGCCGAGGATGCGTTCCTTCGACTTCGCGACAGTGCCGCCGTCAGCCTTGACCTGCTTGTTGATCTTCTTGAGGTCATGACGATCCTCAAGCTGACCCGGCAGCAGGTCGGTCGAACCCTTGGTCTCGACTTCGTCCTTCTTCATCATCTGACGCACGATGATTTCGATGTGCTTGTCGTCGATCTCCACGCCCTGGGCCGTGTAGACACGCTGGACTTCAGCGACCAGGTACTGCTCGATTGCGGTACGACCGCGAATCGCGAGCACGTCGGCCGGGAACAGTGAACCTTCGTTCAGCTGCGATCCGACTTCAACCGTGTCGCCGGTCTTGACGTTCAGGCGGGTACGCGGCGGGAAGGTGTAAACGCTTTCTTCACCGTTCGGCTCCGTGACCGTGATCGTCGCTGACTTCTCTGACTGCTCGGCGAGCACCTTGCCGGCAACCTCTGACATCTGGGCGAGGCCCTTCGGCTTACGGGCTTCAAACAGCTCGACCACTCGCGGCAGACCCTGAGTGATGTCCTGTCCGGCAACACCACCCGTGTGGAAGGTACGCATGGTGAGCTGGGTTCCCGGCTCGCCAATCGACTGGGCGGCAACTGTGCCGACCGAATCACCGATCTCAACGAGATATCCGGTGGCCGGTGCGACGCCGTAACAGAATCGGCAGACCCCGCGCTCGGCTTCACACTTGAAGGCTGAACGGACGGGCACTGCCGCATCCTCATCACCTTCATAGGCCTCGGCGATCTCTGCCAGTTCAACCTTGGTGATCAACTGGTTGCGCTTCAGGAGTTCGCGACCACGCTTGGTCTCGAACTTCTTCGCGGCCAGACGACCGGTGAGGTTGGAGTTGACCTGGCCGGCGGCGTCGATCAAGGGCATCTCAATGAATTCCTTGGTCTTGCAGTCCTCGGTCCGGACGATTACGTCCTGGGCCACGTCGACGAGTCGACGGGTGAGGTAACCGGAGTCAGCGGTACGCAGGGCGGTATCGGCAAGTCCCTTACGAGCGCCGTGGGTGGAGATGAAGTACTCACCAACCGACAGGCCCTCGATGAAGTTGGACTTGATCGGACGTTCGATGATCTCGCCCTTCGGATTCGCCATCAGGCCTCGCATGCCGGCCAGCTGACGGATCTGCTTGAACGAACCACGAGCGCCGGAGTTGGCCATCATGAAGATCGGGTTGAGCTGACGGAGGTTGTCCTCCATCGCCTGTCCGACTTCTTCGGTGGCCTGGTTCCATTTGTCCGTGACCTGCTTGTGACGCTCTTCGGCGGTGTGCCAGCCTTCGTCGAACTCGGCCTGGATCTGTGCCGTTTCGGTGTCGTACCGGGCCAGAATTTCTTCCTTCTCCGGCGGCGGGACCACGTTGTTCTTGCTGACCGTGATTCCGGCCCGTGAGGAGAACGTGAATCCGAGTTCCTTGAATGCGTCCAGCACCTGCGAGATCGCGGGGGCGCCGTAGGACTCGACCAGCCAGCCAACCATGTCGTTGATGTCCTTCTTCTTCAGCGACTTGTTGACGAATGTGTACTGGGCCGGATCGAACTCGTCTTCGAGGGCGAGTCTGAGCGCACGGAGGATCGAGTCATTGAAAATGATTCGTCCGACCGTGGTCAGGAAGTGGCCTTCGCCGTCCTCACCACGCCACTCGGCGTAATCGTGCAGCTTGACAACACCGTTCTCGTAAGCCAGTTCGGCTTCCTGGGCACTACGGAATGCCTTCGGACGCTTCTCGAGCTTGGTTGCGTCCAGCGCATCAACCTCGTCGGGGGCATAGGTCAGGTAGTACAGACCCAGCACCATGTCCTGCGTCGGGGTTGCCAGAGGCGCTCCGTGTGCAGGCGAGAGGATGTTGTTCGCGGAAAGCATCAGCACGCGGGCTTCAGCCTGCGCTTCTGCTGAAAGCGGAACGTGAACGGCCATCTGGTCACCGTCGAAGTCGGCGTTGAAGGCCGAACAGACGAGCGGATGGACCTGAATTGCCTTGCCTTCGACCAGGATCGGCTCGAAAGCCTGGATGCCAAGACGATGCAGGGTCGGAGCACGGTTCAGCAGGACCGGGTGTTCCTCGATTACTTCTTCGAGAACGTCCCAGACCTCGGGAACCATCGACTCGACCATCTTCTTGGCGGCCTTGATGTTCTGGACAGCCTTGCGTTCGACGAGCTGCGACATGATGAACGGCTTGAACAGCTCGAGCGCCATCAGCTTCGGCAGACCACACTGGTGCAGCTTCAGCGACGGGCCGGCCACGATGACCGAACGGCCGGAGTAGTCGACGCGCTTGCCGAGCAGGTTCTGACGGAAGCGTCCCTGCTTGCCCTTGAGCATGTCGGAAAGCGACTTCAGCGCACGGTTGCCCGGCCCGGTTACGGGACGGCCACGACGGCCATTGTCGAACAGGGCGTCAACTGATTCCTGAAGCATGCGCTTCTCGTTGTTGACGATGATCTCCGGCGCACCGAGGTCAAGCAGACGCTTGAGTCGGTTGTTCCGGTTGATCACGCGGCGGTACAGGTCGTTCAGGTCGGAGGTGGCGAAACGGCCACCGTCGAGCTGGACCATCGGGCGCAGTTCCGGCGGAATCACCGGGATGCAGTCGAGAATCATCCAGCCCGGCTCATTGTCCGAGTTGAGGAAAGCCGAAGCTACCTTGAGACGCTTGACCGCACGGGCCTGCTTCTGCCCCTTGGCGGTGTTGATCTGATCTTCGAGCTCGTCACAGGTTGCCTGCAGGTCGATCTGTTCGAGCAGATCGCGTACCCATTCGGCACCCATGCCGCCACGGAAGTACTCACCCCAGCCAAAGGGTGATCCGAAGCGGTCCTTGAGTTCACGGAAGTCGGTCTCATCATTGATGATGTCCTTCGGCTTCATCGTGGTGAAGCTCTTCCAGACCCGGTCGAGCCGGTCGATGGCTTCATCGATGTATGCCTCGGTGTCGCTGATCTCGGCTTCGAAGACCTTCTTCAGTTCCTTGATCTGCTTTGCCTGATCGTCGGAGCTCTGCTTGCGCAGCTGGGCCGAGGTCAGACCAAGCGCGTCCGCCCAGAGGTGATCTTCATCAGAGAACTTGTTCTGCGAACCGTCTTCGATGTACTTGATGCGGCGCTTGAGGGACTCATCGAGCTCGTGGGTGGTCTTGTTGCGCTCGGCTTCATATTCAGCCTGGACGCTCTCGACTTCCTTCTCGAGCTGCGGCATGTCTTTCGCCCGGGCTTCTTCGTCCACCCAGGTGATCATTGAAGCGGCGAAGTACAGAACCTTCTCCAGCTCCTTCGGCGCCATGTCGATCAGGTAACCGATGCGTGACGGAACACCCTTGAAGAACCAGATGTGCGAAACGGGTGCGGCGAGGTCGACGTGGGCCATGCGCTCACGACGAACCTTGGATCGAGTTACTTCGACGCCACAACGCTCACAGACGATTCCCTTGTAACGGACCCGCTTGTACTTGCCGCAGTAGCACTCCCAGTCCTTGGTCGGACCGAAAATGCGCTCGCAGAAGAGGCCGTCTTTTTCCGGCTTCAGGGTGCGGTAATTGATCGTTTCCGGCTTGAGGACTTCGCCCCAGCTCCAGGAACGGACCTTCTTCGACGAAGCGAGACCGATCTCGATCGCGTCGAAGTTGTTGATATCGATGACGTTACTCATTCTCTACACCTGCTTCCTTGGTGTCACCGGAACCATCTGCGGTGGCATCAGCCTCCGCTTCGACAGTTTCATCGGCGGCACCGTTTGAATCCTCAGCGCGGACTTCGGTGAGATCCATGCCAAGGTCCTGGGCGGCCTGAAGCAGGTCGTCCTCTTCCTCGGCCAGTTCGCCGACGCCCTCTTCGGAGACAACGTTCGCGTCCAGCGAAAGCGCCTGCATCTCCTTGAGCAGCACCTTGAATGATTCGGGGATCGACGGCTCGGGAATGTTCTCGCCCTTGACGATCGCTTCGTAGGCCTTGACTCGACCAACGGTGTCATCTGACTTGACGGTGAGCATTTCCTGGAGCGTGTACGCGGCGCCATAGGCCTCGAGGGCCCAGACTTCCATTTCTCCGAAGCGCTGACCACCGAACTGGGCCTTACCACCGAGCGGCTGCTGGGTGACGAGGCTGTACGGGCCGGTCGAACGGGCGTGGATCTTGTCGTCGACCAGATGGTGGAGCTTCAGGATGTACATGTAACCGACGGTTACCTTGCCCTCGTACGGCTCGCCTGTGCGGCCGTTGTAGAGCTGCTGGGTGCCGGATGCGCGGGCGCCGGGGCGCTCGTTCATGTCGACTCCCATGTCGATTCCGCGACGTTCGCCGTGTTCCTCGGCCCATTTCACCAGGGCCGTGTCGACGTCTTCTACCGTCGCGCCGTCGAAGACGGGCGTCGAGACGTAAACGCGGTCACGCGTTTCGGCACGGTTCTTGTAGGACTCGGTTCCGTCGTCGTACCAGCCCTGACCGGCTACCCACCCGAGGTGGGTTTCCAGAATCTGACCGATGTTCATACGGCTCGGAACGCCTAGCGGGTTGAGGATGACGTCGACGGGGGTGCCGTCGGCGAGGTGAGGCATGTCCTCTTCCGGAACGATCTTCGAGATGACACCCTTGTTGCCGTGACGTCCGGCGAGCTTGTCGCCCTCGGAGATCTTGCGCTTGGTTGCCACGTAAACGCGGACCAGGTCGTTGACTCCGGGCGACAGATCGTCGCCGTCGTCGCGGCTGAAGGTGAGCACGTCGATGACGACTCCGCCTTCGCCGTGCGGGACCTTGAGCGAGGTGTCGCGGACTTCGCGGGCCTTCTCCTTGAAGATCGCGCGAATCAGCTTCTCTTCCGCGGTGAGCTCGGTCTCGCCCTTGGGCGTGACCTTGCCGACCAGAAGGTCGCCGGAGATAACTTCGGCACCAACGCGAATGACTCCGCGTTCGTCGAGGTTACGCAGGCTCTCTTCGGAGCGGTTCGGGATGTCGCGGGTGATCTCTTCGTCGCCGAGCTTGGTGTTGCGGGCGTCGATCTCGTATTCCTCGATGTGAATCGAGGTGAGTTCGTCTTCCTTGACCAGGCGCTCGGACAGGATGATCGCGTCCTCGAAGTTGTAACCCTCCCAGGACATGAAAGCGACCATGCAGTTCTTGCCGAGGGCGACTTCGCCGCCACCGGTGGATGAACCGTCGGCCAGCACGTCGCCGGCCTTCACCTTGTCGCCGGTATCGACGATCGGCCGCTGGTGGATCAATGTGCCCTGGTTCGAGCGCATGAACTTGAACAGCGGATGTTTGGTGACTTCGGTCTTGCCGGTGACTTCGATGAATTCGGCATCGACGTAGGAGATTTCGCCATCGTGCTCGGCCAGGATCACGTCGCCGGTGTCGACCGCGGCACGACGCTCCATGCCGGTGCCGATCAGTGGCGGATCAGGTCGCATCAGCGGAACGGCCTGACGCTGCATGTTCGAGCCCATCAGCGCGCGGTTGGCGTCGTCGTGCTCGAGGAATGGGATCAGGGAGGTACCAACCGACCAGATCTGGGTCGGTGAGACGTCCATCAGGTTGATCTCTTCGGGGGTGGCGTTGAGCCACTCTCCGTCGCCACCACGGCAGAAGATTGTCGGGCCGGCGATCTTCTTGGTATCGCCTTCCATCGCGACCGTCGCCTGGGCGATGATCTTGTCTTCTTCCTGGGTTGCGTCGAGATGGACGATCTCGTCGGTTACCACGCCATCGGTGACGATCCGGTACGGGGTCGTGACGAATCCGTGCTCGGAGATCTGGGCGTAGGAGCTGAGCGAGCCGATCAGGCCGATGTTCGGGCCTTCCGGCGTCTCGATCGGGCACATGCGTCCGTAATGGGTGGGGTGAACGTCGCGGACCTCGATGGGTGCGCGCTCACGGGTGAGTCCACCCGCGCCGAGAGCCGAGAGGCGGCGGCGATGGGTGAGTCCGGCCAGTGAGTTGTTCTGGTCCATGAACTGCGAGAGCTGGGAAGATCCGAAGAACTCCTTCAGCGCCGCAACCACGGGCCTGATGTTGATGATCGTCTGCGGGGTGATCGCGTCGGAGTCCTCGGTGGTGAGGCGCTCACGAACGACACGTTCCATGCGGTAGAGACCGATCCGGAACGCTTCCTGGATCAGTTCGCCGACTGTTCGCAGACGGCGGTTGCCGAAATGCTCGTACTCGTCGAGGTGATCGGAAACTGCTTCACGCGGGTAGGTCAGCGCTTCGGCGGCGTAATCCTTGATCGGATTCTCTTCGTCGATCTCTTCCGGCATGCCGAGGATCTTCGGCAGGCTGACCAGCTCCTTGATGAGGGAGATGATGTCGTCGTGCGTGAGCACGCGGGTGTCGAGGTCGATGTCGAGTCCGAGGCGCGCGTTCAGCTTGTAACGGCCAACGCGGGTCAGGTCGTATCGCTTCGTGTCGAAGAACAGCTGCTCGAGCAGTCCGCGGGCGGCGTCAACTGACGGCGGCTCGCCCGGACGCTGCTTCTTGAACAGTTCGATGAGGGCGCCCTCTTCGGTGCTGGTCGCTTCGGTGTCGGCAGCGATCGTGTGCTGCATGTAGACCGAGTTGTCGAAGAGGTCGAGGATCTGTTCGTTCGAGACGTATCCCATGGAACGCAGCAGAACGGTGATCGGAAGCTTGCGCTTGCGGTCGATCCGGACGTAGACGCGTCCCTTTTTGTCGATTTCGAGTTCGAGCCAGGATCCGCGGGCCGGCATCAGGTTCGCGGTGAAGACCTGCTTCTCCGGATCCTTCGGTGCCATCACGTAAGCACCGGGGGAACGGACCAGCTGGGTCACGACAACACGTTCGGTGCCGTTGATCACGAAGGTGCCGCGGTTGGTCATCCACGGGAAGTCGCCCATGAACACGGTCTGTTCACGGATTTCTCCGGTTTCGCGGTTCTGGAAAGCGACGGTTACGTTGAGCGGACGCGAGTAGGTGAGATCGCGGTCACGACACTCTTCGAGAGTGTGCCCTGGTTGATCAAATTCAAAATCGCTGAAAACGATCGCGAGATTACCGGTGTAATCCTCGATCGGGGAAATGTCATCGATCGTCTCCCGCAGCATGCCGGTGTCGGGATCAGTGAGATCCTCGAACGAACGACGCTGGATGTCGATCAGATGTGGGGCTTCGAGTGGGGTTTCGAGTCGGGAGAAACTCCTGCGGACAACGGGGGCAGAGATCGGACGTGCCAAGGGTGGCAACTCCTCAAGGGGTCAGAGGTTCACGTGAATGGGCGCGGAAGCGGGTAAAGCGGCGCAACTGACGCGCAACTAGCAAAAATAGCACAGAGCGGACGTCACCTCAAATGGCGACGTCCGCTCCGTGGTGTAACGGGTGCTACTTGAGTTCTACGGTGGCGCCAGCTTCTTCGAGGTCGGCCTTCAGCTTCTCGGCTTCGTCCTTCTCGATTCCTTCCTTGACGGGCTTCGGAGCCTCGTCGACCAGAGCCTTGGCTTCCTTGAGGCCCAGTCCGGTGGCGGCACGCACTACCTTGATGACCGGAACCTTCTTCTCGCCGACTTCGGTGAGAACGACGTCTACGGTCGAGCTCTCTTCTTCAGCGGCTCCACCGGCGTCGCCTCCAGCGGCGGGGGCGGCTGCGGCTACGGCAGTTGCGGAAACTCCGAACTCCTCTTCGAGGGCCTTGATGCGCTCGGAGAGTTCAAGTACGGAAATGCCCTTGAGTTCTTCAATCCATTCTTCGGTGGTGCTAGCCATTTGTTGCTCCTGTTCGTTTCTCTTCTAAGTGGGTTAGGTGAAATCGGTACTGCGAACTACTCGTCTGAAGATTCTTCGGCTTCTTCTGCCTTGGGTTCTTCAGCTGCCGGCGCTTCTTCTTCGGAGGCCGGTGCCTCTTCGGCCGGTGCTTCTTCAGCTGCCGGTGTTTCTTCAACAGCCGGTGCTTCTTCAGCTGCGGGCGCCGGAGCGGTTCCGCTGACAAGACCCTGCTCGGCGATCTGGGCCAGCTGAATCGCCAGGCCAGAAACGAGAGCGTTGAGTCCACGTACGACGCCGACGATCGGGCTGGCAACAACTCCGGCCAGCTGAGCGTTCAGCATGTCGCGTGAAGGCAGCTTCGAGATCGCCGTGAAGCGTTCCGCGTCGAGGAACATGTCCCCCATGAAGCCGCCCTTGTAGGTAAGGACGTCGTGCGTCTTGTTGAAAGTGGTGATCGCCTTCGCTGCCTGGGCGGTATCGCCCTTGACGAAGGTCAACGCGGTCGGCCCCTGCAGAACGTCATTCAGGGAATCGATACCGGCGTTGGCGGCAGCAATCTTGGTGAGGCGGTTCTTGACGACCTTGAAGGAGGCGTCCGCGTCACGCAGCTTGCCACGCAGTTCAGCAGCCTGGGTTACCGAGATACCCCGGTAATCGACGGCGAATACTGACTCTGAAGCTTTGAACTCGGCACCGATCTCTTCAACCAGTGCTTCTTTTTCTTCACGGTTCATTTGTGTGCCTGACTCTTGAAATTTCGGTTTGCTGCCTTTGACTCCGGGCAATAAAAAACCCGCACTCGGGCGGGCAGAAGAACTTGCTTCGGCTCCACCTGACACTGGCTTTACGAACTATCGTCCGACCAGAGGTCTATGGCAGGCGAAGAACAATAGCGCGAAGGCCGCTGCGGCGTCACTCAGCGGAAGGGGCGCCGATGTACCAGCGTCCGTCTTCCTTGGTGAAAGTGCCGATTCCCTGACCGTCTGCGTAGGTCACTGTGGCGTGGTTACCGGTGATCGTCATCGATTCGATCGTGAAATCCTGCGAGTTGGCGGTCGCTTCCATGAATGGCCTGGTCTGCTTGACGCACTTCTTGACGGTGCCGAAGGTGTCTTTGACCTGCGAAGGAGCGAATTCGGCGCAGAACGACGCAGCGTCATTGTCTTTGACCAGCTGATTCACCCTGATGTTTGCCTCTACGACAGCAGCCTGATCGGCTTCGCTTCCGCCGGTGACCGGCGATGTATCACTGTCTCCGCAGCCCGCAACTCCTGCCGCGGCCAGGGCGGCCACGGACAGGACTGTTGCGAAGCGGAATATCGGAATGCTCAGGCGGGTACGGCTTCGGCGTGTTCCGGGAAGATGTCCTTCTCGGATGCCTTGGTCGTATCGACCGAAATGCCAGGACCCATCGTGGTTGCCACGGAGATCGAGATGATGTAGCGGCCCTTGGTCGAGGCGGGCTTGGCCTTGCTGATCTCTTCGAGCACGGCTGCGTAGTTCTCAAGCAGCTTGTCAGCATCGAAGGAAGCTTTGCCGATGGCGAGGTGGACGATCGCCTGACGATCGGTCCTGTACTCAACCTTGCCGGCCTTCGACTCGGTGACGGCCTTCTGGACGTCATCGGTGACGGTGCCGACCTTCGGGTTCGGCATCTTGCCCGACGGGCCGAGGACACGGCCGAGCTTGCCGACGGTCGGCATCATGTCGGGGGTCGCGATAACGACATCGAAATCGTCGAAACCTTCTTCGATCCGGGTCGCGAGGTCGTCGGCACCGACGATGTCGGCTCCGGCGGCTTCAGCGTCACGGGCCTTGTCGCCCTGGGCGAAAACGGCGACCTTGACATCTTTGCCGAGCCCGTGAGGCAGGGCGAGGGTGCCACGAAGCTGTTCTTCGGCGTGACGCACGTTGACTCCGAGCCGCACGTGCAGCTCGACGGTCTCGTCAAAAGTGGTTGAAGCGGTTTCCTTGATCAGGTCGATCGCTTCGGCCGGCGGGTAGACGTGATCCCGCTGGACCTTTCCGTACTGCTGGCGGTAACGCTTTCCGTGTGCCATTTCTACTTGACCTCCACGCCCATTGAACGGGCAGTGCCCTTGATGATGTTTGCGGCGGCGTCGATGTCGTTGGCGTTCAGGTCAGGCATCTTGCGCTCGGCAATCTGACGGATCTGAGCTTCGGTGATTGTTCCCACCTTGTTGACATGCGGTTCGCCGGAACCTTTTTTGAGGCCGATCGCTTCTTTGATCAGGACAGCCGCGGGCGGTGTCTTGGTGATGAATGTGAAGCTGCGGTCTTCGAAGACCGTGATTTCGACCGGAATGATCGTGCCGGAATCCTGCTGGGTCTGGGCGTTGAACGCCTTGCAGAAATCCATGATGTTTACGCCGTGCTGACCCAGAGCAGGACCAACCGGCGGAGCCGGATTGGCGGAGCCCGCAGGGATCTGCAGCTTGATGAGTGTCATTACTTTTTTAGCCATGAGCCTGAATGCCTTAAAGAGTTTGGGGGTTAGAGCTTCTTGACCTGTTCATAGCCGACCTCGGAAGGGGTCTCGCGGCCAAAGATTGAGACCAGGACCTTGAGCTTCGATTGGTCCTCGTTGATTTCGGCGATTTCGCCGGAGAAGTCTGAAAGCGGGCCACTGATGATCTTGACCGTTTCACCGATCTCGAACTGGGCCTGGGTGCGGGGCCGCTCGGCGGTCTCGCGGTGGAGCAGCCGGTCGATCTCGGCTTTGGTCAGTGGCACCGGGGTGTCACGCGGGCCTACGAAACCGGTAACGCCCGGGGTGTTCTTGACGAGCATCCAGGCGTTGTCGGTCATTTCCATCTGGACCAGTACGTAGCCCGGCATGGTGCGTTTCTCGACCTGGATCTTCTGGCCGTCCTTGACCTCGGAGACCTGTTCGGTCGGCACAACGACCTTGCGGACCCGATGGGCCTGGCCCATGGTTTCCACCCGGTGCTCGAGATTGTGCTTGACCTTGTTCTCGTGTCCCGAGTAGGTGTTTATGACGTACCAGCGATACATACTTAGAAAGTTCTTTCCTTAGAGGATTCTCTGGACGACTTCGTTCACCACGTAGTCGATCGCGCCCAGATATACAGCGGAAACCATGACGAAGACGACAGTCACGGCCGTTGCCTGAAGCAGAGTATCCCGGTTGGGCCACTGAACCCGCTTGAGTTCCGCGACACATGAAGCGAGGAAAGCGAATACTCCGCCGCGCTTACGCTCGGCTTTGGCTGCTTTCTGACGCTTGGCGAGCTGCTGCTCTTCCCGTTTCTTCTGTTCGACCTTGGCGGCTTTTTCAGCCTGCTTCTGCTGGCGCTTGGTTTCCTTCGAACTCAGTCCCTGATCTTTTGTATCGGGGGACTCGAGATCTTTTTCCGGGGCACCGGCACCGATTCCCGCTTCGATCGCTTCGATCTCGGCGATGTCACCGGATTTGGGCACCTGCGTGTCGTGCTGAGCCTGGCCTTCGCCGAGCTCGCCCTTCGCCTGTGCTTCGGCTTCGCGCGCGCGGCGCTCGGCCTTCCGTTGTGCCCTGGATTTGGCCACTAGCGCGTTTCCTTGTGCGGCTGGTGCTTTTCACACCAACGGCAGTACTTGCGCATTTCGATTCGGTCCGGCGTATTCCGCTTGGACTTGTTTGTCTGATAATTACGACGCTTGCAGCTTTCACAGGCAAGTGTCACCGCAATACGAACATCTCCGCGGGCCATATTTCCTCACTACTGCTTGAAGGTTGTGCCAAAAAAATAAACCCTGACCGAGGCACAGGGCGACGGCATAGGTTACTGATTTCATGATGCCTTTGATGGCTGGTGCCTCAAAGGGGTGATGCGATTATCGCAAAGACGTCCGGCGATATTGATATGGAGCCCTGGAGACCATGGCCATGACGGCTGGATGGTCCTCCCTGCCCGATCGTGCCGGCAGCTTTCAAACGAGTCCGGGGGCCCTGTCGGCCCCCGGACTTTTGCTTCTATCTGATGCTTCTAGCTGCTACTTGAGAACGGTGACGTGGCCGCGATGCTTGCCCTTCTGGCCGCTACCGGACACCGAAGCAGTGATCTTGACCTTCTTGCCGCGGAGCTTCTTGCCGGACTTGGTCTTCAGCTTGAAGACAGCCTTGCCAGCAGCACCACCGCTCGAGATCTTGCCGATCGAGCTGCAGCGTTTCGCCTTGCCCTTGACCAGCTTCTTCGGGGTCTTCAGGCAGACCTTGGTGTTAGCCAGGTCGGATTCACCGACGTTGCTGACCTTCACGACCACCTTGATCTTCTTGCCGGCCTTGACCTTCTTCGGCGCCTTGATCACAGGCTTGGCGAGAACACCCGGACCAGCCGGTTCAACACAGTTCGGCGGGGTGCCGGTAAGTGGTGCCTCACACACTTCGGGTTCCGGATCCACACAGTTCGGCGGGTTGCCGGTCTGCGGCGGAACACACTCGGGCGGCTGCGGGGTCTCACAGTCCGGCGGGGTGCCGACCTGACCGACGGGGCAAATCTCCGGTGCGGTGATCATCCATGTCCTGCTGGCTTCAGTTCCGACGTTGCCGGCCCTGTCGGTGGCGGTCACCGTGAAGGTGTGCTCACCAACGGCCAGGGAGTCGTAATCGGTCGGACCGTCACAGTCCTGGTCGATGCCGTCGTCCAGTGAGCAACGGAAGGTCGCACCGGCTTCGTTCGATTCGAACTCGAACCTCGCGGTGGTTGATTCCGTTTCCGCATCCGGGCCTGAGGTGATCGTTACGTCCGGTGCCACGGTGTCGACCTCGAATGAACGGGTGGCCGCCGGGCCGGTGTTGCCAGCCAAGTCGGTTTCGACCACGGTCACGGTGTAGCCGTCATCAGCCAGGTCGTTGAAGCTGACCGGGCTGGTGCAGGCTGCTTCCGGAACCGAATCGCCATCCGAATCAGCATCGAGCGTGCAGGCGAAGCTGCCAGCTCCATCACTGGAGAAAGCGAATGCGGGGCTGGAGTTGCTGGTCGGTCCGTTCGGTCCGCTGTCGAAGCTGACCACCGGGGCGACCGTATCGACCGTCCAG
>JBAUOE010000134.1:0-25312 GCA_049579585.1 Solirubrobacterales bacterium | reverse complement strand
CGTCAGGGCCGATCGCGACCTGAGGGCGTTCGGCATCCTCTCCAGCTGCCGAAAGGTCGGCCGGGGTTCCGAACGACCCGCCGGGTGGGCGCACTGCGGCCTGGATGCTGGAAACGAAACCGTTGCTGCTTTGCCAGACAGCGATCGTCGTTCCGTCGGGGCCGATCGCGACCTGGGGATTCCGAGCCTCGAAACTGGTCGCCGAAAGGTCAGCCGCCGGCAGGACCCAGGGGCCCTGGGGCGCCGCCTGGCTGAAACCCGGGGTGACCGCAAATCCACAGGCGGTCAACACGAATCCGATCAGAAGACTTGAGACGACTCGACGGCTGTGTCGATCGATGGACGCTGTCTGTTCAGACATACTCGGCATGGACCCCCCTTTTGACCCAGCGGCGCTTGCGCCGTGTCTTGCGTGATTTCAGGTTTGACCACCATAGCCATCGCGAGCGACGGAGCGGGATCGTCGCCGGTCAGAACCTCGCCTTGACAGGCGAACCGACACAAAACTTTCATCGGGGCGACTGGATTTGAACCAGCGACCTTTCGACCCCCAGTCGAATGCGCTACCAAACTGCGCCACGCCCCGTGCGTGATTTGCCACTTTATAGGGACGGGACCTGGCCCGGTTTGTGGAGAGCGGGTGACGGGAGTCGAACCCGCCCTAGGAGCTTGGAAGGCTCCTGTGCAACCGATACACCTCACCCGCGTGAGCAACAGCAACCCGAGTATATGGGGGTCGCAGACAATCAAATGCCGACCCTTCAGTCGGCCTCAAAACACGGGGCTACTAGGATTCGAACCTAGACGAACGGTTTTGGAGACCGTCATGCTAGCCGTTGACATCATAGCCCCGGAATTGATCATCCTAGCGACGATTCGATGTCAGGCACTTTCACGTTGAGCAGGGATTCGTCCGAACCGTTTGCGAACATATGTTTGTGTCCGCAGCTCTCTCCCCCCGATCAAACGCAAAGCCGGAAACCTGGCCCGCTGAGAATCGTGCCGCCTATGCGCACCTGCTCGGCGCGTATCTCGGCAATGGCAGGATCTCCAACCGCGGCTCAACCCCGGGGCTGCATCTGGATCGGGACATCAACCATCCCGGGATCATCGAGGAATGTGCCTCATCCATCGAGAACGTCGTCTCCGGACACATCGATAGCCATCGGCATCCGCACACAAACTGCCTGCGTCTCACATGCCACAACGTGCTCTGGCCAGTCCTCTTTCCACAACCCGGGCCTGATCGCAAACCCGGTCACGAAATCGAACTTGTCGGCTGGCAACAGGAAATCGTGAACGTATTTCCCGAAAAGTTTCTCCGGGGTCTGATTCATTCCGACGGATCAGATCGCCAGAACACCTTCACCGTTCACCTGAAGGGCGGGGCTCGCGAATACTCCTGTCCCAGGTACTTCTTCACCAACCCCTCGGAGGGAATCCGCAAGGTTTTCACCGATACCTGCGATCAACTCGAAGTGCGCTGGACAGTCTCGAACCGGCGGGAAATCTCAATCTCCGATCGGGACAGCGTCGCTTTCCTCGACACCTTCATCGGACCGAAATTCTGACGTCCGACGGTAGTGCGAACATACGTTCGTAGTCAGAGACTCCTTAGTGAGCCAAAGGCTTACTGGCGCCGGGAGGACTTCCGTTCCTACCAGACGGAAGTGGCGTCAGCCGGGCCACCTGACAGATCAGTCGCGCCGTGGTCGTCTCCCGGTGCGGCTGACCTGTCTGGTGGTGCCAAAACCGGCCAGGCCACAACGAAGTCAGTCCGGAACGATTCGCGAGTCAAGCCAGCCGATCATCGCTTCCATCGGCTCCTCACGCCTCGCGTCCAGCATCAGGTCATGTCCCATGCCGGGAAACTCGATCAGGTCGGCACCGAAGTGGCTGGCGGTGTGACGAACATCGCTGATCGGTACCAGGTTGTCCTCCGGGGTGCCCAGCACCAGCATCGGGGCACCACCAAGCGGCTGTCCGCCCGGCTTGTGAAGGAGAACCTGAAACTGGGCGACGGCTGATTCACGCCCGGTTCGAACCACGTACCCGGCAGCTTCCTCCTCATCAAGTTCCTCGAACAGATAGTCCGATCGCATCGGCAAGGAACCCCCGGCCAGAATCTTTGCCGCGTCGAGTGGGTGCTTTCGGGCAATCGAAAGCAGGGTTCCAACACCGGGACGGGCCGGGACCGGCGCCACCAGAACCGCGGCCCGGGCCGGATACCGCTCAACCACTTTCTGGACCACCAGCCCGCCGAGACTGTGACCAACGATCACCGGCTGCCGGGGAAGAGTGGCGGCCGTTCGAATCACATCATCTACATAAGCCCCCAGGTTCGCCCCGAGCAGGCTCCCTCCGCTCTCGCCGTGGCCACGCAAAGACACGGCATAGGCCGGGTATCCGGCGGCGGCCACGCCATCCATCCAGTACTGCCAGCACCACGCACCATGGCCCGCCCCGTGCACGAACAGGACCGGCGGCTTTGCGCTCTCTTCCGGCGGCTGCACGTCGAGCAGTTCGAGGGTCGTCACGGTTCTGGTCTGCTCCACGGTTTCTTCGGCCACCAGACGAGCCTAAACCCAGCCGGTCGAAACATGCGGACGAGAGGACTCGAACCTCCACACCCTCTCGGGTACCAGGACCTAAACCTGACGCGTCTACCAGTTCCGCCACGTCCGCATTCCCGGGTTCCGGGAACCCATCTTCTCACTGTTCGCCGCTGGCAGGAATACAAGCCTGCCGAACCCCCATTTCGCAAATGCACCGCCCTCGAACAACCGGTGCGGCAAGCGCGTGTCCGCAATTGATTCTATGATCGGTTCCATGGCCCTAGGAGAGGCGAGACCCGGTTACGAGCTTTGGCGCCCGAACCGGTCAAAATCAGGATCGATCACAGCCCGCTTTGCGGTGATGCTGCTGCTGCTCATTTCCGCGCTGCTCATGCTGATAATCGTCATCGGCGGCTGGGACGTTCTCATCGGCGGTGGCACCTTCGGCATCTACGGCATTGTCTTCGCCCTGGTCTACATCCTGCTCGCGGTGATGATCGGACGCTGGAGCCGCGGTGCCCTCACGCTCGCCATCGCCTTCGCAGTCCTGCTGCTCATCTTTTGCGCTGTCGGGGCCGAATCGTGGTTCGCCCGGGATAAATCCGGGTTTACCGACGCAGCCCTCCCTTCTGACCTGATCGGCCTGCTGGTAATCATCCTGATCCCGATCCAGGCACTCCTGGTAATCGTCTCGGCAATCGCCTTCAACCAGCAATGGCACGTCGAAGAAGAACGTCCGCTCGAAGGTACGATCGCCACTCCACGCGAAGTGAAACCGTCCCGAGGATCCGGCAAGGCTGAGAAAGCTCCCCGAAGTGCCGCCCGGTCGACATCATCCGAGCCGACCTGACCACCGGAATCGGCATAGACTTACCCTCCTGCGGCGGTGGCGGAACTGGTATACGCGATGGATTCAAAATCCATTGCTCGCAAGGGCATGTGGGTTCGATTCCCACCCGCCGCATGAGAATCTGACTGTCCGAAACCTTGGCTGAGGCTGAAACAAATCCAACACCTTCCAGCACCCCGCCGACCGGTGTTGCTGGCAGCGACGTTGAACGACGCGCCGCCAACCGGCTGGCCGAGGAACTGAAGAAGCGTGGCCGGTCAGTGGCCGTCGAATCGATTTCAGTTCGGATCTCCGAAGAAGGCACGATCTGCCTCCACGCCCTCCTTGCAGTCATTGGCGGCCTCATCGGGCTGAAATGGCCGTTGATCGGTGCCGCAATCGTTCTACTCACCGCCTTTTCCTACTACGCCGAACGCAGCCTCGGGATCACCCTGATCGGGCGCATCGTGCCGAGGCACGCGTCCCAGAACGTGCTTTCCCCTCCCCCCGGACCCGACTGGGACGAGAACATCGAAGTGGTGCTTTCAGCCGGATATGACCTGCCGTCCGCATATCCCGCCGGCGAATGGCTTTCGCGCCGTTTCTCCGGCCAGATCACGACCGACCGCCTTCTGCTCTGGACCGGCATCCTGCCCGTGTTCGTCGCTTTGATGCTCAATGCCGCCGGTGTGAACGGTGCCTGGGTCGGCGTCATCCAGCTTCTCGGGACAGCAATCCTGCTCTCGCTGGTCGCCGCGCAGGTTGATCGCGCCGCAGCCAAAGACGCCGAGGCTGTCGACGATGACCTCAAGGCCACCGAAAACCTCCTGGCTGTTCTTGATGAAGCCACCGAGGAATCCGATGGCGACCCGCCAATCGCAGTCTGCTTTTTCGGTTGCGAATCGAGATCCGCCAAAGGCGCAGCCGAGTTCTTCACGAACTTCGACGAGTCACTCCGCTCGGAAGACTCTCTCGTGATCAATTTCGTGAACGGATCATCGGGCGAGAACCCAGGCAAAGAGAGGGTTCTTTCGCGTGATCGTCGGGTACTCCTGACCGCAAAGGAAGGCGACCTCGCCACTCTCCGCATGAACAGCGACCTGGGCGACAAAAGCCCGATCAAGCCACAGCCGGCAATCCTTCGCACCACAACAGCCGCAACGATCGCCCGGCGTCGTGGAATCAGGGCAACGACCGTGGTTGGCAGTGGTGATGACGCGGTTGACGTCGGATTGGACCTGATAGACGAAGCGGTCCCCCGGGACAGCAGTGCCTGACTCCGAAGGGAAGTCCGCCGCCCCGCTCTGGGAACCGGGTGCCGAGGCCATCGAGGCATCCCAGCTCACCGCTTTCATCAAATGGCTGAGCGACCAACGGTCCCTGGAATTCACTGACTACGCCAGCCTCTGGCAATGGTCGACCGACGAGCCAGCTGCGTTCTGGACTGCGATCTGGGACTACTTCGAAGTCATTCATTCAGGCAGTTTCGAAACGGCGCTCAGCTCGATGAGCATGCCTGGCACAAAATGGTTCGAAGGAACCAGAGTCAATTACGCCGAGCATATTTTCCGCGACCGCGACCCGAACGCAGTAGCGATCTATGGCGCTGGCGAAACCAGGGAACTTCATCCGATCACCTGGGGTGACCTCGAAGTAATGGTCGCCGACATGGCCCAGATTCTGAAAAACCTTGGGGTTGAGCCAGGCGACCGGGTCGCGGGCTACGTGTCGAACAGCCATGAAACCATCGTTGCTTTTCTCGCTACCGCGAGCCTCGGCGGCGTCTGGTCCAGTTGCTCACCCGACTTCGGTTCCGGTGCCGTAACCGACCGCTTCGCCCAGATCGAACCCAAAGTCCTCTTCGCGGTCGATGGCTACACCTACGGCGGCAAGGACTTCGACCGCCGGAAAACCGTGATCGATCTGGCGAACGCGATGCCTTCTGTCGAGAAGGTGATTTTTTTCAAGGAACTGTCTTATGACCCGGACCTGGACTTGCCCGAAGGCGTTGAATGGGATTCCGACCGGTTCGTCTGCCATGACGAGCTGCATCGCTCGTTAACCGGCGAACGCCAGCTCGAATTCACCCGGGTTCCCTTCGATCACCCCTTGTGGGTCCTTTATTCGTCTGGCACCACCGGCCTGCCGAAAGCGATAGTTCAGAGTCAGGGCGGCATCCTTCTGGAACACCTGAAGAAGATGCACCTCCATCTGGATGCCAAAGAGGGCGACCGGATTTTCTGGTTCACAACTACCGGCTGGATGATGTGGAACTTTCTGGTCTCCTGCCTGCTGACCAAAGCATCGATCGTGCTCTATGACGGCAACCCTGGCCATCCGGACATGGAGTCCCTGTGGCAGCTGGCCGCGGACGCGGAAGTCACCTGTTTCGGTACGTCCGCCTCCTACATCTCGGCCTGCATGAAGGCAGAGGTCGAGCCTGGCAGAGGACGCGACCTGAGCAAACTCCGTTCGGTTGGTTCGACCGGCTCCCCCCTTGCCCCGGAAGGTTTCGACTGGATATACGAACACGTAGGTGAGGACACCTGGCTGTTCTCGACCAGTGGCGGCAGCGATCTGTGCACCGCGTTCGTCGGCGGCGTTCCAACCCTGCCCGTCTACCGCGGAGAGCTCCAGGCTCGTTCGCTCGGGGCGTCCGTTGAAGCCTGGGATGAAGAAGGCAATGCCATGGTCGGCGAGGTCGGCGAACTGGTTTTGACCAAACCGATGCCATCAATGCCGATCCGCCTCTGGGGCGATCAAGATGGTTCGCGATACCACGACAGCTACTTCGATACCTACGAAGGAATCTGGCGTCATGGCGACTGGATCGAAATCACCGAGCGTGGTGGTGGCATCATTTACGGACGCTCTGACTCGACAATCAACCGTGGCGGTATCCGCATGGGCACCAGCGAGATCTACCGTGCGGTCCTGAACGACCCGGCGATAGTCGATGCGCTCGTCGTCGATATCCCGAAAGAAGGCACCGAGGGCTGGATGCCGCTTTTTGTCGTTCTGGCCGAAGGCGAAGAGCTGACTGATGACTTGAAGAAAACCGTGGCCCGTGAGGTTCGGGAACGGTGCTCCCCCAGGCACGTACCTAACGAAATGATCGAAGTGGAAACGATCCCGCGAACCCTGAGCGGCAAAGTCCTCGAGGTGCCGGTCAAGCGGATCCTCACCGGAACCGACCCGGAAAAAGCCGCCAGCAAGGACTCGATGGCCGATCCAGACAGCCTCGATTTCTTCGTCGACTACGCCAAGACCCTGAACGCCACCTGAGGAAGAACCAAAGGTCGCGCCGATAGGGGACACCAGGTGTCCTTTTTCGGCGTCACCTATGTTTCTTTCGGCCTTCTTCAAAGATCGTGCGGCGAATCGTTGAGGCGACTTCCTCGGGCCTTTCGGTCACCATCCTCCACGTGAAGCGGAGGACAGTCCAGCCTTCGGCCCGCAGATCGTTCTGCCTCGAGGTGTCGTTCTCGAAAGCTTCCCGTCCTCGATGGAACTCGTAGCCGTCAGCTTCGACCAGCACACCTGGCGCGGACCATCGAAAGTCCGGTCTGTATTTGTGCGTTCTCCGGTTGATCTCTGGCTGCGGAATCAGTCCGGATTGAACGAGTTCAAGAACGATCGCCTCAAGAATCGATCTGGCCTCAGAAATATTCGGAATCCGCCGAAATACCATTGATTTGAACACGCCGCCGCCCTTTCTGCCCCTGCTTTTACCGGCACAGGCCTGCAGCGAGCGATCATCCAGCAGTTCCAGACGATCGGCTTCCATGAATGCCCAGCCGAAGTCTTTCTCGGGGAGCCGGGCGGCGCAGTCAAGCAAGGTCCGCTCCGGGGACGTCAGCCTGAAACCGCGCCTGACGGTCACGTCATCCACCGGTAGATCGTGACATCTGTGGACCACCAGCTCCGGCCACCACCTTTGACCCTCGACCCGGATAAGGGCGCGCGACCGGCGGCCTTTCTGGGTCCGCAGCACTTCGATCGGATTCTGATGCTTGAGGAAACCCCAAAGCGAAGCCGATGTTCGGGCCGCCAGCACCGAACCATCTCCCGACGAAAGCAACGAAGCCATCAACAAGCCATCCCGCGTCAGCTGTGGACGACCGACGAGGTAGACGCCGGGAAAGACCGGGAAGCACTTGTTCGCCAGTACGAATCTCGAGATCGTTCTGGGATGGCCGCCATTCTTCAGCAGCTGCTGACGGGATACCACGCCATGCTGGCGTGCCGCGAATCCCAGGGCCAGAGCCAAGAGCGTTGACGAGCCGGACATGGTCCAGAACCTTCAAGGAAGTTCGCTCACACGGGCTACGCGCAACGCAAAGAGTTAGTGACAGCAGTCAAGCCAAGAAGAGACGCCGAAAAGGGACACCTACGGTCCCTTTTCGGCGTCACCTCCGGTTCGGGTCCGCGACTGGCTTCCAGTCGGCCGGGTTTTCGATTCTGGCCATCACCAGCGCCGCCAGGCCAAGTGAAGCCCAGAAACCGACCACCATTACCGCTCCCAGCACATCGCTTATGAAGTGCCAGCCGCCGATGACCACCCCGACCCCCACCCCAACCGCCCAGGCAATGGCGAAAAGCAGCGCGTAGCCCCTCCATTTCGGCGGGGTGACAAGCCAGAGCGCGAATCCACCCGAAACTGCGGCCGTGGTGTGACCGCTTGGGTAAGCGACATCAACCGGGTAGCTCGCACCGAGGGCGCCCTGGAGTCTCGGGTGAGCGAGGACCGCCTTCATCAGCTGGGTCGAAAAGTTGGCAAGAACGAAAACGGCGATCGCCACCAGCAGATGCCAGGGACGACGCCAGACCAGCCCCAGCACGACGATCACGATGAGAGCAACAACCAGAGGTGCGAAGTTGGCGGTTCCCGAAACCATGTTCGCTACCGAATCAGTCCTCGAACCCGGTTCGGCCAGAAGATGGGCGGTCAGGGTGCTGTCGTAATGGTTGAAACGGTCGGACCCGTAGAAGAGCAGGGCAAACATCGCCACGCCGGCAGCGCAGGACAGGGCGAACAGAATCAGACGAGGAACAGCTTTGGGCATCGTCAAAACCTAGAGGGGCAGCCCTGTAAGCAGCCTAAAGAGGACGTTCTGGCAGCTGAGCCCGGATTCAACCGGGCCCGGGCCGCCGACCCGGGGACATCCCGGGCCGGGCGACACCCGACCGCATCAGGCCGGGGTGATTGGCGAACGGCGCTCGGAGAACGAACGGTCACGTCCTTCAGCCAGGGTGAACCGGCTGATCAGCTCGTCGCGGAGGGTTTCCGGCTCGATTACCGCGTCGATCACCATTTCCGAAGCCAGGTGGAGCAAATCGACGCCCTTGGCGTATTCATCACGCTTCTCGGTGACGAAAGCTTCGCGCTCGGCTTCATCCTCGATCGCCTGGATCTGGTTGTAATAGACCGCATTGACCGCAGCCTGCGGCCCCATGACAGCGATCGATGCATTGGTAAGGGCGATGCAGGAGTCGGGCTCGAAAGCGGGCCCCGCCATCGCGTAGAGGCCAGCACCATAAGCCTTGCGCACAACCACCGAAATCTTCGGCACGGTCGCCTCGGACACGGCCGAGATCATTTTGGCACCGTGACGGATGATCCCCTGCTTCTCGACCGCGGTACCGATCATGAATCCGGGCACGTCAGCGAGGAACAGCAGCGGCACGTTGAACGCGTTGCAGGTGGTGATGAAACGGGCGGCCTTGTCAGCGGAATCGACGAACAGGACTCCGCCTTTCTGACGCGGCTGGTTGGCGACTACCCCGACGACTTTGCCGTTGAGGCGGCCGTAGCCCACGATCAGTTCTTTCGCCCATCGCTCGTGGACCTGGGTGAATGAATCGGCGTCGAGCACCGAATCGAGCAGTTCGCGCATGTCGAAAATGACGTTTTCGTCGATCGGAATGATTTCGGAAAGCGGCTTGTCCGAAGACGGTGCTTTCGGTTCAACTTCCGGTGTCATGTCCCGCCAGCTGGTCGGCATGTACGACAGGTAACGCCGGCCGGTTTCGATTGCCTCTTCATCGGTCTTGACCAGAAAGTGGCCACAGCCCGACTTCGAGGTGTGCATCTTGGCGCCACCAAGCTCTTCGAGCGTGACTGTCTCACCGATCACCATCTCGGCCATGCGCGGCGAGCCGAGGTACATCGAAGCGTTGCCGGAACGCATGATCACGACATCACAGAAAGCGGGAATGTAAGCGCCGCCTGCAGCCGAAGGACCGAAAAGCAGGCATACCTGCGGAACCCGGCCGGACATCTTGACTTCGTTGTAGAAGATCCGGCCGGCACCACGCCGCCCGGGGAACATCTGGACCTGCTCGGTGATTCGCGCCCCGGCCGAATCGACCAGGTAAACCATCGGGACTTCCAGCTTGAGTGCCCGCTCCTGTATCCGGAGGATCTTCTCGACCGTCTTCGGGCCCCACGAACCGGCCTTCACGGTCGGGTCGTTGGCCATCAGGGCAACCGGACGACCGTCAACCAGGGCGGTCCCGGTCACGACGCCGTCAGCGCCGAGTCCGTCCTTGTCCCAGTTGGCGAGCAGTGCGTCTTCGACGAAGCTGCCTTCGTCGACCAGCAGGCTGACCCGTTCTCGGACCGGCAGCTTCCCCTGCTCTTCTGACTTGGTGTGATGGCGCTCAGGACCGCCACCGAGGGCGGCCCTGAGGGCTGGATCGAGATCTACTTTGGGCACGGCCGGTTTCTCCGTTAAACCGGCTTAGAGACCCGGGTTGACCGAAACCGGCTTGTCGCCGGAATAGTCATAGAAACCACGGCCGGTCTTGGTTCCGTAGAACCCGGCGGCAACCATCTTGCGCAGGGTCGGCGGAGCGGCAAAGCGGCGCTCGCGGAACTCGTCGAACAGGACGTTCGAGATCGACATCAAGGTGTCGAGGCCAACGAAGTCGCAGAGTGCGAGCGGACCCATCGGGTGACCGGCACCGGCCTTCATTGCGGCATCGATCTCGTCGATCGAACCGATTCCTTCTTCGAGGCCACGGATGGCATCGAGCATGTACGGGACGAGCAGGCGGTTGACGATGAAACCGGCCTTGTCCTTGGTTTCGACGGTCTGCTTCTTGAGTTGGGCGCCGTATGCGAGACCGACACCCATCGCCTCAGGTGAAGTGGTGACCGACTGGATGACTTCCAGCAGCGGCATTACCTGAACCGGGTTGAAGAAGTGGAGACCGAGGAACTGGGTCGGGCGAGTAGTTGCCGCAGCCTGGTTGATGACCGGCAGCGACGAGGTGTTGGTTGCGAAATACGCTTCGTCCTTGACCACATCGTCGAGCTGCTTCCACAGCTCGAGCTTGAGATCGAGGTCTTCGGTGATCGCTTCGATCACGAGGTCGCAGTCGGCGAAATCGTTCAGGTCGAGCGTCGGGTTGATCCGGCCGAGGATTTCATCGGCGGCGGACTGCTCCATCTTGCCTTTGTCGACCGCGCGGCCGAGCTGCTTGGTGATCTTGGCGATACCAGCGTCGAGCTTGTCCTGCGACGACTCGGTCACGACAACGTCGTATCCAGCCTGAGCACTGACCTGCGTGATTCCGTGACCCATCAGGCCGCAGCCTGCGACCCCAACCTTCTTGATCTCCATCCGGACATCCTCCAAGTAGAAATTTCAGCCCGGGCAAGCGCGACGGGCGGGAACGGAGCCTAACGGAGCAGTGAGAATCAGGCGGGGTCGAGACCCATCGCTTCGAGCCGCTTGCCCATCTGGTCGGCGACAGCCTGAAGGCCACTCATCGGGCGGATCATCACCATGAGTTCGGTGATCTTGCCTTCGTCGTCGAAGGTGATCACATCAACGCCGTTGAGCTGCTTGCCGGTGACTTCGGCTTCGAAGAGAAGTACAGCGGTGTTGCCATTCTCGGTCTGGGCTGTGTAGCGAAAGTTCTCGAAAACCTCGATCACGTTGCCGAGGATGAACTTCATTGCGTCCAGGCCCTCATAGGGCCGGAAGACGAACGGGCTGCGGAAAGTCGGTTCATCCGCGAACAGATGATCGGCTGCTGCGAAATCCTTGGTCTCGGCTGCTTTCTTGAATGCGTCGCTTTTCATGGGTCGATCCTACACCTGTCGGAACATTCTCGCAATATGTTCCATGGTGATCCGGCTATCGATGCCACTCGATTGGACCGGCCTTCAGCACATGCGACCCCAGGGGACGGCCAAGCACCCGCTGGGCTTCGGCTGAAGCTTCGAGCAACTTGCCGAGATCCACCCCGGTCTCAACCCCCATCTCGGAAACCATTGAGATCACGTCTTCCGAAGCGACGTTGCCGGTCGCCCCTGCCGGGACCGGGCAGCCACCAAGTTCACCGAAACTGGACTCGAACGAGCTGACTCCCTCTTCGAGCGCCGCCAGAACGTTGGCGAGGCCCTGTCCGCGGGTGTCATGAAAGTGAGCGGTGAGTTCAACGTCGTCCAGACGTTCGAAAGCGGCACGGTAGAAACGACGCACCTGCACCGGATTGGCCATACCGGTCGTATCGCCGAAACCGACCTCGCTGCATCCAGCGGCCTTCAGCCTTTCTGCCAGCGCGAGCACGTTCTCAACCGGAACCTCCCCTTCATACGGGCAGCCAAATGAAGTAGCGATGACGCCTTCAACCCGCAGCCCCGATTCGATTGCCAGCGGAATTGTTTCTTCCAGCCCGGAGATCGATTCCTCGACGGTGCGGTTGACGTTCTTCATGTTGTGGGTTTCGGAAGCCGAAAGGAAGAAGCTGGCTTCATCGAAACGTTCGCGATGCTCGAGCGCCTTTTCGAGACCTTTGCGATTCGGGATCAGCACCGAATACGAAACCCCTTCGCGCCGCTGGATCCCGTTCAGCACCTCAGGGCCGTCGGACAGTTGCGGAATCACGTCGGGTCGAACGAACGAAGTTATCTCGATGCGCTTGAGCCCGGTTGCGGTGAGCATGTCGATCAGACGGATCTTGTCGTCCGTCGCGATTATTTCCGGTTCATTCTGAAAGCCGTCGCGTGGACCGACCTCACGAATGCTGACCGAATCGGGCAGGCCTGTCGCCGGATCGGTCACGGTCCGCCTGCCCCGTCAACGGCGATCATTCGACGCTCATGGATACCGACGCCGATCGTGCGGTCCCCCTGTTTCACTTCCACCGAAAAGCGCAGCTTGCGGCCGTCAATGACGTCATCGAGACGGGCCCAGCTCGTGCATTCGGATCCACCGAGAGCACCGCCGACATGCTTGATCGAAACTTCAAACCCGACCGTCGCTTTGCCTTCAGGAATGAACGGGGCAGCCAGCAGCGTCGCGTTGTGTTCCATCATGCCGATCATTCCTGGCGTTGAAAGGACAGTGGCTTCGATCGTTCCCCCGACATCGGTGGTCAACTGACCTTCGACTTCGAAGGACATCTCGCGTTCGGTACCGATCTGATCTTCTAGTGACATCAGCCAAGAATATGGCCTGCCCGGCCCGGGCCGCACGGCGGCTCGAAGCTAGACTCCGGGCTGTGAGCGAGAACGGCAGCACCCCCACGATTCCTATCCTCGGCGGCACCGGAGCACTAGGTTCCGGTCTGGCCAAACGCTGGGCAAGAAGTGGCGCCCGGGTCGTAATCGGCTCACGGGACGCCGGCCGGGCGCAGGAGGCTGCCGACAAGCTGGCCGAAGAGTCAGGCGGGGACCTGGTCGGGATGACCAACGAAGACGCCGCCAAAGCGGCAGATGTCGTCTTCCTGACGGTCCCGTTCCGCAATCAGTCCGAGTACATGACCAACCTGAAGAATGTTCTGACCGAAGGCCAGATCCTGGTCGACTGCTCGGTTCCGCTGGCTGCCGCAATCAGCGGCAAAGCGACCCGCACCATTGGTGTGTGGCAGGGTTCCGCTGCTCAGCAGGCCCAGGAGATGGCGCCCAAAGGCGTGACCGTCGTGTCCGCCCTGCACACGGTCAGCGCGCCGGGACTCTCCGACCTGAACCAGGACCTGGGCGAAGACGTGCCGATCTGCGGCGACCGGAAGGCCGACAAGGCCCGGGTTGCAGAGTTGATCGGGATGATCGAAGGACTGCGTCCGGTGAACGCCGGCGCCCTCGAAACTTCCCGGATCGTCGAGCAGCTCACCCCCCTCCTGATCTCGATCAACATCCGCTACAAGACCCATGCCGGGATCCAGTTCACAGGACTGCCGCAAGGCGATCCTTTCTCGTGAAAGTCGCGCTTCTTGCTGGTGGCACCGGTGGTGCCAAGCTGGCGGCCGGCATGCAGGCGGTGATCGGCCCGGACCTGACCGTCATCGCAAACACCGGCGACGATGTCGAAATCCTCGGGGTCCACGTGTCTCCCGACCCCGATCTCGTCACTTACTGGCTCGCCGACCAGGTCGACCAGGTCCGTGGCTGGGGAATAAAGGACGACTCGTTCAAGGTTTTCGAACGTTTGTCACGGCTGGGTTCCCCCAACTGGTTCTCGTTGTCAGACCTGGACCTCGCTGCCTGCCTGTACCGCAAGAGCTTCATCGAAGAAGGCGGCACCCAGACCGCCGCCCAGGGCCAGATCGCGCGCGGCCTCGGGATTCAGGCCACGGTTCTGCCGATGTCGGACGACCCGGTCCGAACGCAGATAATGAGCAGCGGAGAATGGCGGGGCCTGCAGGAATACCTGATCCTCGAAGGCGGCCAGACCGACGTTGAAGGAGTTGAGCTGCAGGGCATTGCCGAAGCCGCGCCGACCCCGGAAGTCGCAGCAGCGCTCGCCGAAGCCGACCTGATTGTCCTCGGCCCTTCGAACCCGGTGATCAGCATCGGCCCGATTCTCGCCGTTCCCGGAATGCGCAACCTGATCATGGATTCAGACGCCCCGGTAGTAGCGGTAAGCCCGTATGTCGCCGGCAAGGTCGTGAAAGGGCCAACTGACCATTTCATGCGGGCAATCGACCGGCCGACGACCGCGGCCGGGGTCGCGTCGCTTTACACGGGCCTGATTGACGCGATGATCTGTGATTCCGGCGATCCGGACCCGGCACCAGCCGATGTTCGTTCTTTCTCCACCGCCACCCTGATGCACAGCGCGGAAAGCCGGGCCACCGTCGCCCGGGCAGTCCTGAAAGTCGGCGAACGGCTGATCGGAAACGAATGAACGCGATCGCGATCGTAACCGCGAAACGCTTCACCTCCGCCAAGCAGCGACTGGCCGGATCGATCGATGAAGATTTGAGATTGAGACTGGTCGAAGCGATGCTGGGTGACGTGCTCGAGGCGATAAGCAAAACACGCGCCGTCAGCCAGACCATCGTGGTGACCGGTGAAGGGACCGCAGCTGACCTCGCGCTGAAGTTTGGTGCCGAAGTGATTCATGATCCGGAAGATGCGGGCCATTCGGGGGCTGCCCTGCTCGGCATCAGCCGGGCCACGGAACTTGGTGCTGACTGCGTCGTGCTGCTTCCTGGTGACTGCCCGCTACTCGACCCGAAAGAACTGGACCGGCTGCTCACCGGTTTGCCGGATCCATTCGTGACCGTTGTTCCGGATCGCCACGGCACCGGGACCAACGCGCTTGTTCTGTGTCCGCCCCGGGTGATGAAACCAGCCTTCGGGGAAGGCAGCCATGAACGACACCTCAAGATGGCCCGGGACGCCGGGGTGCCACACACAACCGAGGAACTGCCCACCCTGGCCCTGGATCTGGACACTCCCGCCGATTTCGTGGCCTTAACGACTAGGTTGGACATGGACAAAGGGCGGGCGCCGAGAACAGGGAAAGTGCTGGGAATCTGAGAATGGATGGATTGGGAGAAGTCTCGATAGCTGCAATTCCGAACCTGCCGGAGGTGACCGAAGGGTTCGATCTCGGCGCGGCGATCGCCGGCAACATGCCGTTGACCGGCGAAGACGTCGTCGTGATCTCGCAGAAAGTCGTGTCGAAAGCGGAAGGCCGGGTGGTCCGGCTGGATAGTGTGGTTCCGGGTGCCGAAGCCGAAGAACTCGCCCTCCAGCTCGACCGCGATTCCCGCCTGATCGAGCTGGTGAAACGCGAAAGCGTCGCGATCGTGCGCAAGGACCTTCCGCGCAGCATCCTGATCGTCGAGACGGTCCACGGCTTCATCTGCGCCAACGCCGGCATCGACACATCGAACCTGACCGAAGAAGGCACTGTGGTCCTCCTGCCGGAAGACAGTGACCGTTCCGCCCGCCGGATCAGGGCAGAGATCGAAGCAGCCAACGGCATGCGTCCAGCGGTAATCATCGCTGACAGCTTCGGCCGGGCCTGGCGCCACGGGCAGGCGGAAGTCGCGATCGGATGTGCCGGAATCGCTCCCCTGGACGACTGGCGCGGCCTGCACGACCGGGCCGGCAACGTGCTCTCCGCGACCAACATCGCGATCGTGGACGAAATGGCATCCGCCGCCGACCTGGTCCGAAACAAGACCAGTGGCACTCCCGCCGTCCGGCTCCGGGGCCTCGGACGTTTCGTCGAGACCGAGGACGGAACCGGGAGCCGGTCGGTATTGCGCACGGCAGAGGATGACCTTTTTCGCTGAACCGATGATTCCGTAACGGTCAGCCAGTCTGTTTGTTCAGCAAGCAAGCGAACAGGAGATTCAGAGTGAACAAGATCATTTTGTCCGGCAACGTCACGATCGACGGCTACATCGAGGACTCCGACGGCAATTTCGACTTCACCGAACCGGACGAGCAGGTTCACCGCTACTGGAACGAAACCGTTGCTGAATCCGGCGCCCAGATCATGGGCCGGCGGCTGTACGAAGCGATGGAACCCTTCTGGGCTGACACGGCGGCGAAACCAACCGGAACCGCGTACGTCGACGAATTTGCGAAAGCGTGGGTCGAAACCCCTCGCTACGTGGTCAGTCGCACCCTCAAGACTGCCGGTAACGGAGTTGAACTCCTCGGTGACGATCTCGAGGCGGAGATCACCCGGATCAGGGAGAGCTCGGATGGGAACGTCGACCTCGGCGGGCCCACACTCGGCAACAGCCTCGCTGAACTCGGCCTGGTCGACCAGTTGCGGATGCTCGTTCTTCCGATTGCGATCGGCTCGGGCAAACCTTTCCTCGGACCGGCCTTCGCCCGTTCCGGCTGGACGCTGCTCGAACAGAGGGCATTTGGATCAAGCATGCTGCTCAGATACGAAAAGGCCTGATCAGGAAGCGGCGACGTCTACCGAGACCCTGAGGCTCTCGACAGGGTCCCTCTCGGGAGCCATCGGGTCCGGGTAGCGCTGGAGGATTTCGTAGCCCGTGTTGCGCTGCGCCGCGTGACGGCCGGCCCGATGGGCTGAATCGATCAGTTCTTCGACTTCGAGCCGCACCCCGTGCTGCGAGCCGGCCATCCGCGAAATGCTCTCTTCCATCAAAGTGCCACCAAGATCGTTTACGCCCCAGCGCAAGGCTTCGGTAGCCCCTTCGAGGCCCATTTTGACCCAGCTCGCCTGAAGGTTCGTGATCGAATGTCCCAGAGCCAGGCGGAATGCGGCGGTGTGCTTGAGGTTCTCCTGAATCGAGATTTCTTCAACCCCATGGGTTCGCCCGAGCAAGGTATTGAACGGAATGAAACTAAGGGGAACGAATTCGGTGATGCCGCCGGTCCGTTCCTGAAGCGACCGGATTACCTCCATGTGACGGGCCAGTTCGCGTGGCTCTTCGATGTGGCCAAACATCACGGTTGACGTCGAACGCAGGCCGGAAGCGTGGGAAGCCTCGATTATCTCCACCCAGCGTGCGGCCGGAAGCTTGTTCGGCGAAATGCGCTGGCGCACCCCGTCATCAAGGACTTCCGCTGCCGTGCCCGGGGTTGAATCCAGTCCGCATTCGATCAGGTACTCGAACACTTCGCGCGGAGACTTCCCTGACTGCTCGCACATGTGGTTGATTTCCATTGGCGAATAGGCGTGGAGGTGGATGTCCGGAGCTGTGGCTTTTGCCAGCTTCAGCCAGCGGCCGTAGTCCTCCAGATTGAGCTCGGGATGGATACCACCCTGCATGCAGAGTTCCGTCGCACCGAACTCGATCGCTTCCTGAACCCGGCCAACGAACTCTTCTTCGGTTGATTCATAGGCGTCAGGGGAACGTTTGCCCTGGCCGAAACCGCAAAACGCACAGCCAACCACGCAGATGTTGGTGAAGTTGATGTTGCGGTTCACCACGAAAGTGGCGGTATCGCCGGCAAGTTCATGGCGGAGCCCGTCGGCGGCTATCCGCATCTCTTCGATGACATCCGGCCGGGTTTCGGCGAACAGCGCAGTCAGTTCGTCTTCGCTGAGCGCAGCCCCCTCCCGGCCCTTCGCGATTGCTTCGGCGGCAAGGCCCGGGTCGAAAGTCTCCTCGGAAACCCGGCCGGATCCCAGGCGGGGAATGAAACTCCAGTACTTGAGCTTGATCACGTCAAGCACACCCTGCTCCATCCATTCACTGTTCATGTACTGCGGATAGACGCAGAGGCGTTCAGTCAATGCGTACCCGTCGGGTGCGAGCTGCTTCCTGATCTGGTGCGGACTCGGAAACGGATGTTCCGGGGAAATGTGATCGCCATTCGCGGAAAGACCACCAAGGTCGGTGGCACCACCGGCTACCAGTTCCGACCACCAGTCGGAAAGGTTCGGCGGCACCTGGATACCAACACCGGGCATCAGTCGTTCCGTTTCGGTGATCAGGAACTTGAGGTCATCGATCGTAATCGGGCAGGCCCAGTCCGGAACCGTTACTGATTCGTCCTGCTGTTCACCGCTCTCTGCGGTGGATTCCCAAAGACCGGAATCGGCCGACCAGCGGCCCTTGCCGGCCCAACGTTCAGCTGACGCTTCGTTGGCGATATCGGCCGGCTCCTGCCCGTAGTAGCGGGGGTGCGGCACGAAGTTCTGGATGATCACTTCCTGGATGTGACCGTACTTCTCGTTGAGCGCAGCCAGGGCCTCGAGTGCCTCGATGCGCTCTTCCGGGGTTTCGCCGATTCCCACCAGGATGCCGGTGGTGAACGGGATCTTCAGCTTTCCCGCGGCTTCGATCGTTGCCAGACGGACCGTCGGATGCTTCGTCGGCGACCCGGCGTGAACGGTTTTCATCAGCCGCTCGGATGCCGATTCGAGCATCAGACCCTGGGATGCGGTGACTTCCCGGAGACGGGCGAGATCGGTTTCGCTGACCACACCGATGTTGGTGTGCGGCAGGATCCCGCGCTCCAGCGCCCGTTCACAAGCCCAGATCACGTAGTCGGTGAAGTCCCGATGGCCCCATGCTTCGAGCTTTTTGGCGACTATCGGGTTGACTTCAGGTTTCTCGCCGGTCAGGAAAAGCAGCTCTTTGGCGTTACGCCGAACCGCTTCATCGAGCTTTTTCTCAACCTCTTCGGGCGAATGTACGTGGGCCTGATGGGTCGCGAAGGCGCAGTACTTGCAGTAACACTGACAGGTCCTCGAAAGGGAGATCGTGTAATTCCGGGAGAAAGTAACTCTGCGCATCTGGTGAGACAATCTAGCGCAGTGTTCCACCCACCCCGGAACGGCCGTTGTGCATCTGTCCATGGCCACGGGGCGTAACCTGAAGGTGTTGCGACGACAAAATCTGCCGCAGACCCACAAGGAGATTCAGATGAGACGTTATTCCGCTTTGCTCGCCGTTCCAGTTCTCGCCCTGGCCTTCATGGCCGGTTGCGGTGGCAGCGACGATTCTTCATCCAGCGAAGCCCCGACAGCGAACGCACCGCAGCAGGAAAAGCCGGCCAGTTCCGCGGCTGACGCCGAGGTTCTCGATCTGGCCGCCGACCCCAGCGGGGCGCTTGTTTACGACACCGACACGCTCGACGCCAAGGCTGGCAATGTGGCCATCGCTTTCACGAACGACTCACCGGTCGGCCATGACGTTGTTGTCGAACAGGACGGAACCGAAGTCGGCCGCAGCAGCATCCTCACCAGCGGCAGCGAAACCGTTGCCCTGAACGATCTCAAGGCCGGCAAGTACACCTACTACTGCTCGCTCCCCGGCCACCGCGAAGCCGGCATGGAAGGCACGCTCACCGTGAAGTAGGCACCGGCGCCGGTTTCTATTCCGGTCCGTTAAACGCAGAAGGGCCCCGGAATCCGGGGCCCTTCGACGTTAATGCCTGTGCTGTGTCCTAGGCCTGTTTGCCCGGGGAGACTGACTTGTCAGTTACAGCCGGAAGGTCCGAGTCATCCTGGGCCTTCGCGATCACGAACTTGTAGAACAGGAACGCCAGGGCGCCACCAACCAGCGGTGCCAGAACGTAAACCCATCCGTCAGCGAATTCACCGGAAACGAGGGCCGGACCGAACCAGCGGGCCGGGTTGACCGAAGCACCGGTCAGCGGTCCGAAAACCATGCCGATCGCGGCGAAGGTAAGACCAATCGCCAGCGGAGCCCATTCCTTCTTGGCTTTGATGCCAAGCGCAACGGCCAGAACCGTCAGGACGAGCAGGAAAGCGCCAAGTCCTTCGACCAGGAATCCCTGCCCGGCACCGCCGAGCAACGGACTGATGGTTGCAGCTCCGTAATTCGAAGCGCGACCTTCGTCTTCGAGGATCGCCTTGGTCAGCAGTGCGCCGAGCACACCACCTGAAAGCTGAGCCAGGACGTAGATGACCGCGTCAACCGGAGCGATCTTCCTCATCAGGGCGGCACCGAAGGTGATCGCAGGGTTGAAATGGCCACCGCTTGCTATGCCGATCCCGATTATGAGAACGCAAAGAATGAAGCCGTAAGTGAGGCCGATCACGGCGAAGTCAGATCCGAACTGGGCCGAATCTCCAACAGAAATGAAGAGGACACCAACGCTCGTAATGAAGAAGACCAAGAACAAGGTCCCGACCAATTCGGCGATGTATGCGGCGAGACCGCGATCTTGCATGTAAATCAAACCTCCCGTGGCTTGTGTCGATTAGACCCACTGACAGTGAGCGATTGCGGATACTAACCACACCGAACGCCCGGACTGCCTTTGGTCTCCGTTCAAACGCCGAGTTTATATGCAGACCGGCTGCCCGGGCGGTTCCCGGACATCAATGGTCAGATAAGACCAGCGACCAGTTCGGGCAGTTCACGGGACATGCGGGACCTCGGCACAACCAGGTCCACCCCGGCTTCCAGTGCCCTGCTCCTGGTTTCGACATCGACGTGGGAATAGAAACCGATGGCCGGCGCGGGAAGTGCAGCCAGTGCCGCAGGATCAACGCCATCGAGGTCACAGACGATCAGGTCGATTCTTTCCAGATCCGCCGAGTCCGGCAAGGACGATCCGGCCTTCACCTCGTGGCCGGCACTCTTCAGGCTTTCGTTGACCCGGCTGGCCAGCATCAGGTCAGCCACACAAGCGTAGATCCGGGCCAAAGCGCAGCCCTAGATCGCGCGGCGCTGACGAAACTCTTCGCGCACGCTTTCCGGCCGTCCCCACATCTGAACGATTTCCGAGCGACCTTCGCGAACTTCACGGAGCTGAATCACCCCGGTAAACCCTTCCGAGTCGAGCCGCTGGAGGATGCCGACCACGGTTTCGGGCGCCGCGGCCCGACCGAAGCTGTGGGCGACGTTCACCCGCCAGTGCCAGTCAGCCCGCGAATACGGCTGGGCATTCACGAAACTCATGTGCACAGCAGCATCGATGTACCGGGATTCGTCATCAATCCGGAGATCGAATTCGAGGTCGGTCCAGTCGCTGGGAAGTGAATCGAGGACATCCTGAAAATCATCGGCCAGTGCCATCGGGCAAGCCTACCGGCCGGGCCAACTAAACTCGACCCATGTCCTCCGGCCCCCTCCCAGACATCGACACTGAATACCGGCAGATTCGCGAAGAATGCGGTCTGCTTGAGCGATCCGACCGGTTCTGCCTGACCGTGAACGGAACCGAAGCCGCCGAGTTCCTCCAGGGTCAGGTCACCAATGAGATCGAGAAACTCGAGATTGGCAAGGGTTGTTATGCCGCGCTGCTAAACCGCAAAGGCCACCTCCAGGCCGACATGCGCATCCTCCATGCGAAGGAGAACGAGTTCTGGGTCGACACGGAAGGATCGGCCGGCCCGAAGGTGCTCAAGCATTTCTCGATGTACAAGGTTGGCCGTGATGCGAACGTCGAAGCCGCCGACCGGCGGATCTTCACTCTGGCCGGTCCGGGTTCCTTCGAAGTCACCGGGATCGCCCCCGGAAACGAGTACAGCTCCGCCGAAACCACGATCGGCGGGACCGAATGCCTGGTCGTCTCAACCAACCTCGGGCTTGACGTGATCGCCCCGGGCGAATCGGCAGGGAAGGTTGTCGCCGAACTTGAATCGAGACGGGCCGTGCCGGTATCAGCCGAAGCGCTGGAGATCCTCAGGGTGGAATCGGGCCGTCCGCGATTCGGTTTCGAGATGACCGAAAAGACGATGCCGGCCGAAGCCGGAATCGTTGAAGAAGCCGTGAACTTCACCAAGGGTTGTTACATCGGCCAGGAACCAGTTGCCCGCCTTCATTACAAAGGGCGGCCAAACCGGCATCTCCGTGGCCTCCGTTTCGATGCCGCCGTCGAAACCGGTTCGCCAGTCCACCTCGGCGATCGTGAACTCGGTTCGATCGGCACCGCCGTACTTTCGCCGGCCAGTGGCCAGATCGGGATGGCGATCCTCCGCAAAGAAGCGGAACCGGGCGCAACCGTGACCGTCACTTCCGCAGGCAACGAAGTCGAAGCCCGGGTGGTGGATCTGCCTTTCATTGAGGACCTGCTCCGGTGAGCACAGACCGGGGTCCGCGACACCAGGGGCTCGGCGGTCGGGCGCTCGGGGCTGACAGCCCCCTTTTCGGGGGAAGCCAGCCCGAACCGAAAGCCCAGCCGGCCGCAGATCCGGCTCCCCCAGCCTCGGGGGCATTCCCTTCCTGGGATCCGCGCGCCGACGATTACGCCAGTTCATCACTGCCGGAGGCGCCACCGCCAGAAGAACTGGAACAGGCGATCAAGGACCTGCGGGACCTGCTTCCGGCCGCCGAATCCGACCGTGCCCTTGACGACTGGGGTCGTTCCGAAACCATGATCGCGGCCATGGAGCCAATCCTCAATTTCTATTACCGGTACTGGTTCAGGGTTGAAACCGAAGGCATTGAGAACATCCCGGCCGACCGTGGCGCCCTGCTGGTCGCCAACCATTCCGGTGCGCTGCCACCCGACGCGCCGATGATCATGCAGGCGATCCGCAACGAACACAGTTCCCCGCGCCCGCTTTACATGCTGGGCGAACACTGGTTCAAGGGATATCCGGGAATCTCGATGATCGTGAACAAGATGGGACTGGTCCCGGCCCATCGCGACAACGCCCAGAGGCTGCTCCACGACGAAAACCGCCTGGCCATCGTTTTCCCCGAAGGCCAGAAAGGGTCACGCAAGGTCTACTGGCAGCGTTACCGTCTGCGTCGTTTCGGTCGAGGTGGATTCGTTCGCACCGCGATCAGGGCCCAGGTACCGATCGTGCCGATCGCCGTTGTCGGTGCGGAGGAAGCGATGCCGATATTCGCCCACATGAAAACTCTGCAGAAATTGAGCGGCCTGATCTATTTCCCGCTCACCCCTTCTTTCCCGCACTTCGGGCTCGCCGCACCGCTTCTTTACATGCCGGCCAAGTTCAAGATCCGGTTCATGGAACCGATCGACATGTCCCGGTACCCCGTCGAAACAGCCAGCGATCCGGCAGAAATCCAGAACATTTCGGAAACGATCAGGGCCCAGATTCAGCATCAACTGGACGATATGGTCGGAGAACGCAAATCGGTCTGGATGGGCTGAAGCAGAGTCCGTGAGGGGTGTGGCCGGGCTGACGCCCGTCCTTTGGGATACATTGCTTCCCGTGAGGGGATCACTGCTTTGCGCCACAGCGATATTTGCCGCGGGAGCTTTGCTCTCGGCTTGCGGTGCTGAAACGCACCCGAATGAGCCTCGCCCTCCCGTCCCGACGGTGGTCAGCGTGTCCGTTGCCGAGGATGAAATCCTGGTCACCCCCGAGATCGTCGGCAGGCCCGGCGAAATTCCGGTGAACATCAACCAGAACGAAAACACGCCGATCAACCAGGCTGACCCTGATGCCCCGGCAGTAGTTGCCGTTGCGATCTCGAACCTGACCAATCGTGATACCCGACTGGTGCTTGAAGGACCGGTCGGTTATGTCGAGACCCTCACCGCCCGCGGATCCGGTTCTTTCCAGCGTGCGCTGCCGACCGGCATTTACCGGCTCAGCTCTCCCGCCAGCACGGCGACCAAACGTTTCGCGGTCGGCCCCAGCCGGGTCTCGTCGGCCAGCGACGTCCTCACTCCCTAGACCGTCCCCCGCGCCTGACGCCTTGGGAAAGCCTCCAAAGGTAGGATGCGCGACAGACCGTTTACGAACTTGAGAGGAGCGAAGTGCCACTAGACCTCGCTGATGTGACGAAGCTTGACGTTGAACCCGGAGAACTTCCCGAAACGATGTCCGCATGGGTCATCCGGGAGGAGACCATGGGTGAACCCAAGGACGCCTTCAAACTCGAAGAAATCGAGACCCCGGAGCCCGGCGCTTTCGAAGTGATCGTCCGCGTCATGGCGGCCGGTGTCAACTTCAACAATGTCTGGGCAGCACTTGGCCAGCCCGTTTCCGTATTTGGTTACGGCGACCATCCCGAATACGGCCATCACATCGGTGGCTCCGACGCTTCCGGCATCGTCTGGAAGGTCGGCGAGGGCGTTACCCGCTGGAAGGCAGGCGACGAAGTTGTCGTTCACTGCAACCAGGCCTCGTACGAAGACGTCGAAGTCCACGGACTCGACCCGATGGCCGCACCGAGCCAGAGGATCTGGGGATACGAAACCACCTGGGGTTCTTTCGCCCAGTACACCAAGGTCCAGGCCCAGCAGCTCCTGCCGAAGCCGAAGAACCTTTCGTGGGCTGAAGCCAGCTCCTATGGACTGACTTACTTCACCGCCTACCGCATGCTGATGGACCAGGCCAAGATCCAGCCCGGACATAACGTGCTGATCTGGGGCGCCGCCGGCGGACTCGGCGTTTTCGCCGTCCAGCTCTGCAAGGCTGCCGGTGCCAACGCTGTCGGTGTTGTCTCTTCCGACGAAAAGGGTGAACTGGTCAAGGAACTCGGCGCGGTCGATTACATCAACCGCAATGACTTCAAGGGCATGATGAGGACCGGCAACGAAACCCCTGAAGAAGAGAAGGCGCGCTTCAAGGTTTCGCGGGCTTTCGCCAAGCGGGCGAAAGAAATCCTCGGTGACGCACCTGACGTCGTTTTCGAACATGTAGGGAAAGCGACGTTCCCGACCTCCGTTTTCATGGTCAAGCCGTTCGGCAAGGTCGTCATCTGCGGCGCGACTTCGGGTTACAACCTCGACTTCGACGTGCGTTACCTCTGGATGCGCCAGAAGCAGATCATCGGTTCGCATTTCGCCAACGCCTATGAATGCATGAAGGCCAATCAGCTGATGGCCGAAGGTAAGGTAAGTCCTGTGCTCTGGAAGACCATGGAATATGACGGTGTGGCAGATGCCCACCAGATGATGCATGAGAACCAGCACCTTGGCAAGATCGCCATTCTGGTCGGCGCCAAGTCAGAAGACGAAGGACGCGAAATCGAAGGTTCCGGAGCAATCCGGGCCGAAGTCGGCGCTTAGAGCCCGGTTAGGAGCAGCAGCAAGTGGCACACATTTCCGAGATTTCCTGGCACGTGACCCCCTTTCGGGCGCAGCGCTGGATCGATCTGTGGGAGCCGGCCGCAGAAAAAGCGACCGACTACGGTGCCGAAAGCTGGCAGATCTACCGGTCGATTGAGGATCCTCTGGTCTTTCGACAGGTCTCTGTCTGGAACGACAAGAAGGATTTCGAAGCGTGGTGGTATTCCGAGGAGGTCTCGGAATACCGGGCACAGATCGTCGATCTGTACGTCAAAC
>JBAUOE010000133.1:0-4309 GCA_049579585.1 Solirubrobacterales bacterium | reverse complement strand
ACGTGACCCTGCTTTTCTCGACCGAGCAGTATCTCGCTGCGGCCGACGCTTACCTGAAGGGAATCGAACGCCGGATCGAAGCCGGTCTTGATCCTGCCGTGCTTTCTGTCGCGTCCCTCTTCATCAGCCGTTGGGATGCCGCCGTGATCGACGACGTTTCACCTGAACTCCGGGCAAAACTGGGAATCGCGGTCGGCCAGCAGGCTTATGCGGCCTACCGTGACCTGATCGCCAGCGACCGTGTCCAGCGCCTCGCGAATGAGGGTGCCCGTGACCAGCGCCTGCTGATGGCCAGCACCGGCACCAAGGATCCCGAAGCTTCCGATGTGCTTTACATCGAAGCCCTGTGCGCCCCGAACACGGTCAACACGATGCCGCCGGCCGCCCTTGAGGCATATGCCGACCACGGCAACACAGGCGCCCCGATTCCGCCCGATGGAGGCGACTGTGAAGACGTGCTCAAGGCCTACAACGAGGCCGGTTTCGACACCGACGCTCTGGCTGACCGGCTGCAGTCAGAAGGCAAGGAATCGTTCAATGATTCGTGGAACGAGCTGATCGGCGCCATCGAGGGTCAGGTTTCGGCCTGATCCGGCTGACGACCGGCCAGCCAGCCGGGTCAACATCGTTAAACGCCGAAAGATATAGGCACTCTGAAGATCTTTCAAGGTGCCTGTCAAGCCCGAGTCCTGCGCCCGGTATACTGGCTTATTCGCCCGTACTTCACAGACCGGAAGTCCAATCCCTTGGCATCAGGTCGCCGAAAAACGGGATGGGGCAGCCGGCATTCAGCCGTACGGAAAACCAGACAACCGACATCCTTCATTCACCCCACGTCTAGGTAACGAGGAACATTGTTCGAAAGATTTACAGAGCGCGCCCGTCAGGTAGTAGTCCTCGCCCAGGAAGAAGCGCGGACGCTCAAGCACAACTACATCGGCACTGAGCACATCCTGCTCGGTCTGCTTCGCGAAGAAGAAGGCCTCGCTGCCCGTGTCCTTGAGTCACTCGACATCACCGTTGAACGCGTGCGTGCGCAGGTGGTTCGCATCGTCGGTTCCGGTGAAGAGGTCACTTCCGGCCAGATCCCGTTCACCCCGCGAGCGAAGAAGGTTCTCGAACTGGCGCTGCGCGAAGCCCTGAGCCTCGGCCACAACTACATCGGCACTGAACACATCCTGCTCGGTCTGGTTCGCGAGAACGAGGGCGTCGCCGCCCGTATTTTGCTGGATTTCGACGCCGATTCGGACAAGATCCGCAACGAAGTCATCCGCATGCTTTCCGGCCCCGGTGGCCGTCGTCCCGGCCAGTCAGGCCAGGCTTCCGGTTCCGGCAACCCGGCTGAGGGTGGCAAGAAGTCATCGAAGCTGCTCGATCAGTTCGGACGCAACCTGACCAAGCTGGCCGAAGACGGCAAGCTGGATCCCGTTGTTGGCCGCGAAACCGAGATCGAACGCATAATGCAGATCCTTTCGCGACGCACCAAGAACAACCCGGTGCTGCTCGGCGAGCCGGGCGTGGGCAAGACCGCAGTGGTCGAGGGTCTCGCTTCCCGGATCATCAAGGGCGAAGTGCCGGAGATGCTGCGCAACAAGCAGATTTACACCCTTGACCTGGCCGCCCTGGTGGCCGGTTCCAAGTACAGGGGCGAGTTCGAAGAACGCCTGAAGAAGGTAATGAAGGAGATCGCTCAGCGCGGCGACATCGTGCTCTTCATCGACGAGATCCACAACCTGGTTGGTGCTGGCGCGGCCGAAGGCGCGATCGACGCGGCTTCGATCCTGAAGCCGGCGCTTGCCCGCGGCGAGATCCAGACAATTGGTGCGACCACGCTCGACGAGTACCGCAAGTACCTGGAACGTGATTCAGCCCTGGAACGTCGTTTCCAGCAGATCCGTGTGGATCCGCCCACGCCCGAACAGACAGTCAAGATCCTTGAAGGACTGCGCGAGCGTTACGAGCAGCACCACAAGGTTCAGATTTCCGATGAGTCACTCGTGGCTGCCGCCGAACTGGCCGACCGCTACATTTCCGACCGTTTCCTGCCGGACAAGGCGATCGACCTGATCGACGAAGCCGCCTCCCGGATGCGCATCAAGTCGATGACCGCACCGCCGGTTTACCGCGACCTCGAAGAAGAAATCGAAACCGCGCGCCGCGACAAGGAAGCTGCGATCGAGGCTCAGGAATTCGAAAAGGCCGCGAACCTGCGGGATACCGAACGTCAGCTCACCACCCGCAAGCGCGAACTCGAAGAAGAGTGGGCCGAAGGTGAAGAAACCGAGCGTCCGATCCTGGGTGAAGAAGAGATCGCCGACATCGTTTCGATGTGGACCGGCATCCCTGTCTTCAAGCTCACCGAAGCCGAAACCAAGAAGCTGATCGAGATGGAAGGCGAGCTGCACAAGCGCGTCATTGGCCAGGAAGCCGCGATCGAAGCTGTTTCCAAGGCGATCCGCCGGTCCCGTGCCGGCATCAAGGATCCGAAGCGTCCGGCCGGTTCTTTCGTTTTCCTCGGCCCGTCAGGTGTCGGTAAGACAGAACTTGCCCGCACCCTCGCCGAGTTCCTGTTCGGGGATGAAGATTCGATGATCCGCATCGACATGTCCGAGTACATGGAGAAGCACGCGGTCAGCCGTCTGGTTGGTTCGCCTCCCGGATACGTCGGTTTCGACGAGGGTGGCCAGTTGACCGAAGCGGTCAGGCGCAAGCCTTACTCCGTCCTGCTCCTGGACGAAATCGAGAAGGCCCACCCGGACGTTTTCAACATCCTGCTTCAGATCCTCGAAGACGGTCGTCTGACCGACTCGCAGGGACGCACGGTTGATTTCCGCAACACGATCATCATCATGACCTCGAACATCGGGGCCAACGAGATTGCCCGCAACCAGGGCATCGGTTTCACTGTCTCGGACGACACCGGCATCACTTATGACGACATGAAGGGTCGGATCATGAGTGAACTGCGCAAGGTGTTCCGCCCGGAGTTCCTGAACCGGATTGACGAAGTGATCGTCTTCCACAAGCTGACCCGCGAAGAAGTGCGCGAGATCATCGAACTGATGATCGGCCGTGTGCGCCAGCAGGTAGCTGACCATGAATTGATGCTTGAACTCGACAACGGGGCGAAGGACTTCCTGGTCGACAAGGGCTGGGATCCGTCTATGGGTGCCAGGCCGTTGCGTCGGGCAATCCAGCGCTACATCGAAGATCCGCTCGCTGACGAGGTGCTGAAGGCCGGTGGAGGCGACTCCGTGGCCGGATCGCTGGTCACCGTGAAGCGTGATGAAGCTGGCGACGAGACGGACAACCCGCTCAAGCTGAAGATCACCAAGCCGCGCAAGAAAAAGAAGAAGAAGGAAGAAGAGCCCGAGAAGGTCGGCGTCGCTTCAACTCCTTCACCTTCAGCCACCACCAAGCCGTCTGAACCGGCTGCCGGTGGCGATTCAGCCGAATCCGCCGCCGAATAGCCAGCGAAAACCAGACGGGCCGGACCCACACGGGCTAAAGCCAGACGGGCCGGACTCAGACGGGCCGGTGCCGGACGGGCCGGACCCGGTCGGCATCGCTCCTCCTTCCCTGCGCATGGCGCATAGAAGGAGGATCAATGCCCGGGGTTGTTGTCCGGGCCGCTGAACGAGACACGTTCCTGTCGGCGGTTCGTGCATTATTTGTAACCGGGTGGTCTGGTCCTGTCGACGGGTGCCTGAGAGCGTGGTGCCATGCAGAACCGGCCATCGCTCCTCCTTCACTACCCCAGCCGCAGACAAGGAGGAGCATCACCCTCGCGGGTTCGGTTCATGGGCTTCGTTTCGCCGGTAGCGAACGTCCAGTTCGGGGTGATCAGTCGCCGCCAGCTGCTGAATCTGGGCATCGACTCGGCGACGATTCACCGGTACCTGACTGCCGGCTATCTGATCCAGCTCCACCGTGGTGCCTACGCGGTCGGGCACACCGCAATCACCCCCAGGGCGCGCTGGCTTGCTGCCGTTCTGGCGAGTGGTCCGAACGCTTGCCTCTCGCACCGATCGGCCGCGGCACTTTGGGATCTGAGCCATCCCTGCCTGCCAATCGAAGTGATCAGGTCATCTGGAGGCACGCCGCCGGGCAAGGTTCTCATGCACCGAACCCGGCGCCTGCCACCGGAACAGACAACCGCCGTCGATGGCATTGCGGTCACGAGTGTGGCCCGGACCCTGGTCGACCTGGCCGGGGTGGTGTCTCCGCGCGGACTTGAGGACGCGTACAGCGTCGCCCGACGAAGAAAGCTCGTGGACGCCCGAGAAATCTTCCGAATCGTGGATCAGGC
>JBAUOE010000132.1:0-13423 GCA_049579585.1 Solirubrobacterales bacterium | reverse complement strand
GAATCCGGAATCGAAACGGTTGAATGGGAACTCCTGCCGCGGATCGAACGTGAAGACGGCGAACCGGTGGTCGTGCCCTACATGAACTTCTACATCGCCAACGGGGCGTTGATCGTGCCGGTCGGGGGAATTGATCCCGACATGGACGAAGAGGCGTTGAATCGCCTCAAGGGCCTCTACCCGGGTCGCGAAGCGGTCGGTATCGACGGCCGCACGCTTGCCCTCGGTGGCGGCGGCATCCATTGCATTACCCAGCAGATACCAGCTGCCAGCTGAACTGAAAGGCGAAAGCGGACATGAGCAGACTCGATTACGAAGTTATTGACGCAACCGGCCCCGGCCCCGAATCCCTGGCCCGGGTCGAGGACTCCGCCCGCAAGCCGTTCCGGATCGGACTGGTCCAGCAGGCATGGAACGCCGACCCGGCGGCCCATCAGGAAGCGCTGGCCGACGGCATCGCGGTCGCGGCTGAGCGTGGAGCGGAGATCGTCTGCCTGCAGGAACTCACCCTCTCACCGTATTTTGCGATCACGACCGAGCTGGCTGACGAAGCTGACCGTTTCACCGAAGAGATCCCCGGTGGCCCGACCACCGAGTTCGCCACCCGGATGGCCGGGGAGCACGGGGTCAATGTCCACGCGTCCCTCTACGAGAAGGCGCCGGATGGTGGCATGGGATTCAACACGGCGATCGTTGTGTCTCCCGAAGGCGAACTGATTGCCCAGACCCGGAAGCTTCACATTCCGGTGACCGCCGGCTATTACGAGGATCGTTACTTCCGCCAGGGCGACACCGGTTACCCGGTGGTGGGTGTGGGGGACGCGCAATTCGGTTTTCCCACGTGCTGGGACCAGTGGTTTCCGGAGCTGGCGCGGGCCTACTCACTTGGTGGTGCCGAAGTGATCGTCTATCCAACCGCGATCGGTTCCGAACCGGACCACCCTGATTTCGACACTGAACCGCTCTGGGAACGGGTGATTGTCGGCAACGGGATCGCCAACGGCACGTTCATGGTGACGATCAACCGCATCGGCAGCGAAGGACCCCTTGATTTTTACGGCTCTTCTTTCATCTCGGATCCGTACGGGCGGATCCTGGCCCAGGCACCACGGAATCGTCCTGCGGTAATCGTCGCCGACCTCGATCTCGATCAGAGAAAAGACTGGCTGGAGCTATTCCCGTTCCTCACCACAAGGCGCCCCGACACGTACCAGCCTCTGACCGACGCCTGAGCACGACCTTGCCGTCGCAACCGCTCGGCACTTCGAACAGGAATAAGGAGCCGAGGGCTAAGCACGACCTTGCCGTCTCAACCCTGCGGTACATCGAACAGGGATTCCCCAGTTAAGGGAATCCCTGCCTTATTTGAAAACCCTGCCTTACTCCGACTCGGCTTTCTTCTTGAGACCGTCCGCAGCGTCCTTGGTCAGCATGTCCTTGACTTTGTCCTGAACCGGTCCCTTGATCAGCAGGCCGAGCATGCGGCCGGTGTCGGCTTCGAGGGAGTAGGTGGCCCGGGTCCGGTCATCACCGAGGTCTTCGAGCAGCCATTTGCCGTTGAGCCACTTGAGGTCGCCTTTTTTCTGCTCCCAGGTCATGCCGTCCTCGGGCTGATATTCGAAGGCGAGGTGGGATGTGACTTCTCGAACCTTGGCGTCTGACTTGATCTCGACCAGGGCGGCGCGACCTTCGGAATCAGTTTTCAGGACTTTGGCGGAAATCATTGCTTCCTGCCAGTCCGGGCTGCTCTCGAGATCGGAAATGATCTCGTAACAGCGTGCTTTTGGTGCATCGATCTCGACGGTGCGTTCAGCCTTAAGTATGCCCATGTGACGGATGCTACCTGCTTGCGTGGAGGGCAAGCGGGACCGGGCTTGACGCGTTTCATATCCTCTCTGTATGAGCGAACTTCGCCTTGAGGGTGTCCATCACATCAGCTGCATCACCGGGGACGCTCCGGCCAACGTCGAGTTCTACGTTGGTGTGCTCGGGATGCGTCTGGTCAAGAAAACGGTGAACCAGGACGACCCGTCGGTCTACCACCTTTTTTTCGGGGACGAAAGCGGTCATCCCGGTTTCGACCTGACGTTCTTTGTGTACCCGGGCGCGCGACCGGGCCGGGCCGGGGCCGGAATGGTCCACCGGATCCTGTGGAGGCTGCCGTCGCGAGAGGCACTGGAATTCTGGTCCCGGCGGCTGGCTGATGCCGGCACCGAATCGACCCTGGAAGGCAACGCGCTGGCTTTCGTCGACCCGGAGGGGCTCAACCACGAGTTTTTCGTTTACACCGGCAGCGAAACGGCTCTGGTACCGAGACAGCGGGACATCCCGCCGGAATTCGCGATCCAGGGCTTCGAGGGTGTCAGGGCCTATTCAGGCAATCAGGAAGTCACCGAACAGGTTCTCGGCGAGGTTCTCGGCTTTGACCGGGAAGGTGAAAACGCCTGGCGTCGCTCGGGGGATGAACGCTCCGGCGTCTACTACCTCGATCCGTCGCCGGAAGAGCGCGGCATTCCCGGGGCCGGCACTGTCCATCACATCGCCTGGGCCTCTCCGGTGGACCAGCATGAGCAGTGGCGGGAGCTGGTTGCGTCAACTGGCCTCTACGCAACTCCGGTGATCGACCGGTTCTATTTCAAGGCGGTCTATTTCCGTGAGCCCGGGGGAGTTCTGTTCGAACTGGCGACCATGGGTCCGGGCTTCACTACCGATGAAGAACTGGAGCATCTGGGTGAGAAGCTGTCACTGCCGCCCGATTTCGAGGGTGTGCGTGACGAAGTTGAACCCAAGCTGAGCCGCTTGCCCGATGTCCGGCAGTGGCGTCCCGCCGAAGCTCCTTAGACTGCGGACTGATGGCTAGATATGAACCTCGTTCGATCGAGGAAAAATGGCAGCGCGTATGGGCGGATGAAGGCACCTGGGAGGTCGCGAATCCCGGGGAAGAGGGGTTCGAGCCCGACAAGCCAAAGTCCTACGTGCTCGAAATGCTTCCTTACCCTTCGGGTGAACCTCACGTCGGCCATCTGAAGTGTTATTCGGTCGGCGATGCGATTGCGCATTTCCGTCGCCGTAACGGTTTCGAAGTGATTCATCCGATGGGATACGACTCATTCGGACTGCCAGCGGAGAACAACGCGATCAAGACCGGGGTGGCCCCGCGGGTCGCGACCGAAAAGTCGATCGCATCCTTCAACAAACAGTTCGCCGAGTGGGGCATTTCGATCGACTGGTCACGGACGCTCGCGACCCACACCCCCGAGTACTACCAGTGGACCCAGTGGATTTTCCTGCAGCTCTTCAGGGAAGGTCTTGCCTACCGCACCCAGGCGCCCGTCCAGTGGTGTCCGAAGGACGCCACGGTGCTCGCCAACGAGCAGGTCGTTGACGGTCGCTGCGAACGCTGTGGCACAGAGGTCGAGACCAGAAACCTCCGCCAGTGGTTCTTCCGGACCACCGCTTACGCCCAACAGCTGCTCGATGACTTCCAGAAGCTTGAATCGTGGCCCGAACATGTGATCACGATGCAGAAAAACTGGATCGGCCGGTCGGAGGGGGCGGAAGTCACATTCCGTTGCGAAGAAGCGGGTATCGACTTTCCCGTTTTCACGACCCGTCCCGACACGCTTTTCGGCGCAACTTTCTTCGTGATCGCGCCGGAGCACCCTGAGCTCGAGAACCTCGTTGCCGGCACCGATGCCGAGGGTCCGGTTCAGGAGTACGTGAACTCGGTCGCTCGCGAATCACTTCAGGAGCGCGGCGATGACAGCCGTGAGAAGACCGGCGTGCCACTCGGCCGGACCGTGACCAATCCGGTCAACGGTGAAGAAATCCCGATGTTCGTGGCCGACTATGTGCTGATGGATTACGGGACCGGGGCGGTAATGGCTGTGCCCGGCCATGATCAGCGTGATTTCGCTTTTGCCACCAAGTTCGGCCTGCCGGTCAAGCGGGTAATCGATGGTGTCGATGAAGACGGCAACGATGAGCTTCCATACACCGGTGATGGTCCGATGGTCAATTCCGGCCGTTTCGACGGGGTTGGCAACCGTGAGGCCTACGAGCAGATTGTCGCCTGGCTGGCCGAAGAAGGCCGTGGCGAGAAATCGGTCAATTACCGCCTGCGGGACTGGCTGCTTTCGCGTCAGCGTTACTGGGGTGCCCCGATCCCGATCGTCCATTGTGACGATTGCGGAATCGTCCCTGTGCCCGAAGATCAGCTGCCGGTCGAGCTGCCGGAGATCGAGGATTACGCACCGAAAGGCAAGAGCCCGCTGGCCGCCGCCGGGGACTGGGTCAATACGTCCTGCCCGGCTTGCGGCAAGGATGCAAAACGCGAAACCGACACGATGGACACCTTCGTCGATTCGTCCTGGTATTTCCTGCGTTACCTGGATCCGAAGAACACCGAACTTCCTTTCTCCCATGAAGCGGCCGACCACTGGATGGCGGTCGACCAGTACATCGGTGGGGTCGAGCACGCGATCCTCCACCTGCTTTACGCGAGGTTCTTCGCCAAGGCCCTGAACGACACCGGGCATTTGAGCGTGGTCGAGCCGTTCGCGAACCTGTTCACCCAGGGAATGATCACCCGTGACGGAGCCAAGATGTCGAAGTCGAAGGGCAATACCGTCAGTCCTTCGGAGATCGTTGCCCGTCATGGAGCCGACGCCGCCCGGACCTACGTTTGTTTCATGGGGCCGCCCGATCGTGGTGGCGACTGGAACGACGAAGGGGTCGAGGGTGTTCACCGATTCCTTTCGAGGCTCTGGCGCGCGAGCGATGAACTGGCTGCGAGCGGCGTGCCTGCGGATGGCCCTTCGGACTCGACCAGCGGTGAAGGGCGGACGCTGCTTTCAAAGGCACATTGGGCGATCGACAAGGCTACGCGGGACTTCAGCAAGGACTTTCAGTTCAACACGGTGGTCGCCGCCGTGATGGAACTCGTCAACGAGATCTACCGGACCCGTGACGAACTGATGGCTGACGCCAACGGCCGGGCCTGTCTTGCTTTTGCGATCAGGACGGCCGCGTCGTTGATCCAGCCTTTCGCTCCGCATCTGGCGGCCGAAGTGTTTGAACAGATGACTGGGGAACGAATCTGGGAAGTTTCCTGGCCGGTTGCCGATCCCGAGATGCTGAAGTCCGACACGGTCACGATCGTGGTTCAGGTCAACGGCAAGGTGCGGGATCGCATTGAAGTCGCGGACGGAACGACCAAGGACGAAATCCTGATGCAGGCCAAAGCTGCCGAAAACATCGTCAAGCATCTCGATGGCGTTGAGATCGTCAAGGAGATCGTGGTTCCAGGCAAGCTGGTCAACCTGGTGGTCAAACCGGCCTGACGGCCGGCCGGTGGCTAATAAGCCTCTTTGCAGAGTCCCCAGCCGGTGCGGTCGCTGATGTCGGCTTTGAGCCGCGATCCGTCGGAATCCGGGTAGTAGAGCATTCCGCGGCGGTATACGCGGATCTCCTCGCCCTGCTTGGTGCCGATCGCCGGGTGGCAGGTGACTGGTTTACGCAGGACCATGCGGGCCGGTCCCTTGGGGCACGGCTGTCCGTTGCAGGGTGCGGTTGTGCCGAAGGTTCCGCGGCCGACGGTTTCGTTCCTGCCCCAGCGTTTCCAGTTGATTTTCTTCATGTATCCGCCGGCGTTCGCGGTGAAGAAAACCCGGTGGGGCGCGACTGATGACCCTCCGCTGAGATCGAGCCAGAAAACCTTGCCCTGCTTGCTGGCCTGGCCGGGTGCTGCGGCGAGCGCAAGCGTGGCGATCAGGACTGTGGCCAGTCCGGCGATACCTCGAAATCTTCTGCGGTTGGACATCGGGAGCCCTTCAAGGTCGATTTGCGATGCGGGATGCTACTTCGTTGCAGCTTGTTTGAATAGTTGAACCACCCGTGAGCGCCGGAGGGGGATCCTTGCGCCATGCTTGGAATCAGTCGTCTGCAGCTTGGAATCTATGCCGGGATCGTGGCGGTTTTGCTGCTGGTTGGCCTCAACTCGATCAGGGAGCAGCCACCGGAGTCAGGCGGGGCCGGATTCCGATCTACCGGAAGTGCGGCGGTGGCCGGGGCCGGAAGGGAGGTTGCCGAGGCGAATTCAGGATTTGAACTCAAGTCCGGTGATTCGGCCGTGATCGTCGATGTTTCGGGTGGGGTGGAACGCCCGGGCGTTTATCGACTGAGTGAAGGAGACCGGGTGATCGACGCAATTGAAAGGGCCGGAGGCACGGTCGGGCGGGCAGTGCCGGGCGCGATCAACCGGGCGGCCAGACTCGCTGACGGGCAGCAGGTAGTGGTACCGGTTCGATCTGGCGCCGGTGCCTCCGGTGAGGCATTGGTCGCAGCTGCCGGGGATGCGGCGACGCCCGGACCGGTAAGCCTGGGCTCGGCGACCGCCGCCCAGCTGGAAGAGATCGACGGGATCGGCCCGGTGACTGCCAGCAACATCCTCGAGTTCCGGGATTCAAAAGGGGGCATCGGTTCGATTGACGAGCTTGATCAGGTAAGTGGCATTGGTCCGGTGACCATGGAAGCGCTGCGCGCCGCCCTCCAGCCCTGATCGCCGGTGAACCGGGTCCTGGAGCTCCTCGAGCCGGTCAGGGCCGGAGGCTGGCGCCTGGCCCTGGTGACGGGTCTGGCGGCCGGCCTCGCCCTGGCCCCACACTGGACACCTCGCCACGGCGCGATCGAGGCGGCGATTGCCCTGCTGCTGATCCTGATTGTCCTGGTAGACCGGGGGCGGCTACCGGCGATGACGCTGATCCTGATTTTTGCCGCGTCTTTGTTCGCGGGCAACGGGCTTGGCGGGCAGCGTCTCGAAGCGATTGATGCCGGGGCACTTCGGGCAGCGCCGGGAACGCCAGTGAAGGTCAGCGGTTTCACAACGGCAGAAGCAAAAACCTCAAGGGGAATTACAAGGATCCCGGTCCAGGCCAAGGGCGGCAAGTTGATGGTCGAATACTCCGGCCATCCGCTGTCACTGGACACCGGGGACAGCATCCTCGCGATCGGCCAGGCCGGGCCTCCGCCCGATTGGTATCGCTCGACCCTCGAAAGACAGGGCATCGCCACCGTCGTCACGAGCAGGGAGGTGAAGTTGACCGGCGATTCGAGGTCGGGGCCCGCAGGCTGGATTGATGCCCTCAGGCGCCGCGCCGAGGATGCCCTCCAGACCGGTATGCCAGATCGGGAATCAGCCCTGGCCAGAGGTTTCGTGCTCGGACAGGACGGCGAGATCGACCCGGAAACCACCGAAAACTTCCAGGACTCCGGACTGGCTCATCTGCTGGCGGTAAGTGGCCAGAATGTGGTGCTGCTCGGGCTACTCGCGATCCCGTTCATGGCGATGGCCGGGCTCGGGCCGCGGGCACGTATCGGCACCGTGGCGCTGCTGATTCTGGTTTACGTGCCACTGGCCGGTGCCGGTGCGTCGATTCAGCGGGCCGCGGTGATGGGCCTTGCCGGCTTGGTTGCGACGCTCGCATCCCGTCCGGGTTCCCGCCTTTACGCGCTGGTGCTGGCAGTGCTGGTCACCATGGCGATCAACCCCAGGGCTGGTTCTGACATCGGCTGGCAGCTCAGTTTCGCGGCGGTGATCGGGATCTACCTTCTGACCCGTCCGTTCCAGACCAGGCTCGAAGGGCTGGTCGGGGAGGGCGGCTGGCGGTCCGGCCTTGCGACCGGCATCGCGGTGACGGCCGCGGCCACGATCGCGACCGGTCCACTTATGGTTTTCCACTTCGACCGGATACCGATGGCTTCTCTGCCCGCGAACCTGCTTGCCATGCCAGCAGTCGCACCGGCGATGTGGCTCGGCATGATCTCGGCGGCAATCGGCCAGATACATGAATCGCTGGCAGTGCCTTTCAACCTGCTCAACTCACTCCTGCTCGCCTACATCGCCCAGGTCGCAGGCTGGTTCGGCAGGCCCGGCTGGGCGGTGATTGACCTGAAAATGTCCGGACCCGGCCACCTGGCGCTGGCTTACTCCGGAATCGCTGTACTGACCGGCCTGTTTCTTCACAGGGTCACCCCGGAACGGCTCGGCTATCGAAGGGAACCGGGGGTCCGGAGGAAAGCGAGGCTGGCCGCGATCGCCGCTGGCGCAGCAATCGTCGCCGCAGTCATTCTGCTGCCGTCGATGCTTGACCCTGGTCGACGGGAACTCGCGGAGCCGCCAGTCGGCGGGGCGAGGGTCGAGGTGCTGGACATCGGCCAGGGTGACGCCACCCTGATCAGGCCCTGGGGGAAGGATCCGATTCTGGTTGACGGCGGACCGCCCGGGGGCGACCTGGCCGGCGCCCTCGATTCAGCGGGGGTGGATTACCTGGAAGCGGTGGTCCTGACCCACGGGGACCTCGATCACACCGGTGGCCTCTACGAAATCTTCGGACACGTCGAAGTCGGCCGGTTCCTCTACGACGGTGTACCCGGTGACCTGAAACGGATGGCGATTGAAGCTGGCGCCAGGACGTTCCCGGTGGAACGCGGGCAACAGATCGAAATCGGTCCGGTGACACTGGACGTGATCTGGCCACCGGACCTGGCGCCCGGACAGCCGCGGCCCGAGGACCCGAACGTCCGTTCCGTCGTCCTTGACCTGTCCGTAGACGGTTTCCACATGTTGCTTGCCGGCGATGCCGAGCACGAAGCCGCTCCGTTCGAAACCGGTCCGATCGACGTGCTCAGGGTCGCGCACCATGGCAGTGACGACGCAGGACTGCCAGCCCTGCTCGCGGCGGATCGCCCGGAAGTGGCGGTAATTTCGGTTGGCGAGAACAATCGCTACGGCCATCCGACCGAAGCCGTTCTCGGGGCGCTGGAACAGGCCGGGGTCGAGGTGTACCGAACCGATCTCGCAGGAACCGTTTCCCTGGTCGTCACCGCCTCGGGTTACTCGATCGAGACCGGCGGATGAGCTTCAGTTGGGGCAGCTGATCGACGTGGCTTCGCGCCGCCGACGAAGGCGGGACAATGGGTGGATGGCTGACCAGATGAAAGCGGCATATCTGATCCATGGCACCGATACGGCCAAGATCGATGAAACCCGCTCCCGGCTACGACGACGCGCCGAAGCCGAGGGTGGGGCCGCATCACTCGAGGTTTTCGAACCAGCCGAAAACCGGGGGAGTCCTGACGCCGATGCCCTGGTTGACGCCATCTCCGCGATGTCGCTGATTCCGGCGCGCCGGTATCTGCTCGCCGACCGGATTGACAAATGGGGCCCGAAGCAGGCCGAGCGGGTGACCGCAGCCCTGCTCGCTGCACCGCCGGATACGACGATCGTCCTGATCAGCCGGGGCAAAGTCCAGTCAGCGATGGAGAAAGCGGTGAGGAAGGTAGGCGGAGACGTGCTCGTCTACGAGGCGCCCACGGCGCAGAAACTGCCCGGACACCTGATCGCCCTGGCCGGCACCAGGGGTTTCGAACTGACGCCCGACGCGGCCAGGTTCCTGATTTCCCACCTTGGGTCCAACCTGACCCGCCTGTCGAACGAAATCGACCGGCTTGGTCTCTGGGCCGGCGAGAACGGCCGGGTCGAAACCGATGACCTTGAAGAAATGGTCGCTGACACTTCCGAAACCAGTTCTTTCGCCCTGGGCGATGCGTTGATCGCGGGTGACCGGATCCGGGCACTGCTGATCGCAGAAAGCCTGATGAGCCAGGGTTCCACCGCAGGCAGCGCTGTTTACCCGACTTCGACCAGCGTGCGTCGCGCCAACAAGGCGCTTTCGAAAATGGAGGCCGGGGTTCCACCGAAACAGCTCGAAAGGGAACTCGGCCTGCCGCCTTTCCTGGCCCGCAAACTGATCAATTCCCTGTCGGGAGCTTCGGTCGAGGATTTACGCAGCGCAACGATCGCCATGGCTGACCTTGAGATCTGGACCAGAGGCGGCGCCGAGTACCCGGATGAGCTCGCCCTCGACCTCGCCCTGATGGCTGCAACAGATGAAGCCGGCTGAGCCGGCTTCATCAAAGGCGATGCTTATTTATCCTTACGCGTCGAGGCTTACGGCGCCAGTGGCGACGCGGGCTGCGCGGGACTTCTTGCGGGCACCGTTACGACGGTGGATGGCGCCACGCTGGACGGCTTTGTCGATCTTGGAGACGAGCACGCGGTGCTCCGTCTCAACAGTATCGGCGTTGCCTTCCTTGACCGCCTCCTCGAGGCGGTTGAAGTAAGTCTTGATCGCGCTGGTAAGACGTCGGTTTTCGACGCGCTCACGCTCGGTGCGAAGGATTCGTTTTTTCTGTGAGGCTATGTTGGCCATGATCTTATTTCTGCTTCGTGCCGGGGAGGATCCCCTCACAAGCGGTCGCCGACTATACCGGTAGCGAAATGGACACGCCCCCCGACCCCCAAAAAAAGCCGACCGCGGACTCCGAACTCGATGCTTTCGAGCGCGCTGCCGCGGCTACAGAGCTTGCTCTGCGGCAGGTTCACGAACGTGCAGAACAAGCCGAGGAGAAGTTCGGGCCGTCCGAACCGGCACCTGGATTCTGGCTCTCGGAAGGCGAAATTGGTGCCGAAGGCGGGGTCAGTTCACCGCTGATCGGAGCCAGGGCCGACGAAACCGACCGGTCGGCGTTGCCTGAAGCGGACAGTTCGAACGACGATCCGGAAACCGAAGCCGCAGAGAAGGCGAAAAAAGCCAAAGGTCCGGGCAAGCTGGCCCGTTCAACCGCGTTCTTTTCGATCGCCACAGCCGCTTCACGGGTCGCCGGTCTTGGCCGGGAGGTGATGGCGGCCAGCTATTTCGGAATTTCCGGTCCGATGTCGGCCTTCACGGTCGCGTTCCAGGTGCCGAACCTGATCCGGGCACTGTTTGCCGATGCCGCGCTGCAGCCGGCGTTCGTGCCGATCTTCACCGAACAGATCGAGAAGGGGAAGTTCAAGGAAGCCTTCAGGATGGCTTCGACCCTGTTGCTGCTCGTGACCATGGTGCTGGGCGCCATCACCGCGTTTTTCATTCTGTTCGCTGGTCTGGTCATGCCGATCTTTGCTCCCGGCTTTTCCGCCGCCACCGAAGCGCTGATGGTTGTGCTTTCGCAGATCATGTTCCCGATCCTGATCCTGCTCGGGGTGACCGGCGTCGTGGTCGGCATCCTCAACAGCTACGACCGTTTCGGTGCTTTCGCGATCTCGCCCCTGTTCTGGAACCTGACGATTATCGCAGTGGTCGTGGCGACAGTTCCGCTGTTTCCCGAGGACAAACAGATCTACGCCTATGCGATCGGTGTGGTGGCAGGCACCGTGGTTCAGCTGGCGATCCCGACATGGGACCTTCGTAATACGCCGTTTCATTTCACCTGGAAGGTTGATTTCAAAGATCCGAACGTACGGCGGGTTCTGCTGCTGATGATCCCGGTGACTCTCAGTCTGGGTCTGATCAACTTCAACCTGCTGATCAACAGTTTCTTCGGAAGCCTGGTGAGCGACCAGGCCCCGGCCGCAATCGACAAGGCTTTCCGGATTTACCAGTTGCCGCAAGGCATCTTTTCGGTCGCGATCGCAACCGTGCTTTTCCCGACCCTGGCCCGGTTTGCCACCCGTGGTGATTACGAGAACCTGCGCAAGACCCTGGGCAAGGGCATGCGACAGATTGCCTTCGTGCTGCTGCCCGCAACCGCCGCGATTCTGGTCCTGGCTGAACCGATGATCCGCATCGTTTTCCAGCGCGGCGAGTTCGGTCCCGAACAGACCCAGATCGTCGCAACGGCCCTCTTCTGGTTCGCTTTCTCACTGCCGACGAACGGCATGTTTCTGCTGCTCAGCCGGACTTTCTTCGGCCTGCAGCAACCATGGATTCCGACCGCAATCGCGGGCGGCAACCTCGCGGTCACCGGAATCGCCTCATTTCTGCTCTACAAACCTTTCGGCGTCGCCGGCATCGTTGCCGCGACCGCGATTGCGACCACCGCCTCGGTGATCGCCCAGGTGGTGTTGCTGCGTCCGCGGATAGGTGGCATCGAAGCGACCGCGTTCATCTTCTCGACAGCCCGGATCCTGATCGGCTCGGCCGTGCTTGCACTGGTTTCTTATGAAGCATGGGATCTGGTTGACCAGCTGGTCGGACGCGGCATGATCGGCCAGATCGTTTCGCTGACGGTGGGGCTTGGTCTCGGCGGAATTGCCTATGTCGCCTGCTGCCAGTTGCTCAAGGTCCCGGAACTTGAACAGATAATGAACCTGGTCAGGCGCCGCGCTTCATGACCTTCGTTTCGTACCTTGCGGGCACAGCGGGACTGCTGCTTGGCCTGGTTTTCGCGGCGGTGCCAGCCGTCCTGCTCCAGCGACGTCTTCTGCCGGGGTGGTCGGGGCCGGTCGCCTGGACCGGCATCCTGGTCCTGCTGGTTGCCGTCCTGGTCTTTTCCGGACTCTTGCTCGGCACGGTGCGCCTCCTCGAGGGCTGGACCTTCCTGATTTTCCTGGGTCTGCTGGCCGGAGGGAGCTGGTATTTCCGCAGCCATTTCGAACCACCCGGAGAAGGATCCGGCCTGGCCAGCATTCCGGCAGGCAAGCTGCTCACCTGGGCCGGGTTCGGAGTGGCCGCGATCGCCTTCGGTGCATTTTCAGTGGCGGTTCGGCTGAAGCTCGGCACCGGCATGACCGGCTTTGATTCCACCTGGTACCACGGGCCTTTCGCCGCCGGATTCAGCCAGAGCGGCGACACCTTTTCGCTTCATTACCTCGCCCCGCAGTTCCTGAGCTGGTTCTACCCACAGAACTCCGAACTCATCCACTCGTTCGGCCTGCTCGCATACGGCACGGACTTCCTTTCGCCGCTCGTGAACGTTGCCTGGTTCGCTGCCTGCCTGCTTGCCGCCTGGAGCATCGGCAGGCCTTACGGTGGAGCCCCGATCTCCCTGGCCGGCGTGGCGATAGTGCTTGCTTCGGCAGCGATGGCCGATCAGGCGGGGGAAGCACGCAATGACATCGTCGGCACCTTCTTTGTGCTGGCCGCGCTGGCGGTCCTGATGAATGCCGCAGCGGGAGGGCGCCGGATCGCCGTTGGGCCAGCCCTGGTGGTCGCGATCGCAGCCGGACTCGCGGCTGGCACCAAGGTCAATTTCATTCCGGCCGCAGTCGCGATCGCGATCGGGACAGTCGTGTTGATGGAACCGGCCTTGCGTAAACGCGGCGGGGTTCTGGTCGTGGGTGGCCTGCTGGCTGGTGGTGGTTACTGGTACGTCCGGAATCTGATTCACAGTGGCAATCCGCTGCCCTGGATCAATCACCTCGGTCCGATCGGACTACCCGGACCGGACCAGGACGTTGGTGGACGGGATGCCGGATCGGTCTGGGGATACCTCACCGATCCCGCCGTGATCAAGGACTGGTTCCTGCCTGGTTTCAGCGAAGGATTCGGGGATGGCTGGCTGCTGCTCCTTGCCCTTGCCGTTTTCGCTTTCGTTTACTGCC
>JBAUOE010000131.1:0-20433 GCA_049579585.1 Solirubrobacterales bacterium | reverse complement strand
CCCTCAGGTCGCGATCGGCCCTGACGGAACCGCGACCGTGATCTGGCGCGGTTCCGCCGGGGCCGAGTACATCGTCCAGGCCGCAACCCGCCCGCCGGGCGGGTCGTTCGGAACCCCGGCCGACCTTTCGGCTGCCGGTGAGGATGCCGAAGGCCAACAGATCGCGATCGGCCCCGACGGAACCGCGACCGCCGTCTGGTACCGCAGTGATGGCACCAACTACATCATCCAGACCGCCACTCGTCCACCCGGTGGCTCTTTCGGTGCCCCGGTCGACCTCTCGGTGCCGGGTGGGGATGCTCTTGGCCCTCAGATCGCGATCGGCCCCGACGGAACCGCGACCGCCGTCTGGTACCGCTTCAACGGCACCTTCAACATCATTCAGGCGGTGACCCGGCCGCCCGGCGGGTCGTTCAGCGGCAGGATCAACATCTCGGCGTCCGGGCAGGATGCCTTCGACCCCCAGATTGCGGTCGGACCCGACGGAACGGCGATCGCAGTCTGGACCTATAACAACGGCACCTTCAACATCATCGAGGGGACGACCCGCCCGCCCGGCGGGTCCTTCGGCACCCCAAGTGACCTTTCGGAATCCGGTCAGAACGCTTTCGTCCCCCAGGTCGCGATTGGCCCCGACGGAACCGCGACCGCCGTCTGGCGCCGCAATGACGGCATCATCCAGGCCGCAACCCGATCCTCCGGCAGTTCCTTCGGAGCCCCGGTCGACCTCTCCGAGTCCGGCGGGTTTGCCGATTACCCCCAGATCACGATCGGCCCCGACGGAACCGCGACCGCCATTTGGCATCGCTCCGACGGCTCCAGTTCCATCGTCCAGGCGACGACCCGTCCGCCCGTGGGCTCATTCGGGACCCCGACCGACCTCTCGGCGACCGGCGGGGAAACTTTTGACTCCCGGATCGCGATCGGCCCCGACGGAACCGCGACCGCTGTCTGGTACCGCTTCAACGGCACCAGAAACATCGTCCAGACCGTTTCGACTGGGGTTCCCGAGATGCCTCTTACGGTCATCAAATCAGGGACCGGCACCGGCACCGTGGCCTCGTCACCCGCCGGGATCGACTGCGGTACCGACTGCACCGAGGGCTACCCCTTCGGCACCCAGGTCACCCTCACCGCGGTTCCCGACGGCACCAGTAGTTTCTCCGGCTTCTCGGGCGCCGGATGCTCAGGCGCCGGCACCTGTCAGGTGTCCATGACCGAAGTCAGGGGGGTCACCGCTACCTTCACCGCCGACCCGGTCCCGCCAGTCTGTCCGCCGAATACTCTCAAGAAGAGCGGCCTCAAGCAAAACAAAAAGAGTGGCGTCGCCAAACTAAAGGTGAAGGCGGGCGGAGCGGGCAAGATCATCCTCAAGGGATCGAAGAACAACCGAAAGTCCTCGACCAAGGTTGGCTCATCCGGCAGGGGCACCCTCGAGATCAAGGCTAAGGGCAAAGCAGCAAAGACGCTCAAGAAGAAGGGAAAGGTCAAGATCAAAGTGAAGTACACCTATGACCCAGGCTCGGGCTGCTCCGGCAAGACCGGCAAGACCACGGTCAAGCTGGTCAAGAAGAAGAGGAGCAAGCGGCGCTGAACCGACCGGGACGCTCCAAAGTAGACCCGATTTTCGAATCGCCGGATAGTGAGCATCTGCAGTGAGCATGACAACCTATAAATAAGGTCAGGAGCCAGATGAGCCGGATTCTGGGCAAATCGCCCCGATAGAAAACCGCTGGTTCAGTCCTGCTCCAGTGTTTGCCCCGGGACGCAGGAACTGAGGGTCAAGCGTGGCCCGAAGAAGCTGCGCGCCAAGGCGTTTGTTGGCGGCAAGTTTCAGCGCTTCGTCACCTTGAAAAGAGTGGCAAGGGTCAAATAGGGCCCAGTAGTTCGGTTGGCAAATTACGGTTCGTGGGCTGGTCCTCGCCGAGCAATGCGGTCAGACCGATCGGCCAACCTTGAATTGATAGCGGTGGACCGGGAGCAAATTTGTGTTCGATCTGGCTCTCGGAGTATCCGCTTGACAGCTCAGTATGACCGCGTTAACGTCGAGATGGTCATTGTTTGAGGGCGGCAGGGGCCGGAATTCCATCAAAACGAGAGGTGTACCCGGAACCATTCAGGCCTCAGGCTGGGTAACGCATCTGAACAGCTGGATCGGGCCGCGGCAAGCTCGGCTCGGGACTGACTGCAGTGGCCTGATCGTGTGAGCCTGGATTACCAAGAGAAAGGCAAAATGGCATTTGCCTGGTCCAGCGTTGAACGCAAACACAGGAGGCAGATCATGGCCAAGGATTTTCCCGGTATTTATTCCCACCTGAACGAAATGATGGGCCGGCTGGGGGAGGCGGCGCCGGAAACGATGGCTGGTTTCGGTCAGCTGCATGTGGCCGCCGGCCGAGAAGGGGTGATCAGTGCCAAAACCAAAGAGCTGATCTCTCTTGCCATCGGAATCGCGGTCCATTGTGACGGCTGTATTTCTTTCCATGTTCACGACGCCCTTGCGGCAGGGGCGAGCCGCGAGGAGATCGTCGAGGTGATCGGTGTCGCGGTGACGATGGGCGGCGGGCCGTCAGTCGTCTACGGCTGCGAGGCCCTGGAAGCCGTGGATCAGTTCGAGAGTGCCGGGGTTGAGTAGCGCCCTTCATCACATTCGGATGACAAGTTGGCTGAGGCGCGGGTTTAAGGTCCGGCTTCAAGCAACCCAACGACAGGAGCATGAATGTCAGATCGTCCCGTATTTCTTTACGCCGCCATCTATGACGATTCCAGTGCCGCCGAAGCCGATTACGAAGCCGTTCGTGAGGCACACAACGAAAAACTCATCGGGACCTTCGACGCGGCGGTCATTGTCAAGTCCGACGACGACAAAGTCCACGTCACCAAAACCGAGAAGCCGACCCAGCATGGTGCCTGGGGTGGTATCGGTGTCGGTGCGGTAGTCGGCATCCTGTTCCCGCCCGCTCTGATCGCTTCGGCCGCCGTTGGCGGTGTTGTCGGCGGTGTTGGAGCTCACCTGTTCAAAGGCATGTCACGCGGCGACCTCAAGGACCTCGGTGAGGGCCTTGATGAAGGTCAGTCCGCAATCATCGTGATCGGTGAGTCCAGAATCGACGAGCAGATCGAAAAAGCCACGAAGCAGGCGAAGAAACTGATCGCCAAGCAGATCGATGCCGACGCGGAAGAACTGAAGAAGGCCGTGAACGCCGAGATTGACGCTGCTGTCTGAAGCGGCATGAGAATTGCCGGGGGAAACCGCCCCCCCGGCAGTTGCGGCGTGAGGCTGGGCTGATTTCGCCGCACTTCACCGTCTCGCCTTGAAGCAGAGCGTCATACCGAACGGGTGAAGTCTTTTGCTGACGGAACTTATATTCTCGGTCGATGAACCCTTCAGTCAGCGCACCTCTTGGCCATAAAAACCTGATCCGTCTGTTCGCGGTACTCGCTGGCCTGGTGCTTGTGGCGGTAGTGATTGCCGGCTGTGGTGGTTCGTCCGACAACGATTCGTCCGATGACTCGTCCTCGACTACCAGCGTCGAAAGTGAACTTCAGTCGAAACTCACCGACGCGACCAGCACCTGCACCGACTCGGCGGAAAGCATCTCGAACTCAACTCTTCAGAGTGCCGCGAAGGCCGCCTGTGAGCAGCTCGACACCGAACTCGCAAAAGACATCACCAGCGCGTCGGACAGTGCCAAAGGAAACCTGAGCGACGCGCTCGACTCTTTGGCATCCAGCTGCAAAGAGAAAGCATCTGGCCTGCCGGCAGGACAGGACATCGCGAACTCTTTCTGCAGCTCGCTCTCATCTTCATCTGATGCGGTTTCATCCTCTGACGAATAGTTGACGGTTCCAGCCGGAGGCGGGGCGGGCCGACCTTCTCAGCCAGAGTCGGGCAGATAGTCCGTCCAGCGCTGGCGGCTCGAAGGACCCGCTTCGCTTGCGCGGATCCGCTGGAAGTTCTTGCCGCCCCTTGCGAATGATTCAAGGACCGCTGGCGGAACTTCTTCGATCGGAATCTCTTCCGGGATCCATTCGACCGGTCGCACGTGAACTATCCCCGCTCGTCCGGCGTCGCCGGATGAGTCATAACGCCAGGGTCCGGTGAGCCGACCAAGGCAGAAGCGGTCTTCGTTGATCTGTGTCCAGACCATCGATCCTTCGGGCAGCGAGGCGAAGCGACTGATCATGCGGCTTGTTTTCTGATTGATCTGATCAAGGGCATTCAGGACAGCTTCGTCGATCGACGCCGGTGCAGGGGAGATAACCCCGCCAATCCCGACGAGTCCGTTTTCGACCCCGAACCGGGCCCCATCAAATTGTCCGGCATCCCGATCCCGCGGACGCATAGGGGCGCGATATGCCTTGTCGATCACAGTGGAAGCCACGCTGTGAAGTGTTCCCGGGTGAGCTTCACTTCAATCCTGAGGAGGGAGCGATAAGTCGCCCCGGGGTGAGACGAACGGCCTGTTTTTGGTCGGCCCCAAAATCGCTACGCTGGCTCGGTGAACTCATTGCCGAAAGTCCTCGAGATTGACGAACTTCACCCGAAACTGACACCGATTTTCGAAGTGGTCTTGCGTCGGAACCCCGCCGAGACCGAATTCCATCAGGCGGTGAAAGGTGTGTTGAGCACGCTGGGGCCGGTGATTGACCGGCGACCGGAATATCTCGAAGCCAAACTGGTCGAACGTATCTGCGAACCGGAGCGTCAGATCACGTTCCGGGTGCCCTGGACCGACGATCAGGGCCAGGTCCAGGTGAACCGTGGCTATCGGGTCGAGTTCAACGGAGCGTTGGGCCCATTCAAGGGTGGGTTGCGGTTCCATCCTTCGGTGAGTTCAAGCATCGTCAAGTTCCTCGGCTTCGAACAGATCTTCAAGAACGCCCTGACCGGCCTGCCGCTCGGCGGAGGTAAAGGCGGCTCGGATTTCGATCCGAAAGGACGTTCGGAAGGGGAAGTGATGAGGTTCTGTCAGTCGTTCATGACCGAACTTCACCGGCACATCGGCGAGTACACCGACGTGCCTGCCGGTGATGCCGGAGTCGGACAGCGGGAGATCGGATATCTCTTCGGTCAGTACCGTCGGATCACCAACCGGTATGAGTCCGGCGTCCTCACCGGAAAAGGCCTCACCTGGGGCGGCGCCCAGGTGCGGAAAGAAGCGACCGGATATGGCTGCGCCTACTTTGCGAAAGAAATGCTCGACGCACTTGGATCGAGTCTCGTCGGTCGCACAGTAACCGTGTCCGGATCAGGAAACGTTGCGATCTACGCGATCGAGAAAGTCCAGCAGCTGGGCGGAACGGTGATTGGGTGTTCCGACTCGAAAGGCTACCTTCACGATCCTGCCGGAATCGACGTTGAACTCGTAAAGGAAATCAAGGAAGTGGAGCGAGCTCCGCTCGAGGGATACACGGATCGCCGGTCGGGATCGTCCTTCGTTTCCGGGGAACGTCTCTGGGAGTTGCCGACCGAAGTTGCCCTGCCATGCGCGACTCAGAATGAACTCGATCACACCGATGCCGCGAAGCTGGTCAAAAGCGGCGTGATGATCGTGGCCGAAGGAGCGAATCTGCCCTGTACGTCCGGCGCAGTTCAGGTATTGCGCGAGGCCAACGTCGCTTTCGGCCCGGGCAAGGCTGCGAATGCCGGCGGGGTCGCAACCAGCGCCCTGGAAATGCAGCAGAACGCTTCGCGCGACTCATGGACTTTCGAACACACCGAGGAGCGCCTGGTCCAGATCATGGGTGACATCCACCGGTCGTGTCATGGCATGGCGGAAGAGTGCGGTGTTCCGGGGGATTACGTGGTCGGGGCCAACAACGCCGCGTTCATCCGGGTCGCTGACGCGATGCTGGCCATGGGCGTGACCTGATCTGAATCGATCCGACCGTTGCTCCTGCCACGACGGGAGCTGGCGGCAGGTAGCATCGGCAGTGGACGCGAACCCAATGAAAGTGGCTGAACCTGAATGACAGGCACGGGCATTAAGGACACAGCACCGCTTGAAGACTCATTCGGTCGCAGGATCAACGACCTGAGGATCTCGGTCACCGATCGATGCAACTTCCGCTGCCAGTACTGCATGCCAGCCGAAGGCTTGGACTGGATCGACCGATCCGGCATCCTCACCTTCGAAGAGATCGAGCGGCTGGTCAGCATTTTCGGGGCGATCGGAATCGAGGACATCAGGCTGACCGGGGGAGAGCCCCTGGTCCGACGGGACCTGCCGCAGTTGATCAGGCGCATCAACGGACTTGGCTTGATCCGGGATCTGGCGTTGACCACCAACGGATATCTGCTTGAACGTCATGCCGAGGCTCTGGCTGATGCCGGACTGGACCGGATCAACGTTTCGCTCGATTCACTCGAAAAGGACCGTTTTTTCAGGTTGACGCGCAGGGACGCACTTCCGCAGGTACTGGCCGGGCTCGAGGCGATAATGAAACAGCCGGGTATCGGCACGGTCAAAGTGAATGCGGTAGCGATCAGGGATTTCACCGAGGAAGAACTCCCGAGGTTCTGCGACCTCGCGCGGAGCAGCGGTTGTCAGGTCAGATTCATCGAGTTCATGCCGCTCGACGGCGATCGATCCTGGGATCCATCACAGGTTCTCAAGGGGTCTGAACTGCGTGCGCTGATTGAAAAAATCCATCCGCTTGTCGAAGTTGAACGGGAACCGTCAGCCACCGCGAGGGTGTTTCGTTTCGCTGATGGCGACGGGGAAATCGGTTTCATCAACCCGGTTTCGGAACCGTTCTGTTCCGACTGCAACCGATTGCGCCTGACCGCGGACGGCAAACTCCGGACCTGCCTTTTCTCGCTCAACGAAACCGACCTGCTAGAACCGCTTCGCACCGGTGTAGACGACGCCGGAATCGAAGCCCTGATCCGGGAAGCCGTTCGCGGCAAAGAACTCCGACACCGCATCAACGAGTCCGATTTTCTGCAGCCGGAACGCACGATGAGCGCAATCGGCGGCTAGGCGTTTTGGTGGGTCACGGTCTTTAGCGGCTCGCCAGGTGTTGCTCGGCCCAGACGAGGTCGGCTGGCGCATTGACGTTGTGGAAGCTGATTTCGGGATCGCCGAAGCGGGATAGTTCTGTTTCCTCGATAACGACCGGATCGAGGTCGAGCACAGTGGATTTCACCGACCGGTTCCTTCGCAGCCCCGCTTCGATGACTTCCAGGGATTCGGGGCGGTAGAGGGCGGCGAGAGGTTGTAGCTGGCCGTTCACGCGGGGAATCAGTGAGGGGCCCTGCTGGTCTGCCATCCAGGCAAGCATTGTCGGCGGCAACAACGGCAGGTCACAGGCAACAATCAGGACGGACGATCCGCTGGCGGCGCGAAGTGCGGTGGCGATGCCAAGCAGCGGATGGCGTGGTCGGGCAGGCTCGATCACTGTTTCAACTCCGGCAATGCTCACCGGACGGTCATTTTTCGTCACCAGAAAAGGAGCCAGGCCAGCCTGGCGGAGCGCCTCGACGGGGTATTCAGCAAGAGGCCGGGTGCCAAGGATGGCTCCTGCTTTTCCCCCATTCATCCTCGATGCGGCACCGCCGGCCAGGACGGCTGCGGCAACTTCATTGTCGGCGAGGCCGGGTCGCTGCGGATCCATTGGCCCAGTCTCGCACCCTGGCGGAAGGGGATGGGATCGAGCCGTTCAGCCTGGCAGCCGCACCTTGATCAGGCATCCGGCCTCATCGGGGTCGTGCGGCTCGAAACCGGTCATTTCAATCGCGGGATCTATTGTTTCGAGCAGGCCGGACGAGACACCCCGATGGAGCGCGCATATCAACGACTGCCGATCACGAACCACATCCCGATAGGGGCAGTTCCGGAGGCAGACAGTCACCTCGCCATCGTCTTCTGGCTCAACGGCCGGCTGGAAACCCATGGCCGAAAGAGCGTTCCGGAAGCGATCCACCGGACCGGCTTCAGCCGCCGTCGGGTCGATCAGCCCGAGCCCGATTTCCCGGCCCCGGTCCGCGATCGCCCCCGGATCGACCGGACCCTGCTCGACGGCCTGCGCCAGCCACTGGCTCAGTTCGAGATAGGCCGTTGGCCTGACACCTCTGGGTTGGGCGTCCGGGTCAACCGACCAGACATCCCGAGGTCTTCCGCGGCCCTTTTTTTCACGTTCCCGCAGAACCAGGCCACCTTCTTCCATCTGCTCAAGGTGAAGGCGGACACCGTTCGGGTGGCGTTTCAGTTCAACAGCAAGTTCATCGGTGGTCGCCGGCCGCCGGAGTTCACAAAGGCGCTCGAAAAGCGCTGCCCGGGTGGGTTGGGCCAGCGAATCGGGTTTTCCGGTGACGTCCATGGACGGGGGATTGTCCCAGATCCAGTTTGCTGGCCATCGGAAAAACCCGTCAAGCTACCCTTGGAACGCCCTGCCCATCGAACGCAGCACGACATTTCTACATTGATGATTCAAAGGATCGAAACCGGGGAATTAGGTAAGTGATGAGTGTTCAAAAAGATGGACAGAGTTCGAGTGAATCCCGCCCGGCTCTCGACGGCCTGCGGCGTCTGAATCTGGCCGCAGCGTTTTTCTTCGCGGCCCAGGTGGTTGTTCTGCTGGTGCTGGCGACACCGGTGAGCCTTCCGGTAACCGGATCATTCCTGACCAACGCTCCCGGGGCCGGTCAGTACGGAACCACCGAACTGTTCAACCTGCGAATTGACCTGATCGTCGCTGTCTTCCTCGGCCTGGCTGCACTTGATCATTTTGCGGTCGGAACTTTCGTCCGGCGTCAGTACGAGAAGCTGATCCAGAACTGGCAGAACCCGTTCCGGTGGTCTGAATACGCGATCAGTGCATCGCTGATGATCGTGCTGATCTCGATGCTGACCGGGGTCAGTGACGTAGTTGCCCTGCTGGGGGTATTCGGGGCGAACGCGGCGATGATCCTTTTCGGGCTTGCCATGGAAAGGGCTAACGCCGATCGGGAACGGGTCGATTGGTCACCTTTCATCTATGGCTGCATCATCGGCGCGATCCCGTGGATCGCGATCGTCATCCAGTTCGCGCTGGCCGAGTCGAACGCCGACGGTGTGCCCGGCTTCGTTTACGGAATCTTCATCTCGCTCTTCCTGCTCTTCAACTGCTTTGCGATCAATATGTGGCTTACCTACAGGCGACGCGGCAAGTGGCAGGACCCGCTGTTCGCCGAACGGGTCTACGTGCTCCTCAGCATCACTGCCAAAACCGCGTTGGCGTGGCAGGTGTACTCAGGTGCACTCGCCGGGTCCTGAGTTCCGCGGCTAGACTGAGCAGCTTCCAATGAACGAAACATCGGCCGTGAGGCGCATCTTCGATCCGTTGCTCAAACTCGTCTCGGATCATCGTCTGAAGGTGATTCCGCTCGTGGCCGGAGTGTTCATTTCGGTCCTGTTCCTGAGTTTCGGAGGGTCACCGGCGACAACGTCGGATCCGACCTTTGGACTGCCAGAGGATGCAGAATCGACTGAGGCTGTCCGGCTTCAGCAGAACCTCCCGGAGTCAGGAGAGGCACCGGCAATAGTTGTTTACAGCCGGCCGGACGGCAAGCTGAATGCGGCTGACCGCAAGGAGATCAACCGGGACCGGAAGGAGTTTGCCGGCATCGCGCTCGGGAAGGCCGTTGGTCCGGCCGTGTATTCCCCCGGCGACGAAGCGGCAATCGTTTCCGTGCCACTGAAATCTGTCCCGGAAGGTGGGGGTGGCGAAGGGTCCGACCGCCTCGGGATTGAGGTCAACGAAATCCGGGATGTGGCAGGCCAGGGTCTTCCTGACGGGACCGTTGCTGAAGTGACCGGCCCCGCCGCGTTCCAGGTGGATCTGAGTGAAGTCTTCGAGGGAGCCGACACCCGCCTGCTCATGGCAACCGCAGCCATAGTGGCGCTGCTGCTCCTGATTACCTATCGCAGCCCCTGGCTCTGGCTGGTGCCGCTGACCGTGATCGCGCTGGCCGACCAGGTAGTCCTTGCTTTGCTCTCGATCCTCAGTCGCAACACCGGACTTGAAATCGATGGTGCTACCACCGGCATAGTTTCCGTTCTTGTCTTCGGTGCGGGCACCAACTACGCGCTGTTACTGGTCGCCCGATACCGCGAGGAACTGAGGCGAAACGAGGATCGTCACCGTGCGATGCGAGCGGCCCTGGTCCATGCTGCCCCCGCGATCCTTGCCAGTTCGGGCACCGTTGCCTTGAGCCTCGCCACCCTCTACTTCGCCGAGCTCCCATTCGATCGCAACATCGGTGTTGCCGGCTCGATCGGCATAATCACCGCGGTCATTTTCGTCCTGGGCATGCTGCCACCGGCACTGTTGCTGTTCGGGCGCAAGCTGTTCTGGCCGGTAGTGCCGCGTTATGGCGATGAAGATCCTTCGCGCACCGGCCCGTGGTCAAAGCTGGGGGAGGCAGTTACCGGACGCGCGGTCACCGTCACCCTGGCGAGCGTGATGTTTCTGGTGGTGCTGGCCCTTGGGAACACCGGTGGCGATGTCGGTCTGTCCCAGACGGAGCAGCTGCGGGACAGGCCTGATTCGGTGGCCGGCCAGGAAACGCTTGCCCGGACTTTCGGAGCCGGCACCGGTGAGCCGGCTGCGGTAATTGTGCCTGCGGCCGAGGCATCGGCCGCCCGGCAGGTATCTGCAGACACGGACGGGGTCGCGGCAGCCAGGCCCGGGCCAACCGGGGGCGGGGTAGCCCAGATCGACGTTCAGCTCCAGGACGCACCGGGAAGCGATGAAGCCCTCGCGACAATCGAAAACCTGCGATCCGATCTCGACCAGGTGAGCGAAGAAGCCCTGGTTGGCGGGCAGGATGCATCGGATCTCGACAAGCGGGAAGCCGCAGCAAACGACCGCCTGCTCGTGGTTCCCCTGGTGCTGGCAGTTGTATTGCTGATCCTGCTGCTGTTGTTGAGGTCGGTGGTTGCCGCGGTCCTCCTGACCCTGACCAACGTCCTCAGCTGGGCGGCAGCGCTGGGCGCGGCCACCTGGGCCTTCGACCACATCTTCGGTTTTCCCGGGATCGACCTGTCGGTGCCCCTGCTCAGCTTTCTTTTCCTGGTTGCGCTCGGGGTCGACTACAACATTTTCCTGATCACCCGGGCCCGTGAGGAAGCGAAAACGGAATCAACCCGGAGATCGATCGTCACTGCGCTGGCGACCACAGGAGGGGTGATTACCAGTGCCGGAATTCTGCTCGCCGCCGTTTTCACGGTTCTTGGCGTGTTGCCGATAATCACCCTCACCCAGTTGGGGATAATCGTCGGATTCGGGATCCTGCTTGACACCCTGCTGGTCCGGACTGTGCTGGTGCCGGCGATGGTCACCCTGGTCGGGGACCGTTTCTGGTGGCCGGCTGATCCTCGCTCCGAGAATAGCGGCCGGTAAGGAAGCCGAAGGGCGGCCGGGCGGAGTTACCGCTCGAACCGCCCTCCGGGATTCGTTACTGAGGCAGCAGTACGGAATCGATCACGTGGACCGTTCCGTTTGATGTTTCGATGTCGGCCTGCGCGACGGTCGCGTCGCCGACCATCACCTTGTCGCCGTCGATCTTGACTTCCAGCGTGTCGCCATTGACGGTTTCGATCATCTGGCCGTCCGAGAGGTCGGCCGCTTTCACGTCACCAGCAGCCACGTGATAGGTGAGGATGCTGGCAAGTTCCTCCTGATTGGCCGGCTTCAGCAGACGCTTGAGTTCTGCCGGAGGAAGGGCAGCGAAAGCGTCGTTGGTCGGCGCAAACACGGTGAACGGTCCTTCGCCCTCGAGCGTGGTGACCAGATCCGCCGCCACGACTGCGTCCACCAGGGTTGACAGGTCGCTTGTCGCCTGGGCGGTTTCGACGATGTTCATGCCCTGATCTGTCGTGTCAGTGGCTCCGGTCGATGCTTCGACTGCGGTTGAATCAGCGGTGCTGCCTGATTCATCATCGTCGCTTCCGCAAGCACCAATTCCGAAAGCCAGAACCGGCACGCACAGCAGCAACAGCATGTTTCTTTTCAACATTTGTTCCTTTCCCACGTAGATTTCCATCTATTTGTGGTTACGGAACCGGCCGCCGAATCGGTTGACGAACGCGAACAATCGATTCGGGGGCTCAGTATCGGAAAGCAGTGGTGGCGTTCTGCGCGACGCTGGAACTATCCGACGCCAAGCAGCTGACTGAGCAGAGCCATGAACAGCGAGCCGCCCAGCAGGCCGGTGATCGCCTGCCGGCGGTTTACGCTCCAGGCCTGGGGGATCATCTGGGCGAAAACGAGGGCGAGCATCGCGCCCGCGGCGAAACCGAAAGAAAAAGGCAGCAAGGCCGAGACTTCGGTCACGAGCAGGTAGGCGATCACCGCACCGGGAATCTGGGGGGAGCTGCTGAGCAGGGCCGCCCAGAATTGTCTCGAGGCCGGTTTGCCTTCGGCCGCCATGGGAATCGCGACGCTTGTTCCTTCCGGGATGTTCTGGATCGAAATCGCGAGAACCACGAACAGGCCAATCGTTTCCGGGTCGGTTCCGTAGGCGGTACCAACCGCGAATCCCTCCGGCAGGCTGTGGACCAGCAGGACGAGGAAAACCAGAAGCGATGTCCGGGCACCTTCCGATCCTTCCGGCAGCCGATGGCTCACCCAGGTCCGGGCAACGAAAAGGAACGCCACTCCGAAGCAAAGGCCGATGAACGTGTCCAGATATCCACCGGCATCGATCGCCGGCTCGACCAGGCCGAAGATGGACGCGCTGAGCATCACTCCGCCCGCGATCGCTCCGAGCAGCGGTCGCCAGTGGTTCGCGCGTTCACCCAGCAGCCAGACCGGTATGGCACCAAGGCCGGTCGCAAGTACGGTGGCAGTCGCAGCCAGGATCAGATACAGCATCAAAGCCCTTATACAGGCCGGGCGGGCAGGACTCGTCGGTAGTTACTACTGGGCGATGCTGGTCGGGGGGTCACCGGCGGTGCCGCCATACATCGACCACCAGGTTGCTCTGGCGACAGCCCGTGCCAGCCTTTGGTCATCTTCGCGACCGGCCGCGATGTGCTGGGCGATTGAGCGCTCGGTGCCCCAGACAATCCAGTGGGCGGTGTACGGGATGTCAAGGTCATCTGCCAGCCGCCCGGCCATCCGGTCCTGCTCGAGGCGGTTGATCACCACGTCACTGAACTGATCGATCCGTCGGCGCCAGTAGGCCGCAACCTCGAGGTCGTAGGTGACCACTTCGTTCATTGCCCGCTGGGTGAATTCATGTTTTCGGTACTCACCGATCACCAGCAGCAGGGTCTGTTCCAGGCCTTCGGGGGAGAGCTCCCCGGAAGCCATCCACTGTTCGGCGAAACAGAAGAGGTCGATCGTTGCCGCTTCTGACATGCGCAGCAGCAGGTCGGGTTTGCCGGTGAAATTGGCGTAGAAGCTTGAACGCGCGATGCCGGCTTCGTCAACGATTCGCATCACGCCCAGCTCGGTGAAGCTCTGACCGTCGGAGAGCAGTCGTTCAACCGCGTCGAAAACGTGCTGTTCAACGTCACCGCGAGCGGCACGGCCATTCTTGCCTCTTCTTGCAGACGCCCGCATGGACGAGACTCTATAATAGATATCGGACAGGCTGTCTAATACCTCCTCTTTTCCACCCCCTTCAAACAGGCCCCAACCAAACTGGAGTTCACAATGAGCACTGACGCACTCATCTACGATGCGATCCGCACGCCGCGCGGCAAAGGCAAGAGCAATGGCTCTCTGCATACGACCAAGCCGGTTGATCTCGTGGTCGGCCTGATGCACGAAATGCTGATCCGCAACGAGAAGCTCGATCCGAACACGATCGATGACGTGGTCCTCGGTTGTGTCACCCCGGTCGGCGACCAGGGCGCCGACATCGCCAAGACCGCCGCGATCAAGGCCGGCCTGCCGGACACCGTCGCCGGTGTCCAGCTCAACCGGTTCTGCGCATCCGGCCTCGAAGCCGTGAACATCGCCGCACAGAAGGTGGCTTCCGGCTGGGAAGACCTCGTCTGGGCCGGTGGAGTCGAATCGATGTCCCGCGTCCCGATGGGAACCGATGGTGGAGCCTGGGCAATGGATCCGGAAACTAACTACGACACCAGTTTCGTGCCGCAGGGCATTGGTGCCGACCTGATTGCCACGGTTGAAGGCTTCACCCGTGACGACGTCGACGCTTTCGCTGCCCGCTCGCAGGAGCGTGCCTCAGCCGCCCAGGAAGCCGGCCGCTTCAAGAACTCCGTCGTGCCGGTCCTCGACCCGAACGACCAGGTTGTGCTCGACCACGATGAATTCATTCGCGCCGGAACCACCGCCGAATCGCTGGCCAAGCTCAAGCCTTCATTCGCCGCCATGGGTGAAATGGGCGGCTTCGACGCTGTCGCCCTCCAGAAGTACCACTGGGTCGAACAGATCGACCACGTCCACCATGCTGGCAACTCGTCCGGAATCGTGGACGGCGCTTCGCTGATCGCGATCGGATCGGAAGCAGCCGGTGAAGCCAACGGAATGAAGCCGCGGGCGCGAATCGTCTCGACCGCCGTTTCCGGTGCTGACCCCACGATCATGCTCACCGCACCTGGCCCGGCCAGCAAGAAGGCCCTCAAGAAGGCCGGAATTACCGCGGACGACCTCGACCTGATCGAGATCAACGAAGCTTTCGCAGCCGTGGCCCTTCGCCTCGTACGTGATCTCGATGTGGACATGGAAAAGGTCAACGTCAACGGTGGCGCGATCGCCATGGGACACCCGCTCGGCGCTACCGGCGGAATGATCCTCGGCACGATCGTCGACGAACTCGAACGCACCGGCGGCCGTTACGGCCTCTGCACCCTCTGCGTCGGTGGTGGCATGGGCATTGCCACCGTCGTCGAGCGAATCTGATCCCCCTCAAAGAACCTAGGAAATACACGATATGAGCGAAAGCACAACGATCCAGTGGGACCGTGGCGATGACGGCATCGTCATCCTGACGATTGACGATCCCAACCAGGGAGCGAACACCATGAACGCGGCCTACGCCGCATCCATGGCGGCAACGGTCGAACGACTCGAAGCCGAAAAAGACGAAATCACCGGCGTCATCATCACCTCTGGCAAGAAGACCTTCTTTGCTGGCGGCGACCTGAACGACCTGCTCGCTGTCCGTAAGGAACAGACCGAGGAATTCGCGGCCGGACTGCGTGAGATCAAGGGCCAGCTACGCCGGCTCGAGACCCTCGGCAAGCCCGTGGTCGCAGCCGTTGCCGGTTCCGCCCTCGGTGGTGGCCTCGAAATCACCCTCGCAACCCACCACCGGGTTGTCGTTGACGACCCGAAGATCCAGCTCGGTACCCCGGAAGTCACCCTGGGGCTACTGCCCGGCGGCGGTGGAGTGGTGCGTACCGTGCGCATGCTCGGCATCGCCAACGCGCTGCTCCAGGTCCTCGTTCAGGGTAAGCCGCTGCGTCCGCAGAAGGCCCTCGAGATCGGCCTGATCAGCGAAGTAGTGCCGACCGCCGATGACCTGATTCCGGCGGCGAAGAAGTTCATCGCGGAAAACCCGGAAGCAGTCCAGCCATGGGACGTCAAGGGATACAAGATCCCGGGCGGCACCCCGATGACTCCTTCGCTGGCCCAGAACCTGCCGGCCTTCCCTTCAAACCTGCGCAAGCAGCTGAAGGGCGCGAACTATCCGGCCCCGATCGCGATCATGTCCGCCGCAGTTGAAGGCGCGCAGGTTGATTTCGATTCGGCAATTGAGATTGAAGGTCGTTACTTCGTTGAACTGGCCACCGGCCAGGTCGCAAAGAACATGATCCAGGCCTTCTTCTTCGACCTTCAGCAGGTCAACGGCAAACGTGGCCGTCCGGAAGACATCGAGACTTTCAAAGCAACCAAGGTGGTTGTGCTCGGTGCCGGCATGATGGGCGCCGCCATCGCATACGTATGTGCGAAGGCCGGAATCGAAGTCGTGCTCAAGGACATTTCGCTCGAAGCCGCCGAGCGCGGCAAGGGCTACTCCAAGGACCTCGTCGACAAGGCGATCTCGAAGGGCCGTTCGACTCAGGAAAAGGGCGATGCCCTGCTCGCCCTCATTCACCCGGCTGGCGATGCTTCCGATGCCAAGGATGCCGACCTCGTGATCGAGGCCGTATTCGAAGACCCGGAAGTCAAGGCCAAGGTTTTTGCCGAAATCGAGCCGTTCCTGGCCGAAGGCGCTTTGCTCGGATCGAACACCTCGACCCTGCCGATCACCGGCCTGGCCGAAGGCGTTTCGCGTCCCGCCGACTTCATCGGGCTGCATTTCTTCAGCCCGGTGGACAAGATGCCGCTGCTGGAGATCATCAAGGGCGAGAAGACGTCCGATGATGCGCTCTACCGCGCGCTCGACGTCGCCAAGCAGATCAAGAAGACACCGATCGTGGTCAACGACTCACGTGGTTTCTTCACGAGTCGTGTGATCGGCACGTTCATCAACGAAGGCATCGCTTTCCTGCTGGAAGGTGTGCCGGCTTCGTCAATCGAGCAGGCCTCCTCGCAGGCGGGCTACCCGGCCCCGGTGCTTCAGTTGAGCGATGAGCTGAACATGGAACTGATGATCAAGATCCGCAAGGCAACCAAGGATGCAGTGGAAGCCGAAGGCGGCACCTGGGAGCCGCACCCGGCCTTCCCGGTGGTTGACCGGATGGTCGAAGCGGGCCGTGCCGGCAAGCTCGCCGGTGCCGGTTTCTACAACTACGAAGACGGCAAACGCACCGGACTCTGGGAAGGCCTCAAAGAGGAGTTCCCGCCGGTCGCGGATCCGTCAACCATCGATCTGGTCGAGCTGCAGGAGCGCATGATGTTCGTCGAAGCCCTCGAGACAGTCAAGTGCCTCGATGAAGGTGTGATCGAATCGGTCGCGGATGCCAACATCGGCTCGATTTTCGGGATTGGCTTCCCGGCCTGGAGCGGTGGAGTGCTTCAGTACATCAACGGTTACGAAGGCGGCGTGTCCGGTTTCGTCGCCCGTTCAAACGAACTCGCAGCCAAGCACGGCGAGCGTTTCAACCCGCCCGCATCGCTGATCGCCAAAGCCGAGTCAGGCGAGCCCTACAAGGACTGATCTGCTTGCGAGACCATGGCCCGAACCCGACGGTTCGGGCCATGGAATTCAAGCTCCGGACGCCCGGAGCCGGGAGTTCTTGCTTCAAGCGCCTTCAGGCGGCGAATCTGACTTCGCCACCACGCTCGGGTGACGACGTGATGAAACGGGAGACGGCTTTTTCTTCATTGCCGACCGGTTCAAGCACCCCGGCCCGGGCCACTGCCCTCATCACGATTTCCATCTCCGCCATCGCGAACGAGAAACCGAGGCAGCGGCGGACACCACCACCGAACGGGATCCACGTGTAGGTGCCGGGTTTCTGGTCGAGCCACCGGTCCGGCTTGAACGCCAACGCATTTTCGTAGATGTCTTCGCGGCGCTGCACCAGGTAGATGCAGGGGGCAAGGATCTCGCCCTTCCGAAAGGTGTAGCCACCAATTTCGACCGGTTCATTTACGACCCGCAGAACGAAATCAATGACGGGACGAAGCCGAAGTGCCTCCTGGGCCACCGCCTTCGTATAGGCGCTTTCATCGGTCAGGGATTCATCGTGGAGACGACGGGAGCCACCCTCGATCCGGGTCAGGCGTTCAAAAGCCCAGGCAAGTGCGGTCGCGGTGGTTTCGTGCCCGGCAACGATCAGGGTGACCAGTTCGTCACGGATCTCCGGGTTGGTCATCGCCTTGCCGTCTTCGTCCCTGGCGGTAAGAAGCAGGGAAAGTATGTCGTCACGTTCGTCGAGGTCGGTCTCGACGCGTCGCTCGTTGATCAGGTCGTAGAGGGCAGCATCGAGCGGTTTCAGGACCGGCCGGTACATCCTTCTGATCGGGGCGCTGCGCGGCCCCAGCATCTGTGACGCAACCAGCCGCAGACCGGAAGAGATCCATTCCAGCATCTTTTTCGTGGCGTCCGCCAGGCGGTCATGCTGCGCTCCGGTGGCGGCGGTTCCCAGTACCACTTCGAGGATCACTTCAAGCGCGATTTCCTGGCTCTGGTCCCGCAGCGAAAACGGCTGGCCGTGGGGAATGCTTTCTACCTGGCGGGTGGCGATGCGTTCGATCGTTGCGGTCTGTGCCGCCAGTTTCTCGCCGTGAAATGCGGGTAGCAACAGCTTGCGCTGGCGCATGTGGGCTTCTTCGTCGAGCAGCAGCACCGAATGGTCCCCGAGCGCGGTGGCCAGGATCTCGTTGCCCTTGCCGGCATGCATCACGGTCGGCGGTGCGGTGAAAACCTGTTTGACCGCGTCGGGGTGAGCCAGGATGTTCCAGGTGTTACGACCCAGGTTCAGCTGGAAAACATCACCGTGGAGCTCGCGGGCTTCATCGAACATCGAGTTCTGGGCATGGGCGAGTTTCCACGCCTGGACGAATCGCGGTTTCCTGAGTTTCGGCGGCGAACCGGCATGTTTCACCGGCGGGACAGCTGGTTCTCTGGTCGCGGCTTCCACTGATCCAGCCTAACCGAGCGGAGGGCATCTGGCGGCCGCCTTCCGGCCAATCCTGAAAGAGTGGTGCCGCATGAAGGTCACGGTCAAAGAGGAATGCGGCAACGCGCCGCGCAAGACGGTGCTCCGGGACTTCAATGTTGCCCTGGCGTCAGCCAACGTTGATGACGTCCTCAAATGGGTGAGTGATGACATCACCTGGAAGCTGGTCGGCAATCAGGTGGTCGAAGGAAAGCCCGCTTTCGAGAAGGCACTTGGTGGCTCGAACATGAAGGTTGCCGAGCTGGTGATCGAAAACATAATCACCCACGGCAAAACCGCCGCCGTTGACGGTGAACTCGAACTTGAGAACGGGTTCCGCCTGTCCTTCTGTGACATCTACCGTTTCACCAGTGCTGGCCGGCAGGCAAAGATCAATCAGATCACCGCCTATGTCGTGAGCTCGCCCGGCTGAACCGGGCAGGGTCAGGGGAAACTGGCGGCAGCAGGGGGACCTGGTCGGGGCGCGAGCCCCGGTGCGGCCTGCGCGAAATCCCGTTCGACCATGCGGATCTTCTGGCCGGCCCAGTTCCGGGAAAGCACGGACGGCAGCGACTGTGCGACCACCTGAAGTCGACCGTTCGGGCCAGGCCAGGGAATATGGCCGGTCTTCGTGGCACAGCCGCGGTAGTGGAGGTCAGTGAAGAGCATCATCAGGACGGCAGCCGTTCTGACCGCAGCTGTGCCTCCGAGATCGAGGCCTTCGTAAAGACGGCGGTAGGCGGGCGCCCGGCTCATCGCCATCGACATGTATTGCTCTCGGGTTTCGCTGACCGCATCCCGGGCCCCAAATCCGAACCCGGATTCTCCGAGGTAAGGCTTGAGCGCCGGGTGATACGCGATTCCCCGCTCGAGGTCACGTTCGATATCACGGGAAACGTTGGCGAGCTGGACCATCTCGCTGACCAGGAAGGCATCTTCGCGGGCACCATCAGTCAATTCGCGGTTGGCCACCTGGCCCAGGGTGAAAAGGGCCGGGTAGCCGATCACGTTGCGACAGTAAACCGCCAACTGTTCTTCATCAAGCAGGACGCCGCCCTGCCGCTCGAAAACGCCGGTTGACCAGACCATGCCTCTGGCCATCGACCGGACCAGGTCCGTGATCTGCTTCTGGACCGGGAGGGTGAGTGTCCGGAAGACGGTGTCTACGAAGTCGCACCTTTCGATCAGCAGCAGGTAGACCCGGTCCCGTTCGTCCCTGGCCGCTGATTCGGGAATGGCTGAAGGTCCGGGCAGATCGGCGGAATCGAAGCGTTCCGCGAAGTGATTGAGTTCGGCGATGCAGTCAGCTGGCTCGTCGATCAGGTCCTCATAGGTGTCGAGCATGCGGCAATACAGATACGCCACAGCTGACGCAATCGCCTGTTCGTGCGGCAGCACGACGATGCTGGCCCCGAAGCTGCGCGCAGCGTGGGGGAGGATCCGCCAGACAAACCGTTCGGGATCCGATTCGGCGGCGAGCGCCTCAAAGTCCGGCCGCCGCCGGTCAACCGTCAGACCGCGCAACAGCAGAGCCGGTCCGATGGTTCTCTTCGGTTTCCTCACTGTTTCAACCTAGCACCGGCGGTGAACGGGGCTGGAAGGATGGAGCTCAATCCGGTCGCCGGAATCAGGGATTCCGATTACTTTTCGTGGGTCGGCCAGTCTCAGCTTCCAATGATCTCTTCCATCGAAAGCAACTCATCTATAGGTTTCCGCCCAGTGACCGGATTTCCAGATACTTCCTCCCAGTCAGCCGAAGCACCGTCGTCCCGCCGCCACGCGCCTTCGGACAGCCCCGCGATCAGCGTTGAAGGCCTGGTCAAGACCTTCGGCGACGTTCATGCGCTTGATGGCGTGAACCTCGAAGTCAAGACCGGCTCGGTGCTTGGATTGCTCGGCCCGAACGGGGCTGGCAAGACGA
>JBAUOE010000130.1:0-12728 GCA_049579585.1 Solirubrobacterales bacterium | reverse complement strand
ACCTGGATCTGGTCCAGGTCCTTACCGGTGGCAACCGCGGATGATCGTCACCTGGAAAGTAGCGCTGCGGATCGCCCTGCTGGTCCTGCTGTTCGTCCTGCTCCAGACCGCATTCTTTTCGATGGTCGAACTGCTCCATGTGTCACCGTGGATCCTTCCCGCATGCGTGGTGATCTTCGGTCTGCTCGGTGGCAGCATGGTCGGGGCGACAGTTGGTTTCTCGATCGGTTTCCTGGCGGACGTGCTGATTGACGGACCACTCGGCACTACCTGCCTCGTATTCATGGGCATCGGTTACGCGGCAGGCCTGTATCGCGAACGGGGAGCCCATCCCGACCGGCTTGAAACCGCAGGAATATGTGCCCTCGCCACATATGGAGCGAATCTCGCGCTGGGCCTCCTGACCGTGTTCCTTGGCTTCGACGGTTTTCTCAGCCTGAGTCTTCTTATCGATGTGCTTATTCAGGGCCTCTATGGTTTTCTTTTGGCTTTTCCCATGTATGCGCTGATCAGGAGGGTCCTCGGACCGGCCCTGATCAACGAACGCAGTGGGCGCCGCCGAGTTGCTCCACCCACGTTTCCTGAAGGCGAACCGTTCGCATGAAATTTCAGCCTGTAGTACCGAAATCCAGCCGTCGAAGTGGCACCGCACTGCGGGTCGCGATCATCGGCGGTGTCGGAATGGCTCTGTTTGCGGTGCTTTTCTTCCGGCTCTGGTCGCTGCAGGTGGTGACCGGTGAGCGTTACCTCGCTGAAGCGAACGACAACCGCACGCGGGAAGTCCGGGTGCGGGCACCGCGCGGCCGCATCCTTGACCGCGAAGGTGACGTTCTGGTTGACAACCGGACCCGGATGGCGCTTGAACTGGATCCGATCGAGGTACCAACCGACATCGGTGCGCGGCGCAAGGTCTTCAACTCGGTTGCCGAGTTGATGGACAAAAACCTGACCTGGGTCCGGAAGCGGTATCGCGATGAGGTCAAATCGAATCCGCCAGGCAGTCCGATCACCCTTGATGAAGATGCGGGCGATGACCTCATCTATTACGTCCAGGAACATCAGGCGGAATATCCCGCTGTCCAGATCAACCGGGTTTTCGTTCGCAAGTACCCGCAGGGCCTCGAGGCCGCCCACATCCTGGGCAGTGTCGGAGAAGCCACGGCCGAAGACCTGGAAGTGACAGACCTGCCCGACCTGGCTGCCGGCGACACGCTCGGCAAAACCGGCATCGAACAGACCTATGACAGCACCCTGCGCGGCACCGCCGGACTGACCCGGATACAGGTTGATTCGGGCGGCAAGGTCAAAGGGCAGCTCCAGTCGACCACCCCCGAACCCGGGCAGTCGCTGCGCCTGACCCTCAACCCGGAAGTCCAGGAAGCAGGCGAGGCAGCACTCGGTTCGTTCCCGTACAACGCGGGTGCTTTCGTCGCGATGGACGTCAATACCGGCGAGGTTCTCGGCATGGGTTCAACCCCGACCTTCGATCCGACCGAATTCACCAGGCCACTTACCCAGAAACGGGTCGACGAGCTTTACGACGAAGACAACGGGGCACCGCTATTCGACCGGGCAATCGGTGGCCAATATCCGGTCGGTTCGATCTACAAGCCATTCACCGCCATGGCGGCACTGGAAGGTGGCGAAATCAGGCCATCGACGGTGATCAACGACACCGGTCAGGTTGAAATAGCCGACCAGGTTTTCACCAACGCCGGAAAGCAGCCGCACGGGCCGGTCGACCTGCGACGCTCACTCGAAGTTTCCTCCGACGTTTATTACTACCTGCTTGGCGCCAAAATGAACGGGACGGACCAACTTCAGGACTGGTCGAAGAAGTTCGGCATCGGCGAACCGACCGGAATTGACCTCCCGGGCGAATCAGCTGGATTCCTGCCGACGCAGAAAGCAGTGAACGAACGCCAGCGCGAAGCACCGGACCTGCTCGACCCGTGGACAATCGGACAGAACATCCAGCTTGCGATCGGGCAGGGTTACCTGCAGGCCAGTCCTCTCCAGATGGCCGTGGCTTACGCCGCGCTGGGCAACGGGGGAGACGTGCTCAAGCCGCACCTCATCAAACAGACTGAGGATTCCGCTGGCCGGGTCCTGGACGAGACCGCTCCTGAGATCGTCAGCCAGGTCCCGATCGACCCGACCTACCGCGACATAATCATGGGCGGCCTGCACGATGCGGCACAGGAACCCGAAGGCACCTCTTACGGCGTATTCGGCGGCTTCCCGATTCCGGTTGCGGGTAAAACCGGAACGGCCGAACGCCTGCCCAAGGCCGACCAGGCCTGGTACGCGGTGCTGGCGCCCTACCCGGACCCGGAGATCGTCGTGATCACCACGGTCGAAGAGGGTGGGTTCGGTGCCGACACCGCCGCCCCGGTGGCCCTTCAGATTCTGTCTGCCTACTTCGACAAGCAGGCGAAAGCGGTCACGGACGGAACCGGGAACGTGGAGTGATGGAATCGTCCGGCGCCTCCCGAAGGACAATGCGTCCCTACCACGAGCGAGTCAACCCGCTTGACCGCCTCGGCATCCGCAACATGGACGGCTGGCTGGCATTTTCGGCTCTGGGACTAATTGGATTTTCACTGTTGACCCTTCACCAGGCGAGCGCCAACGCCATCCCCGGGGCACCCGACTACTACCTTCAGCGCCAAGCTCTGTACGGTTTGGTGGGAATTGTTGCGATGTTTCTCATCTCGAGGGTCGATTACTCACGCTTCCGCGAACTGCGGGTGGGTATCTACACGTTCCTCTGCGCATCGATTTTCACCGTCTTCACTTTCGGTGTCGCGGCCAGGGGATCCACCAATTCACTCGAACTTCCATTTTTCACGTTCCAACCGGCCGAGCTCGGCAAGGTTCTCCTTGTCCTTTCGCTGGCCGGCTTTGTTATTGACGGGGCCCGTCGTGGTTCCGAACGACAGAGAACGATCCGGATCCTGGCGCTTGGTTTTGCGCCAACCGGTCTCGTCCTCCTGCAGGACCTGGGCACGTCACTCGTGTTCGGGGCGATCACGATCGCAATCATGGTTGCGGCAGGGGTGCGCTGGACGCATCTGGCCGCGATCGGTGCGGCACTGGCGGTATTCATCACCACTGTCCTCGTGCTCATGCCAATGGCAGGCGCTCCGGTTCTCAAGGAGTACCAGCAGGAAAGACTCACATCCTTTCTCGCCCCTTCCTCCGATATCGGAGATGCGGGTTATCAACAGAATCAAGCCAAAGTCGCCGCAGGATCCGGTGGAACAACCGGCCGCGGCAACCAGGCCACCCAGTCACGTCTCGGCTTCGTACCCGAGCGCCACACGGACTTCATTTTCGCTGTGGTCGCCGAACGGTACGGATTCGTCGGGGCCGCGCTGGTTTTGTCCCTTTTTGCCCTCCTCTTCTGGCGGGCGCTACGTCTGATGACGCTCTCGAAGAACTTCTACGGAACGCTTGTCGCGGCCGGCATCGCCGCCGCGATCATGTTCCAGGTCTTCGTCAATGTGGGAATGAACCTCGGCATCATGCCCATCACCGGCATTCCATTGCCGCTGATGAGTTACGGAGGCTCGGCGGTAATCGCCACCTTCCTGATGATCGGGGTCCTGCAGAGCATTCACATCGAAGCGCATGCCGGTCAGAGGGGTTCGTTGATTCGCTGAGAATCAACGGGCAACCAATCTGAACGGAATTAGCAGTAAATGAAAAAAACGATTGTTGTATCGGCCGACCGCGGCGAAACCCGCGTAGCCGTACTTGAAGCAAAGACCGTCAAGTCGACCCGTGAGGTCGCTGAGGTCTACATCGAACGCCGGGGTGGACGCTCCCTCGTCGGAAACATCTATCTCGGCAAGGTTGACAATGTGCTTCCCGGCATGGAGGCGGCATTCGTCGACATCGGCCTGGAACGCAACGGTTTCCTCCACGTTGACGAGATCCTTCTGCCCGATGGCCAGCAGGCGCCCAAGCGTGGTCGCGGCCAGGGCCGCCGGATCGATGAACTGATCAAGCCCAAACAGGAAATCCTGGTCCAGGTGATCAAGGATCCGATCAAGACGAAAGGCGCCCGCCTTTCGATGAACGTCACTATCGCCGGCCGTTACCTGGTTTACGCACCGTCCGGTTCGGGAGTCGGGGTCAGCCGTCGCCTGGCCGACAAGGAACGCGAGCGTCTGCGCCGCATGGTTGGCCGGACCTATGACGGTCCCGGCGGGCTGATTGTTCGCACCGCAGCCCATGGTGCCAAGAAAGCCGATTTCACCAGGGAAATCGCCTACCTCCATCGTCTGAACGAAGTTCTCGACAAACGCAAGGAAGGGGTCAAGGCACCTTCACTTGTCTTCCAGGAACAGGACCTGCCGGTCCGGGTTCTGCGTGACGTTTTCCTCAACGAGTTTGATCGCGCGATCATTGATGACCAGAAACAGTTTGATCGGGTCACCAGTTTCTTCCAGAGGACTGCCCCTGAGCTTGTCGATCTGGTCGAGATCTACAAGGGTGCCAAGCCGCTTTTCGAGAAGTGGGAAATCGAGAAAGCGATCCAGTCGACCCTGGGCCGCCGGATCAACCTGCCTTCAGGCGGATATCTGATCATCGATTACACCGAAGCGCTCACCGTCATCGACGTCAACTCGGGTTCGTTCACTGGCCGTGGCAAGGGTGGTCTGGAAGAGACGATCACCCGGGTGAACAACGAGGCTGCCGCGGAAGTCGTGCGTCAACTCAGGTTGCGCGACATCGGGGGCATCATCGTCATCGATTTCATCGACATGGCCAAAGGCAAGAACCGGGACAAGGTGCTCGGCACTCTGCGCGGCGCCCTTGATGCCGACAAGTCGAAGAGCTACCTGGTGGAAATCTCGCCGCTTGGCCTGGTCGAAATGACCCGCCAGAACATCACCGACGGCGTTCGCGAAATCCTCACGATCGCCTGTCCGACCTGCGACGGGGACGGCGTTGTTCTTTCAGCCGAGACCGTTGCGCTCGAGGGCCTGCGCAAAATGCAGGAGATCGCGATCGAGAACAAGGACGAGGAAGCTTTCCTGGTCCGGGTCCATCCGAAGGTCGCCGCGTTGCTCAACCATCCGGAAAGCGGACTGGTTGAACTCGAGGAAGAATGCGGCAAGCAGTTCCATTTTGAGGGTGGCGAAGCCCTTTCGATCGACAACTTCGAGCTGATCGAATCGGGAGATCGCAGCAAGATCGAGGAGCGCGCATTGCCGTTCCGTCCGGAAGAAGAAGTTTTCGTGAAGATCGAAGAGCCGCACATGTACAACAACGACGACGCGATTGCGCGGATCGATTCGTACATCATCAGTGTCACCGGAGCGGCCAGCGCCGTAGGTCAGCGCAAACTGATCAAGATCGAATCAGTTGAACGTGCTTCGGCCGTCGCGACCCTGTTGCCGGAGGCCGATCAGCCGGAAGACACTTCGAGCAAGAAGGAAGAATCACCGAAGTCCGAGCGGGGCTCCGGCCGCGGCCGGAATTCGTCCGGGGGTGGATCTCGCTCGGGCGGCGGTTCGAACGGGCGGTCCGCCAGGAACAGGCCGAAGGCTGCCAGTTCCACCTCGGACGACAGTAAATCGGAACCTGGCGGTGACTCTGCGGCTGCTGCTAAGCCCGCATCGGACGGTGTTCCTGCGGCTGGTGAAACAGCCGGGGAGGCAGCTGGTTCCGGGGCGGACGGAGCTAAAAGCGATAAGTCGGTAAACTCCGGGCGGTTCGGCCTCCGGCGCGGACGACGCAGGCGTGGTCGTAAGTCCAATACAGACGCCGACAGCTGATCAGACCAGATAAGGATTTGAGAGTTCAATTATGTACGCGGTCGTAAAAAGTGGTGGCAAGCAGTATCGGGTCGAAGAGGGCACGGTATTTGTTGTTGACCGCCTGAACGCTGAGCAGGGTGACAAGATCACCCTCGAGCCAGTCATGTTCCGGGGCGACGACGTCGTTCTTTCTGCCAAGGAACTGGAAAAGGTCAAGATCGAAGCGACGGTCACCGAGCATCTTCGCGGCGACAAGATCAAAGTCTTCAAGTACAAAGCCAAGAAGGGCTACAGCCGTCGGGCCGGACATCGTGCCGAACTGACCAAGCTGGAAGTGACCTCACTTGGTGGTGGTTCGAAGAAGGCAGCGCCGAAGAAGGCCGCAGCCAAGAAGGAAGAGGCACCGAAGGCTGAAGCCAAGGCAGAGGTAGCCACTGAGGCTGCCCCGAAGAAGCCGGCAGCGAAGAAGCCAGCAGCAAAGAAGCCCGCAGCGAAGAAGCCTGCGGCAGAAAAGAAGCCGGCGGCTGAGAAGAAGCCCGCTGCCAAGAAGCCTGCCGCCAAGAAGCCGGCAGCGAAGAAAGAGGAGGACGAGAACTAATGGCACATAAGAAGGGACTCGGATCCTCAAGGAACGGTCGCGACTCAAACCCGAAGATGCTCGGCGTCAAGGTGTTTGCCGGCCAGACCGTCAGCGGCGGCGAAATCATCGTCCGTCAGCGTGGCACCCAGTTCTGGCCCGGTGACGGCGTCGGAATCGGCCGTGACCACACCATTTTTGCCACCCGCCCCGGAAAGGTCGAGTTCAATCCCGGCCGCCGCGGTCGCGTGATTTCGGTCGAGACGGCCAGCTAGAACCCCGGTTTTAACGAATGTAGAAAGACCCGCTCCGGCGGGTCTTTCTGGTTAAGAAACAGAACCAGGCCAAGTCCCGCCAACCCCCAACGGACTGGCAATGATTTTCATACCTATATGCGTCAATTCATTGCCAGTCCTTCGGGAATCGAGACCGCGTAGGCTGGGGTGGTGCTTTACGACAAGGCGAAAATCTACGTGGAGGGCGGCGATGGTGGCGATGGCATCATTTCGTTCCGACGCGAAGCCCACGTACCCCGTGGCGGACCGGATGGTGGTGATGGCGGACATGGCGGTGGCGTCATGCTGCTCTGCGATTCCTCAAGACGCGATCTAGGCGCACTCAGGTCCAAACACTTCCGGGCCCAGCGAGGCAATCACGGTGAAGGCTCGAACAAACAGGGGGCCAGGGGAGAGGACACCGTAATCCTCGTGCCACCCGGCACCCAGACCGTCTCGATCGACGGCACAGTGATCGACCTGACCGAAACTGGCCAGACAGCGATCCTGGCCCGCGGAGGACGCGGCGGCCACGGCAACAAGCGCTTTGTCAACTCGGTCCGCCAGGCTCCGCGTTTCGCCGAAAAAGGAACTTCCGGTGAATCCGGCTGGGTCGAAATGCGACTCAAGCTGCTGGCCGACGCCGGTCTGATCGGGCTGCCCAACGCCGGCAAGTCTTCGTTGCTCAGCCGCCTCACCCGGGCTGACCCCAAAGTCGCCGACTATCCCTTCACTACCCTCGAACCGGTCCTCGGGACCATCGAAAGCGACGACCGCCAGGTGGTTCTGGCCGACATCCCCGGACTGATCGAAGGCGCGGCCGATGGAGCTGGCCTCGGCCATGAATTCCTGGCGCACGTCGAAAGATGCGCGATGCTGATCCATGTGGTTGAGCTGGCCCCGTCCGAAGGGGAACCGATGGACAACTACCGGACGGTCAGGGCGGAACTGGCCGCCCACGACACCGGTCTGGAGCAGCTGCCCGAACTGCTGGTGCTCTCCAAAGCCGACCTCTGGACCGAATCAGACATCAAGGATTTCGTTGCCGAATGGGACGAAGCCCTGGGCGAATCCGTCCTCGGGGTAATCCCCGTTTCCTCAGCCACAGGCTCAGGCCTCCCGGCCCTGGCCGAAGCTGTGGTCCGGTTCGTACCGGAAGACGTCAAAGTCGCGGTCACGGTCGGAGCCGACGGCATCGAAGTCGATTTCGAAGCGGAACACCTCACCTACCGTCCCAAGGGCGAAGGTGGCTACTCGGTCGAGCGTGAACCAGACGGTGCTTTCCGGGTTCATGGTTACGGCGTGAAGATCCTGTTCGACCGCTTCGACATGACCAACGACGAAGCCCTGGGCTACCTCGAAACCCGTCTCAAAGAGATGGGTGTCATGTCCGAACTCAAACGTGCCGGATTCGAATCAGGCGACGAGATCAGGGTCGGCGACTACGAGTTCGAACTATTCTGATTCCGCAATGACACTTGTCGTGAAACTCGGATCATCGATCGTCGCCGCTGACGACGGCAGCCTGCGCACCGGCGTGCTGGACTCCGTCTGCGAGCAGGCATCGAGCCTGAGGCGGTCCGGCGAAGACCTGATCATGGTTACTTCCGGATCGATCGCCCGGGGCATCCGCCTGATGGGTCTCGAAGCAAGGCCGCGCGCCATCGACGAACTGCAGGCCGCGTCAGCGGTCGGTCAGGGTTCACTCTTTCGCGAATACGAAACCCGGCTCGAAAAGGGCGAAGCCGCAGCGGCACAGGTACTGCTCACCGCATCCGATGTTTCCAGCCGCACCAGCTACCTCAACGCCCGCCAGACGCTTCGGCGCCTGCTCGAATGGGGAGTGATTCCGGTGGTGAACGAAAACGACACGACCGCGACCGATGAAATCACCTTCGGCGACAACGACTTCCTTGCGGCCCAGGTTTCGATCATGCTCGAGGCCCGGCTGCTCGTGCTGCTCACGAACACTGACGGCGTATACACCGGTGATCCCCGCCACGACCCGAACGCGGAACTGATCCCGCAGGTTGATGATTTCTCCGAACTGGCAGGCAAGGACATCGGCGACCGGACCTCGGTTTTCGGCAGTGGTGGCATGCGCAGCAAAGTGGCGGCAGCCGAGATGGCCAGCGAATCCGGGATCGAAGTGAGGATCTGCAACGGCACCGTGGACGGGAACCTGGCCAGGGCCGCTGCGGGCGAACCGGCAGGAACGGCGTTTCGCCCGCACGAAAGGCCCGCCTCCGGATTCAAACAGTGGCTCAAATATGCGAAGCCCACTACCGGCAAGATCGAGATTGACCAGGGAGCAGCGCGAGTGCTGAAACAGAAAGGTTCGAGCCTGTTGCCGGTTGGTGTCACCGGGGTGAACGGAAGGTTTGAGGCCGGCGACGCGGTGGAAGTGATTTCTGATGGCACCATGGTCGGCAAGGGCATCGCCAACTATTCGTCGGACGAAGTGGGAAGGATCAAAGGCATGAAGAGCTCCGAAGTGCTGGAACTGATGCCACGCGCAGCCGAAGAGGTTGTACACCGCGACTATTTCGTGCTGGCCTGAGCAACGCCCGGGGCGGGTAAGGCTCATGCGAGTAGCTACCCTTATGGGTATGGATGCCACGCTGACCGATATCGCTGCTGACTGTGCTGCGGCCAAAACTGCCGCCCGAATCCTCGCTTCGGCCCCGACCGAAGAAAAGAACCGTGCCCTGGCAGCAATCGCATCAGGCTTGGTCGAATCGGTTGATTCCATCCTTGCCGCCAACGCCGAGGACCTGGCTGACGAAAGGGCACAAGGCCTCAGTTCAGCCCTGATCGACCGCCTCACGTTGAGCAGCGAACGAATCGAAGCGATGGCCGCCGGGGTCAAAGAGGTCGAATCCCTTGACGATCCGGTTGGCGATGAACTTGAACACAAAAGCCTCGACAACGGCCTCGATCTGCGCAAGGTACGGGTGCCCCTGGGTGTGGTTGCCGTGGTTTACGAAGCACGGCCGAACGTCACGATCGACTGCGCCGTGCTCACCATCAAGAGTGGCAACGCAATCCTGCTTCGTGGCTCGAGCTACGCCGAGCGCACCAACACCGCCCTGGCCGACGTGGTCAGGGCCGGACTGGCCGAAGCGGGCCTGCCGGCTGATTCCGTGGTGCTTTCGACCGGTGGTGGGCGCGAAGCCCTCGCTGGCCTCGCAACCCAGGAAGGCCTGATTGACCTGCTCATTCCCCGTGGTGGTGAAGGGCTCAAGAACGCGCTCAAGGAAGTCGCGACAGTACCCGTCCTTTACGCCGCATCCGGCAACTGCCACGTTTACGTGCATGCCGATGCCGATCTCGACATGGCACGTTCGATCGCGTTCAACGCCAAAGTGAGCCGCCCGGGTGTCTGCAACGCGGCCGAGACCCTGCTGGTTGACCGGCAGGTGGCCGCGGCCTTCCTGCCGAAGGCACTGGCAGAACTGGCCGCCGCCGGAGTTGAACTGGTTGGTGATGAAACGGTTCGCGAGAACGCTGGCGACACTGAAGTGAAGATCGCGGTAAGCGACGACTGGGACACCGAGTTCCTTGACCTGAAACTCGCGGTGGGCGTGGTCGATGACCTCGACGGCGCGATCGACCACATCAACCGTCACGGAAGCGGTCATTCGGAGGCGATCGTTACCGAGAATTCCCAGGCGGCAGATCTTTTCACCGGCGGGGTCGATGCAGCGGCGGTTTACGTCAACGCATCCACCCGCTACACCGATGGTTTCGAGTTCGGGATGGGTGCCGAAATCGGCGTTTCCACCCAGAAACTCCACGCCCGTGGCCCGATCGGCCTGCGTGAACTGATGACCACCAAGTACGTGGCACACGGCAGCGGGCAGGTACGTGGCTGAACGGTCGATCGGGGTTTTCGGCTCCGCGTTCAACCCGCCTCACATCGCACACCTGATCTTTCTGGCGGAAGCCCGCTGGCAACTGGGGCTCGACGAAGTTCTGGTTGTGCCAACCGGCGATCCGTATCACAAGGATTCCGCGTCGGATCCGGGTCCTGAAGCCCGTTTGCGGCTCGCCCACGCCGCTTTCGAAGGGATTGACGGAATTGAGGTCAGTGACATCGAGGTGCGTCGTGATGGTCCGTCCTACACATGTGACACCCTTGAAGTGATTGCTGACCGGTTCGGAACATCCGAGATCTTCTTTCTGATGGGAGCGGACGCCGCCAAGGGTTTCGCGGGGTGGAAGCAGCCGGAGCGGATTCTCGAGAAGGCCCGGATCGGAATTGCGCCGCGCCCCGGCGTTGAGCGGGACGAGATCCGGACCGCCTTTGACGGACTGGGCGGCAAGGACCGGATTGAATTCATCGAAATGCCGAGAATCGACATTTCGTCGACATTCATCCGGGAGCGGATCGAGGCGAAAGAGCCTTTTCGCCATCTGGTGCCGACGAAAGTCGCACAAATGATCAAGAATGAGGATACGTATGGGACTGAGTAGCCAGGAACTGACTGAAGAGATCGTGCGGCTGGCCGATGCCAAGCTGGCCGAGGACATCGTTGCGCTCGACATGCGTGAGCTTGTCGCTTACACCGACTACCTGATCATCTGCACGGCGCGGAATGAGCGCCAGGCACAGGCGATCTCGGATGATGTCCACATCAAACTGAAGCAGAGCCAGAGCATGCTGCCGGTGAACCCGGATCGTTCCGGTGATGAAGGATGGTCGGTTCTCGACTATCTCGATTGCGTGCTTCACGTTTTCACAGCGGAATCCCGCGAGAAATTCGATCTCGAGGAACTCTGGCATGAAGCTCCGCGTCTGGAGCTGACTCTCGATACTCCTGAATCGCGCTCCACGACTGTCGCTTAGCCGACCCGGGGGACACCGCAAAGCCTGCCCGCGGTTTCGCTGTAAAATGCGCGTCCCGTTGGATTCGGGGCTGTAGCTCAGCTGGAAGAGCGCCGCCATGGCATGGCGGAGGTCAGGGGTTCGAGCCCCCTCAGCTCCACTTATCGATGAAAGCCCGCCTTCCCAGGCGGGCTTTCTTTCTGTCCGGTGTGCGGCGAGGGGTCTGTCACCCCGCCGTCGCCGGCCATTGGACCTTGAAGGCCGGTTCTCGTAGACTCGGCCGATGGCGCTTTCTTCTTCCGATGGTTTCAGCATGCCGGCCGAATGGGCTCCGCACGAACGCACAGTGGTTGCCTGGCCACAGCGTGAGGAAGCCTGGCGTGGAACCACGATCGAGGCAGCCCGCGACAGCCATGCTGAAGTGGTTGCGGCGATCAGCCAGTTCGAACCGGTGACCCTGGTGGTTGACCCTTCGCAGGCCGAAGACGCACGATCACGGGTGCCGGGAGGAAACGTTGAGATCCTGCCCTTGCCGATCGATGATTCCTGGCTTCGGGATTCAGGGCCGATCATCGTCACCGGGATTGATGGCGGCAGGGCCGGGGTGGACTTCCGTTTCAATGCCTGGGGCGAAGCGTTCAGCCCTTACGAAAACGATGCCGCGGTTGGCGGGCGCATTCTCGATCACCTCGGAATTGAATGCCGGTCCGAACCGATGGTCCTCGAGGGGGGGTCGATCGCGGTCGACGGTGCCGGGCTTCTGGTCACCACCGAGCAATGCCTGCTCGATCCGACCCGCAACCCGGAGCTGGATCGAAATCAGATCGATGCTGAGCTGTCCCGGGCACTCGGGATCGAACGGGTTGTCTGGCTGGACCAGGGTTTGCTCGAAGACGCTGACACCGACGGTCACGTCGACAACATCTGTGCGTTCATCGAACCCGGCAGGGCGTTGCTCCAGACGGTGGCCGATGAATCCGATCCGAACTGGGAAGGCACGCGGGAGAACGTGCGTCGCCTGTCCGAATCCGGAATCGAAACGGTTGAATGGGAACTCCTGCCGCGGATCGAACGTGAAGACGGCGAACCGGTGGTGGTGCCCTACATGAACTTCTACATCGCCAACGGGGCGTTGATCGTTCCGGTCGGGGGAATTGATCCCGACATGGACGAAGAGGCGCTGAATCGCCTCAAGGGCCTCTACCCGGGGCGTGAAGCGGTCGGTATCGACGGCCGCACGCTTGCCCTCGGTGGCGGCGGCATCCATTGCATTACCC
>JBAUOE010000129.1:0-6005 GCA_049579585.1 Solirubrobacterales bacterium | reverse complement strand
AAGATGATCAGCACCCAGGCCACACCGGCAATGCTGGTGTCAAATTCGCGGAAAATCTCCGGTAGGGCCAGGACAACGATCGATGAGTCGGCCAGCACCAGTCCGACCGCCCCGGCCAGAGCGATCGAGCGCAGTTTCATCAGTAACCCAGCTCTACGTCATGGATATGGCGGTATTCCCGCTGTTTCTCCAGAACCGTTTCGACGTATGCCCTGGTTTCGGGGAACTCGATGTCCTCCGCAACCATGGCCGAGCCACCCCACTCATCGGCGTTTCCAGGGCCGGCGTTATATGCAGCGAGCGCGGCCACCGGATTGTTGTCGTACCTCTGCAGAAGATTGGCTAGGTAAAAAGTTCCGTATCTGATGTTCAACTCGGGATCACTCAGGTCATCGAGTTCGAAAGTCGAGCCACCGCTGAGCTTCTCGATCTCCCGGGCGGTCTGGGGCGTTATCTGCATCAGGCCCCTGGCATCCGCATGTGAAGTCTGGTCCACGAAACGTGATTCGGAGTAGATGACAGCGGCAATCAGTGCGGCATCCACGCCTTTCTCATCGGATTGTTGCCGGATCACGTTTTCGTGCTTCAGCGGCAGGGTGACTTCCTGAATCCCCTTCTCGAAAAAGTCGGAGAGCAGGATGATCGCGATAACGGCAGCTGCCATCAATGCGAACAGAGTCACCAGTGCGCGGAACGCACCGCGGTTCTCTTTGCGGGCCGACGGTGCCGACTTGCGGCGGCCTGATGTGGCTGAGGATCGTTTCGAAGCCATACGGGGATCTACAGGCTATTGACGGCAGTCGGTCGGCAACTTGCCGCCTCAGCCGGTGAGCCGTTCAATCAGCTCCCCGAGCCGCTTTTCCAGCTCTTCGGGGGTGCTGTCGTTGGTCACGATGTGGTCCGCCCTGGCCGCTTTTTCATCCTGGCTGAACTGCCTGCCTTCACGCCCTTCAACGCCGGCGTGTCCTCGGCTCCTGGCTCTTTCCGCCCGAACTTCTTCGTCGGCAACGATTGCGACCGTAACGTCGAAGTCTTTGGACATCTCACCTTCGAAAAGGAGCGGCACTTCGACTACAGCCACTTTGGTGGCCGGGTCCATGGCGGCGAACCAGTGTCCGATTTCGTCGTGAACCAGCGGATGGACCTGGCTTTCGAGCCAGTTCAGTTCATCCGGCTGATTGAAGACGCGGGAGCCGATCGCGGCACGATCGACAATCCCGTCATTCTCAATTTCATCACCCCAGCGCTCACGCAACCGGCTCAGCATCGGTTCGCGATCGAGCAGGTCATGCACGATCGCGTCCGCCGAGACGGTTGCGGCACCAAGATTCGCGAAGGCCCGGAGGGCCTCCGACTTACCGGCGGCTACGCCCCCGGTAAGCCCGACCGTCAGGACTGTTCGTCCCCTTCAGCGGCTGCTTCAGCTTCGATTTCCTCGGCTTCGGCTACTACTTCTTCTTCTGCCTCTTCGACAGCTGCTTCTTCAACGATCTCTTCGATCACTTCTTCTTCAACAGCTGCTTCTGCGGAAAGCTCTTCAGCTTCGGCTTCTTCAGCCGCTGCTTCTTCAACTGTTTCCTCGGCTGCTTCAGCGACGTCTACCTCGGCGATGGCTTCAGCGACTTCAGCTTCGACTTCCGGGGCTACGTCGCCACCTTCTGCCGGAGCTTCTTCGGTGAATACCTCTTCGGAGAGCTCCAGGTCAGCTGCTTCGGCTGTTTCCGCTGCTTCGGGTTCGGCCGTCTGCGCTGTTCCGGAAGCGGCTGCCAGAGCGGCACCCAGTCCGCCGAGCAGCATGTTCTGACCTTCGACACGCTTGATCGAGAGTGACAGGCGGCGACGCTCTTCGTCGATCTCGAGGATCTTGACGTTGAGGGCGGCACCCAGTTCCACGACTTCCGAGGGGTTCTCGACGTGATGATCGGCGAGTTCGGAGATGTGGACCAGTCCTTCGACACCGTCGAGGATCTCGACGAAAGCACCGAAAGAAACGACCTTGGTGACGGTGCCTTCCAGCACGTCGCCGGAGCGGTAAGTGCTGACCACGCGCTGCCACGGATCTTCCTGCGTCTGCTTGAGACCCAGCGAGATGCGCTGACGGTCGCGGTCGATGTCCAGCACCTTGATCTTGACGTCGTCGCCGATCGCAACAACCTCTGACGGGTGGTTGACGTGGCTCCAGGACAGTTCGGAGATGTGGATGAGTCCGTCGATGCCTTCGAGGTCCACGAACGCGCCGAAATCGACGATGTTCGAGATCTTGCCTTCGACGACTTCGCCTGGCTGCAGGCGGTCGAGGATCTGATCGCGGACTTCCTTGCGCTCTTCTTCGAGCACGGCACGACGGGAAAGAACAACGTTGTTGCGGCTGCGGTTGAGTTCGATGACCTTGCATTCAAGGGTCTGGCTCATGAACTCGTCGAGGTTATGGACCCGACGGATGTCCACCAGCGATGCCGGCAGGAAGCCACGAATGCCGAGGTCGAGGATGAGTCCACCCTTGACGACCTCGATGACATTGCCTTCGACGGGCTGGCCTGATTCGGCGGCAGCTTCGATCTTCCGCCATGCCTTCTCGAAGCGCGCACGCTTCTTCGAAAGGATCAGACGGCCTTCGGCGTCTTCCTTGGTTACGACAAGGGCATCGATCTCTTCGCCGAGTTCAACCTCTTCCGAGGTGTCAACGTTCTTGCGAATCGAAAGCTCGCCAGCGGGGATTACACCCTCTGACTTGTAGCCGATGTCGAGCAGGACCTCATCACGATCGATGCGGACGACTTTGCCGTTTACGACATCGCCTTCCTCGAACGAGACCATGGTGGCTGCGTAGTTGGGAACGATCCGGCCGTCAACCTCAATCAAGAGACCGTTGGAACCTTCGACCGGTACCCCCTCTGGGGCGTGTAGGAGTGTGTTTTCAGTAGTCACAGTCGCGGGATGATCGCAGAAACCGGCGCGATCCGCGCTGTGGCTGGGAATAGAGCGAAAAAACGGCCCTAAATCAACCAATCCGACCAGAAGCACCAACAAACCCGGCCGGACTCCAGCAGGACTGGCAATGAACTGCGCATCTATATGCGCAAATTCATTGCCAGTCGCGGGTTTTCGGGCGGGTTGATTAATCTGGGCGTTGATGACTGAACGGGCGACCAAACGTGGTGCTCAGCGCACCGACCTGAGTGGCTCGCATGACCTCCTTGTATGTGGCGCCAGTTTCGCCGGCCTGATGGTTGCCCGCCAGATGGCCGGATCCGGGGCCGATGTGATGCTGCTCGACCGTTACGAGATCGGTGAACGCCAGACCTCCGCCTGCGCGGTCCCCACCGCCTGGCTCGAAGTCCTTGGCCTCATGGAATCGGAGAAGCAGCGTTTCGATTCGGTCCTGATCCACACCGCCCACGGCTCAACCCGCCTGGAGATCCCGTGGACCTTCTCGACCTTCGACTACCGGACACTTTGCGACTTGATGTGGCAGGAGTGTGACGCTACGTTCGAGACCGCCAAAGTCAATGGGAAACACAAAAGTGACGATCCGGACCTGATCGCGATCGAAACCGATCGTGGAATCATTCAGGCGCCGCTGGTGGTCGACGCGCTCGGCTGGAAGCGGGTACTCGCGAATGGCGCCAGTTACCAGCCGCCAGAGGCTCCGTTGTCACGAGGGCTGGAGGTCCATCCCCCGCCCGGTGGCGACGAATTCGAAGTCTGGATCAACCGACGGTACGTCCCGGCCGGTTATGGCTGGGCCTTCCCTGCGGGCGACGAAGTCCGGGTCGGCATCGGCTCGTTCGACCCCGGTTTCCCGGTTCGGGGAACAACCGACCTGCTGGCGGAGGACATCGGGGTCGAGAAAGACGGCTATCAGGGCAACTGGATTCCGCACCGCTTGCGTCCAGCCACCGGCGACAAGGTCTTTTTCGTCGGTGATTCCGCCGGCCACTGCATACCGGCAACGGCCGAAGGAATCCGTACCGCCCTCTACTTCGGTGCAGCGCTCGGAACTGAACTGCGGGCCGTCCACGAAGGCCTCCAGACTCGCGATCAGGCGCTGGAGAGCTATCACCGGTTCAACGAAGGACATCGCCGCCAGTTCAACCTGATGCTCAAAGGCCAGAATGTCCTGCCGAAGCTCCATCCCCGGCTGGTCAAGCCGGTGCTGGCGCTGATCGGCCACGGCCGGATCGCCCGGCATGTTTTCAATCGTTACCTGGGGCTTTGCCCACCGGAGTTCGCCCGGATCCTCACCCGTACATCGAAATCCGTGGGCGACGATTCTCCAGTGTGATCCCGACCGGACGGCCAGTCCGGGTCAGGACAAGGGGCGCCGACGGCCGACTGCCCCGGAATAAACAAGCAGCAGGGCAGCTGGCAGGAAGAAAAGCCCGAGCACAGTCACGAATGAAGTCAGTGCAATTGCGATCCCGCCATACATCGCGAAACGCCCGGCAGCTGGTTCCGGCAAGAGCAGCGGAACCGCGACAAGGACAGCTACGGCAAATGCGACGAAAAGAGGCAGGCTGCCGTTCTGCTGGACGATCGTCGCCCCCGATGAATAAAGCGGGACGAACGCGACCGTCAGCACCGCAGCCAGGGCCAGAACCAGGCCACCCAACCGGGCTATTCCAACTCTTCCGGGTTGGGTGGCGATGGTCACAACTGAGCTATCGGGATTTCGTCAGCGTTCGACGAAGTAACTGCCGCTCTTTTCTCCTCCGGAGAAATAGCGGCTGGTGATCGTCTTTTTGCGGGTGAAGAACTCGACTCCGTCAAGACCGTGGGCGTGGAGGTCGCCAAGGAAGCTGGCCTTCCAGCCCGAGAACGGGAAGAAAGCGACCGGGGCCGCGACCCCGATATTCACGCCGACCATGCCGACCTCAACATCGTGACGGAACTTGCGGACCGCCGGTGCTGATTCGGTGAAGATCGAGACCCCGTTGCCGAACTCGCTGGCGTTGACCACTTCGATTGCTTCTTCGAGCGTGTCGACATTGACGATCGTCAGAACCGGGCCGAAAACTTCGACGCCCAGGATCGGGTCATCTTTCTTGACGTTGTCGAGGATGCTCGGGCCGATGAAGGCACCTTCCGGGTCGCCGCCGGGTTCACGACCGTCGACCAGCAGTTCAGCACCGTCGTCAACCGCCTTCTGGACCCAGCCGCCGATGCGGTCACGGGCCTCGCAGGAGATGACCGGTCCGACATCAACTCCGTCATCCATGCCATTGCCTATGTTCAGCTTCTTTGTCTCTTCGACCAGGGTCGGAACGATGCGGTCGTGTGCTTCGCCGACAGTGACGATCACCGAGCCGGCCATGCAGCGCTGTCCGGCCGCGCCGAAACCAGATCCGATCAGGCCTTTGACGGTTTCATCAACCACTGCATCGGGGCAGATAACCATGTGGTTCTTGGCTCCACCAAGCGCCTGAACCCGCTTGCCGGTTTTGGCCGCACCTTCGTAAACCAGCTGGGCGACCGGAGCGGAGCCGACGAAGGAAATCGCGTCGATCCCGGGATGGTCGAGGATGCCCTGGACGACTTCGCGTCCGCCGTTGACCAGGTTGACCACACCTTCGGGCAGTCCGAGTTCATCGATCGATTCGAAGACCAGCGACTGGGTCATCGGAACCTGTTCGGAAGGTTTGAGGATGAAGGTATTGCCGCAGGCGATTGCGAACGGCAGGAACCAGAAGGGCACCATGGCCGGAAAGTTGAACGGCGCGATCGTGGCGCAGACACCGACCGGCTGGCGGATCGTTTCGGCATCAACTCCGCGGGCGACGTCTTCTAGGATCCGTCCCTGCATCGTCGTTGGAATCGCAGTGGCCGCTTCGACCATTTCGATCATGCGGCCGACTTCGGCTGTTGCGTCGGGCAGCGTTTTGCCCATTTCGAGCACAACCATGCGAGCGATTTCGTCTTTGCGAGCGGTGAGCTTTTCGCGGAGCTCAAAGAGTTTGCGGGCCCGGGCGATGGTGCTGACGCCACGCCAAACAGGCAGGGCCGCG
>JBAUOE010000128.1:0-18459 GCA_049579585.1 Solirubrobacterales bacterium | reverse complement strand
CGTATTCGAACTGAACACGGGCGAACCGACGCCATTCACGTAGTTCTGGAAGAAGCTGGAACTGTCGACGTTCACCTTTGCGCCTGCTGTGACCCGAAGGCCGTCCTGCCCGAACAGCGGGCCAGTGGTCAGCGTGCCGACCGTGGCGCAATTGCCTGTTGCCAGGTAGTTGATGCATCGCAGTCGCCCGACCACGGTGCTGCCAACGATCGTTGCCGAGTTGGCAACTCCGGCGGAGGTGAGCGGCGGCGAGTCGTTGGTCGCGCCATCGATCAGGATTCCGGTCTTGTTGTACTTGTCAACCCGGGTTGCTTCGATCAGCAAGGGTCGCGGTACAGAGCCGCCAGCGGGGGGCGTCGCAGCGGCTGTGGTCTGGACGATTCCGAATCCCGTATCCGAACTGCGGAATCCACCGGGAACGTCAAAACCGTTGGCTTCTTCAGTGGTGACGATGTCGGTCACCCGGCTGCGGACGATCGATCCTTTCGCATCCAGGAACATGATTCCTGCCTCAGCGAAGACACCATTTCCTTTGACCGTGATGCCCGAAATGTTCACCGTGGCCGGAAACAGCGGGGTGCCGGCGGTAACAGCGATGATGTTGCCGACTCCGTCGCGGAGGACCGGGGAGACGGAAGCGATCTGTCCACCATCCGAGGTGGACCGCTTCGGCATGATCGTCACCAGGTCGGCGCCGGCGCCCTTGAGGTTGACCTCTTTGTTGACGGTCACCGCGTTGGTGCCTGGTGCTCCGGTGCCTTCCACATATGAGCCGGGACAGATGACGATCGTGTCACCGACGTCGCTGGCATCAATTGCCGACTGGACCTTGCTGAAGCCTGCGGCTGGACATTCAACCGAGTCATCATCAACGACCAGATCCGCGGCTGATGCCGAGGCTGAGGAGAACGAGAACAGGACTACGGCCGCCAGTAGCGACCGGACGAACACACGATGCATCAAGTGAGCCCCCCGTGAAGGTAAGAGTTTTCTGGTTTCAACCTGGCCCCGCCAAGTGATCCTGCTCAACCTGGGCTGGCCAGGTGATCCCGCTTCAACCCGGAAGCCCCGGGTGATCCAATCTCAGCCTGATCCTCAGGCGATCCAACGAGTTCATGTTAGCCCGATTATCGGAAAAATCAAGAAACTCTAAAGATGAAGATAAGAGAACTGAAAGAACCGACTCTTATCCCGTTGTAAAATCCTGACGCGTTTCACCTGTACAAGCGAGACGAAAACGGGCGATTCAGGGTTCAGCCGCCAATCAGCGGCAGCAGCGCGCCCAGCTTCATTTCGGTCTCCGCAAGTTCAGCCGCGGGGTCGGAATCAGCGACCACACCAACGCCCGCATAGAGGTGGGCTTCCCGATCCCGCAGCAAAGCGCTGCGCAGCGCCACGCAGAATTCACCGTCGCCGGAGCCGTCCATCCAGCCAACCGGACCGGCATACCAGCCCCGGTCCATGCCTTCGACTTCGGCCATCACCTTCCTGGCTTTCTTCCAGGGCTCCCCACCGACAGCCGGGGTCGGGTGCAGGAAACCCGCGAGTTCGATTGCCGTGCGTGGTTCCGACAGCTGGGCAATCACCGGTGAAGCGAGGTGCTGGATGTTCGCGACCTTGATGATCTCCGGTTCCTCAGCCGCTTCAACCCAGACGCTGAGGCGGGACAGGGCTTTGACTATCCGCTTTACAACCAGATCCTGCTCCCCCCTGTCCTTCGGACTGTTCAGCAACTTCTGGGCCAGGTGGTCGTCAACCGCCGGGTCCGAACTGCGGCGGGTCGAACCAGCCAGGCCCACGGTCGAAACGCCCCTTCCGACGCAGCGAACCAGAAGTTCAGGGCTCGCCCCGATGAAAGCTGCCTCCGGCGTACCTACGCAGAAATTGAAACAGGACGGGAAACCCTCGCGGAGCGCAGCGAAGATCGCCGCCGGATCGTGGGCCGATCCGGACCGGACCACCACTTCACGGGCCAGCACGACCTTTTCGATCTCCCCCGCCCGGATTCGCTGAACGGCGGCGGCCACCGAATCCTCAAAATCCTCGGGTGACCTTGCACTTTCGATGCTCGGCCGGTGAGCCGGATGCGGGTCGAGCATCCCCAGGTCTTCTGTGACCAGAGCCTGCACCCGGTTCAGCAGACGCCCGGTCAATGTGTCCGGATCATCTGACGGGGTGACCATCGCGTTGATGGTCATTACCGCTCGTCCGCCTTCCGATTCAAACGAGATCTCAGGCAGGCTCATTGACGCCGGATGGAATGACGACCAGGTAGATCCGGAAGTCCCGGAACCCGAGAATGCGAATCCCCCGGTCCAGGTCGGCCCGGTCCGGTCGCCAGCGTCACGCTCGCCGCGAAGAACGGCATCACCGGAAAGATGGGCGCATTCAGCCGCAACTTCCCGAAAGCGGTCGCTCCCCCGGGATTTCACAACATGTGCTTCGCCCATCGCGGCCAGCGCAAATTCACGGTCAGGCTGCTGCCAGCAAAACCACGATTCGTTGGCGCGACGCGACGCGAAAACAAGGGCGACCGGATCGGGACAGTCGACCACAACCGACACCGAAGCGACCCGGTTACGTGACGGAGAGTGTGCTGTTTCGATCGCCTCGTTGAGGAGATCCCTGATTGCGGCCGGCTCGAGAGCCAGGAAGTTCAACGCTCAGTCGCCGCCGCGCCCGAGCGCAACTTCGCCGGTGCGAACCATTTCCAGCAATCCGTGCGGCCGCAACATGCTCTCGAAAGCTTCGATCTTGTCGTGGGAGCCGGTAACTTCGACGATCAGGGCGCGCCGTGAGACATCCACGATCTTCGCCCGGAATATCTCCGCGAACTGGACGATTTCCGCCCGGTTTTCCACGGCCGCTGAAACCTTGAACAGCGCCATTTCACGCGCAACGGAGTCTTCCGGCTCCATGTCACGGATTTTGAGCACGTTGATCAGCTTATGAAGCTGTTTGGTCACCTGGTCGATCGGGTGCACTGCTCCGTCCAGGGTCAACGTGATTCTCGAAATAGCCGGATCCTCGGTTGGACCGACGGCCAGCGTGTCGATGTTGAACCCACGGCGGGAAAAGAGCCCGGCGACCCTCGCGAGGACGCCCGGCCGGTTCTCGACCAGAATCGAAAGCACGTGCTTGCGGCCGGTAAGAGTCCGGCTTGCCTGAAGATCTTCGAGTCTGACCATGTCTGCGGCGCCCATCAGCCGACCATCTCCCTGGCCGCATTTCCGGCCGGAATCATCGGGTAGACATTCTCCCGCGGGCTGGTTCTCACGTCCAGCAATGCGGGGCCGTCATGAGCGATAGTCGCCGCCATCATCTCCTCGAGGTCCGCACTGTCTTCACAACGCAATCCTTTGGCTCCGAATGCCTCTGCCAGCTTGACCCAGTCGGGGCTTGGACCGTTCTTGACGCCGCTGTAACGCTCGTCCCAGAAAAGCTCCTGCCACTGGCGGACCATGCCCATGTAGCCGTTGTTCTGAAGGAAAATCTTGACCGGGATCTCCTGGTTGACCGCGGTGGCCAGTTCCTGGATGTTCATGATCAGGCTGCCGTCACCGGCGAGGCACACGACTTCTTCGTCCGGACAGGCAACTTTGGCTCCGATCGCCGAAGGAAGCCCGAAGCCCATGGTGCCGAGACCACCGGAATTGATCCAGCGGCGCGGCTTGTTGAAGCCGTAGTACTGGGCTGCCCACATCTGATGCTGGCCGACGTCGGACGTGATGATGGCGTCACCTTCGGTGACTTTGTGCATCATCTCGACCATGAACTGCGGCTTGATTTCACCGTCGGTACCGGGTTCATAAGCGAGCGGATATTCGGTCCGCCAGGCTTCGATCCGGCTCCACCAGCCATCGAGACGGGATGTATCGGTCTGAAGGGCTTTGTACTCACGGGTCAGTTTCGGCAGAACCAGCCGCACGTCACCGACGATCGGGATGTGGGCCGGCACGTTCTTTGAAATTTCAGCTGGGTCGACATCGATGTGGATGAACTTGGCGTTGGGCGCGAACTCGGAAAGCTTGCCGGTTACCCGGTCGTCGAAGCGGGCACCGATCGCGATGATCAGGTCAGCTTCGTCCATCGAGTAGTTGGCGGCACGGGTTCCGTGCATGCCGAGCATGCCGAGCCAGTTCGGATCATTGGCCGGGAAAGCACCCAGGCCCATCAGGGTCGAAGTAACCGGGAACTTGTCGCTGTCAGCGAATTCGCGGAGTTCGGCCGAAGCGTTGCCGTTGACCACACCGCCACCCGAGTAGATGATCGGCCGGCGTGAGTTGGCGATCGCTTTGGCCGCGATCCGGATCTGCTTCGAGTTGCCCTCGAGATTCGGGCGGTACCCGGGAAGTTCGACTGGCTGCGTGCGCGGCTTGTAATCGATGTCTTCCTTGGAGAGGTCCTGGGGAACATCGAGCAGGACCGGTCCGGGCCGGCCACTCGACGCGATGTGGAAGGCCTCATGGACGTACTCGGGAATCTGATGTGCTTCGGTGACCAACAGCGAATGCTTGACGATCGGCAGGGTGATGCCAACGATGTCCGCTTCCTGGAAACCATCGGTTCCGATCAGTTCTGTACGCACCTGGCCGGTGATGAAAACGGTCGGGACCGAATCCATGTTGGCGTCGGCGATCGCGGTGACCAGGTTGGTGGCGCCGGGGCCGGAAGTCCCGAAAGCAACTCCGACCTTGCCCGAGGCATGCGCGTAACCCTCAGCGGCATGTCCGCCGGCTTGTTCGTGCATTACCTGTACATGCCGCAGATCGGCGTCGACCATCGCGTCATAGGTGGGCAAGTTTGCTCCACCGGGAATGCCGAAGATGTGGTCAACACCTTCCGCTTTGAGGGACTCGAACAATGCGTCTGCGGCTCTCATAGAACGATCGATCCTAGCAATGGTGGTTACCGCGCAGCAGCGCGTTGATCAGGTGTGCTGGGCAACCGAGAGCTGGCCGCCCTCGAGCTCACCCGGATTCCACTTGGTACGTGGCGTCAAGGCTCGTTCAATGACCCGGTCGCGATAACGATCGATCACGTGCAAAACCGATTTGACCAGCTCGTCACCCAACGGATGCGGCTCCAGGCCCAGATCAAGAAGCTTCTGGTTGGAAGCGTTGTAGTAATGGTGCTCAAGTTCCACGCGCGGGTTCGGATAGCTCTCGACATCGACCTTGTGACCGACTTCGGCGGCACTCTTCTGAACCAGACTGGCCAGTTCGGAGACCGAGAACTGCTCCGTGAACTGGTTGAAGACACGGAACTCACCGCGATCGGCCGGGTTCATGGCCGCGAGCTCGACGCAGCGCAGCGTGTCTTTGATGTTCAGATATCCACGGGTCTGGCCGCCGGCTCCGTAAACGGTAAGCGGGTGACCGACCACGGCCTGGACGCAGAATCGGTTGAGCACGGTGCCGAAGGTCTCGTCGTAGTCGAACCGGGTAACCAGTCGATCGTCGCGCAGGGTTTCATCGGTTTCGATGCCGTAGACAACGCCCTGGTTCAGATCGGTCGCCCGGAGTCCCCAGACGCGGGTAGCGAAGTGAACGTTGGTCGAATCATGAACCTTCGAGCAGTGGTAAAGCGAGCCTGGAAGCTTCGGAAAAGGAAGCGTGTCCTTGCGACCGTTGTGCTCGATCTCGATGAAACCTTCTTCGATATCGATGTTGGGGGTGCCGTACTCGCCCATCGTTCCGAGCTTGATCAGGTGCGCGTCCGGGACGTGCGCCCGCATCGAAAAGAGCAGGTTGAGCGTGCCGATGACGTTGGTCTGCTGCGTCTCGACGGCGGTCTGACGAGACTTCATCGAGTATGGGGCTGAAGGCTGTTCGCCGTAATGAATTACAGCTTCGGGCTTGCAGTCGGCGACCACAGCGTCGAGGAATTCGCCGTCCTCGATACAGCCCACACGGGCGTCGATCCGGCGGCCAGACACTGATTCCCAGACTTCAATCCGATCCTCAAGGGAGGAGATCGGGGTCAGGGAGTCGGTTGACTGCTCCAGATGCCAGCGCCTCCTGGCGAAGTTGTCGACGATCGTGACATCGTGACCACGGTCCGAAAAACGCATTGCTGTGGGCCATCCGAGATAACCGTCGCCGCCAAGTACAAGAATTCTCATAGCCCGGCAGATTACCGTAAGGGGGATTCCCCGGACGGGCATCTAGGATCGCTGACTTGCGCCTGATCGTTCTCCTGCTGATCGTGATGACCGGCTTTGCTCTGCGGGCCGATTATGCGTGGCAGGGATCGAATGAGGATCTGTCCGATTCGGCAGCGTATGAACGGATCGCGCGCGGCCTCTATGAAGACGGACGATTCGAGCAGGCCGGGCCGGGCACCCCGGCCAATCCCCAGTCTGCTTCCAATTACAGCCCTGGCCTGCCGTTGCTGACTGCGGCGGTGTTTGTCCTGGCCGGCGACGACGATGTGCGGCTGGCGAGAGTGGTGCTCGCCCTGATCGCTTCGCTGGCGATCGTATTTTCCTATCTGATCGCCACCCGACTGGCCGGGCCCGGGGCCGGACTGGTCGCTGCCGCAGCCCTCGCTCTCTACCCCACCCTGATCACTGACTCGGGGATGCTGCTGACCGAATCGTTGGCCGGCACTTTCCTCAGCGGATGCTTTCTGGCGATCCTGCGGGCCAGGGACCAGTCAGGCCGGCTGGCCTGGGCCCTGGCGGGAGTGATGCTCGGTCTCACGATCATGGTGCGACCCGAGTACCTGATTGTCGGGTGTTTCCTTTTGTTGGCGCTGGTCGCAATCGAAGCGAAAGGCGGGATCGGACATGCGGTGCGTCCGGTTGCGGTCCTGGCGGTTAGCGCCCTCGCCGTGCTTGCGCCATGGACGGTTCACAACATCGTCAAGCTGGATCAGGTGGTGCCGATCTCGACCGGAGGCGGCCAGACCCTGTTCTCCGGCAGCTACATCAACTCGCAGGGAAATCCGACCAGGGTCATGCCCGATCTGCTGGCGGCAAACCCACTGCTGCTGGAAGAGCTGAAACGCCAGAACCAGTTGAGCGGCGAAGGTCTCGATTCGATCACCCCGGAGCGGGTTTTCGCGCTTTACGCGAAAGAGACCTATCCGGATCTTGAAACGGGTGCGGCCCTGTCACGTCTGGGACGCGAGCAGTATCTCGATGCCCTGCGTGATGACCCCGCGGGGCTGGCCGATTATTTCTACCGCAAGGCAGTCCGGATCTGGTGGCGCGGACGGAGCGGTTTCATCGAAACCATTCCCGGTCGATCGTTCCATTGGGCGATTGTCATTTCGGCACTTGGTGGCCTCATTCTGCTTGGTGTGCGCAGGCGACCGGAGTTCTGGATCCTTGCCGCAATAATCGTTTCGGTGACCCTTGTCGGAGTGCTGCTTGTCGCATCACCGCGTCGGGCAATGGTGCTCTGGCCGCTGATTTCAGTGCTTGCCGGGATCGGCCTTACCGGCGCTTTCGGACTTGCACGACGGGAGCTTCAGCGCCGGTGACGGGCCTTTGCCATAGCCTGACCGACCCCGATGTCTGACCAGCCCAACCAAAAAACTTCCCGCTTCCAGTCTGTGGTTGCGAAACATGGGAAAAGAACCCTGATTGCGCTGGCGATCATCACTGTTCTTGGCTTCGGGCTGCGCATGGACAAGGTGATCAATCCCCTCGCAACTCCCGGTGACGACGCCCTCGCCTATCGGGCTCTGGCCGAATCGCTCTATGAAAACAAAAGCTACGGCGGGCCGGAATTCAATACCCCGAGTGACTGGTCACCGGGGGCGCCTTTGATCTATGGCGCCGCGTATTACGCGACGGGCGGGGTTCGGGACGGGGTTGGCCGAGGGGTTGAGGCGCTATTCGGGACCGCTGCGATCCTGCTTGGTTACCTGCTGGCCCTGAGGCTCAGCCGAAGAAAGTCAGCGGCCCTGCTCGCGGCCGGGCTGATTGCGTTCTATCCACCATTCATCCATTCAACTGGCGCTTTGATGAGCGAGCCGCCGGCGATCTTCATGCTGCCTGCCGCCGTCCTGGCGTTTCTCTGGGCTGACGCGAAACGGTCGCCCTGGGCCTGGCTGTTGCCCGGTGTCCTCTTCGGGCTGACCACGCTGATCCGGCCGGAATACCTGGCGGTGGCTTTCGCTTTCGGGGTGCTGCTGCTTGTACGGGCATGGCGCTCGGCCGGACCGGACCGGAAGGCCCAGGTGAAACGGGCGGCCCTGGGCGGTCTCGCTTTCGCGGCGGCCGTCTTTCTGCCGATCGTGCCATGGACGATCCACAACTACGTGACCCTCGACCGGGTGGTTCCGATCACTACCGGCGGTGGCAAAGCGACGTTCGTCGGCACCTACCTGCCAGCCGATGGCGAGTATCAGGGAGTCAAGGCCGAGCTTTACGAGAAACAGACTGGCATCGAGCTCGACCGGTACTCGGATGAACTCGAACAAGTGAAACCAGAGCCACTGTTCGACAAGGAAGCCATGAAGTACCCGAAGCTGTCCCGCGACGCGGCGCTGGGCAGGATTGGCAAGGAGAACTTCGAGAAGTACATCAAGGAGGATCCGCTCGGCTACGCCGGCATGACCGTTCGCAAGGTCGGTCGTATGTGGGGGACCGGAATCGGCGAGGCGATGTCCAGCCCGTTGGGTTCCCTGATCCAGAAGATTCTGGTCCTGGCCGGGCTCGCCGGATTGATCCTGCTTGCCTGGAAGAGACGCTGGGAGACCATCCCGGTTGCGATTCCGATTGTCGTGGTGACAGCTGTGGGGGCTGCCACGCTGGCCCCGCCAAGACGCAATGAGATCCTGATGACTCTCGTTCTGCCGCTCGCCGCCGTAGCCTTAGCCGAAGCAGCCGCCTGGATCGCCGGGCGAATCAACCGCGACGAGACGGAAACCGATCCAGTGAAACCAGGCCCCGCATGACCTACGCATCGATATTTCCTGCCCAGATGACTGCCCTCCGGACCACCGGACTGATTCTTGCGGTGCTGATCATCGCCTTCGCCGTGATCAGACGCAGGGAGATGCGAAATGCCGACGTGCTGATCCTGCTTGCCGTGGGACTGGGACTGGCGATCGTCTCGGGGACCGAACTGACCGACCGGCTGCTCTCCGCGCTTTCGTTCGAGCGCGGCAACGGTGGCCGCATTCTGGGCCTGGCTGTTTTCGCGATCATCGTGCTGTTCCTTATGGCAATGCGGGCCCTGTCAGTCGGGGCGAGGAACGCCCGCCAGCTCTCCGCAGCGCTGGAAGGGATCTCTTCGGAACAGTTCCGGGCCGCCGGGTATCGCAAAGGTTTCCGGAACCGCGTCGCCGTCGTGATTCCCGCCTACAACGAGGCCGACAACATTGGTTATGTCCTTGATCAGATCCCGGCCGAGGTCTGTGGCCTGCCGACGGCCATCCTCGTGGTCGATGACGGCTCCCGTGACGGGACCGAAGAGGTTGCCGCAGCCCACGGTGCGATCGTCGCCCGGCATGTGGTCAATCGCGGTGGCGGCGCGGCCCTGCGCACCGGCTACAGGCTGATGGTCGATTCTGAAGCGGCGATCGTGGTCACCCTTGATGCCGATGGCCAGCACCTGCCCGCCGAGATGCCACTGCTGGTACAGCCGGTGCTTGATGGCGAAGTCGATGTCGCCCACGGCTCTCGAGTGCTTGGCCACGCCGAGGAGAACCATTTCGCCCGTGAGCTCGGCATCGTCTTCTTCAACCGCCTGGTCTCATTCATCACCCGGACCAAGGTTTCAGATTGTTCGAACGGCTATCGCGCCGTACGGACAAGCGTCCTGCCCCAGCTCGTTCTCAAGCAGGAGCAGTTCCACACCTCGGAGTTCATGATCGAAGCGATCAAACGTGGCATCCCGGCCAAAGAGGTCCCGATTACCGTCGAGCAACGTCTGCACGGGCACTCGAAGAAGCCAGCGGTGTTCCGTTACGGAGTTGGTTTCGCCAACGCCATTTTCCGGACCTGGATGCGTTAGACGGTATCGCTCCTCCTTCACCCCTCATGGCGAAGACAACAAGGAGCGATGCCGGGTTTGGGGGACTTTGCGCTGGCTACTTGCGTGGTGGCATGCGGGTTTCTTCCACCGGCGGCAGGTAAAGGTCCCAGCCGCATCGGGGACAGACCTGCACGTACAGCTTGACGATCTTGTTGCAGTTCGGACACTGACGTTCCGGCTCGTCATCTTCGTTTCGGAAGAGGACCACCGCCACCAGGCCGAGGACCGGCAGGACCGACCCAACAATCATCCAGATGAAGAACGAGCCGCCTTTGGCGCGACCGATGATGCCGGTGGCGATGCCGAAGAGGATCGCCAGGAATACCCATTCGAAACCCATGGATCCGCCCTATTCGACGGGTCGGTGAGAACCGCCGCGCTCGTACTGATCGGGCCCGAGGCTGCCCCTCCGGCCAATCGAACCGACCTCGGAGAGGTCACGGCTGAACGGAAGGCTTGCAGTCCAGTCGATTATCGCCCTGACCTTCCGGGCCACACCCGGGATCTGGCTCATATGGTAGGAACGCGCCATCCACCAGGCAAGAAAGCCGCTGAAGGTGTACTTGCCAATCATGCCGACCGCCTTGTAACGGCCGAGATTGACGAAGGCCACCCCGCCCCTGTATTCAAAAGGCCTCGCTTCGCCGATTCCAACCTCAGCCGCGATGTTGGCCGCGACCACCGGGGCCTGACGAACCGCGTGCTGGGCCGTCGGCGGACAGGATCCTCCGGTCGGGTCCGGAACCGCTGCGGCATCGCCGAGCGCCCAGACCCCGTCCAGGTTCTCGACCCGCATGTGCGAGTCGACCTTGACTTTGCCACGGTTGTCCAGCGGCACATCGAGAGTTTTCAGCACGGGGTGCGGGGTCACTCCGGCGGTCCAGACGACGGTGCGGGCCGGGATCACCTCCCCGGTTGAAATCGTCGCGGTATTCGCCGTGACTTCGTTCAGCATGGTCGACAGCTTGACGTCGATCCCGCGTCCACGCAGTTCACGAACGGCATAGTCAGCCAGTTTCGGATCGATTTCCGGAAGGACATGGTCAGCTGCTTCAACCAGAACCCAGCGCATGCCGTGCAGGCGTGCCCGTGGATAGTGCTGCATCGCGTCAGCAGCGAAATCCTGAAGTTCGGCCAGTGCTTCAAGCCCGGCATAACCACCGCCCACGAAAACATAGGTGAGCAATTCATCGCGCAGAGCCTTGTCTTCCGTGGCGTTGGCCATCTCGAGGGTCTCGATCACCTGGTTTCGAAGATAGATCGCGTCGGCGAGGCTCTTGAAACCAACCGCATGCTCGGCAAGTCCGGGCACTGGAAGAAAGCGTGAAATAGACCCGGGCGCAAGCACCAGGTGGTCGTAAGGGACTGTCTCTTTTTCTCCCGTATGGCTGCGGAAGCCGACGGTCTTCTCCCCCGGATCGTGTGAATCGACGACGCCCAGACGCAGGTTGGTCCGGTGCAGGATGTCCCGCAGCGGAGTGACTACGTGGCGAGGCTCGAGGGTGCCGGCCGCCGCTTCCGGCAGTAGCGGCGTGTAGAGAAGAAAGTTGACGTCATTGACCAGGCTCAGCCGGGCCGACTGACGTGGCAGGAGCTTCTCCAGCGACCGGGCGACCTGTGCCCCCGCAAACCCACCACCGACGATCACGATATTCCAAGCCATGTCGAGAGCATACATCTTGTAACAAAGTGTCACAAGCGCATCCAGCGCTGCTCAGCCGTGTTGGTACAGACAAGATGACGACGAATACACTCACTTGATGCCCGCCAACCCGGCAAACCGACCCGGCCTCCCCGTCGCGGCCGGAGCGGCCCCCCTCCTGCTTGCTGTCCTGTTGATGCTGGCGGTCACCGCATCCATTGCGCCCGGCTCGTCCACGGCCGCAGTCGTCGAGCAGACCCTGACCGACTCCCCGGCCGAGGTCAAATCAAGCTGGACACGAGCCGACCGGCTGGCCGCAAAGCCCCTTGATCAACCCGATCCCGCCAAGTCCGCCTTCGATCTGCCCCGATTCCCGGGGGCCACGACGTCCGCCGCAACCGGCGACTTCACCCCGGCCGACGCATCCCGGCTGCCGGAACGCCTGCACGGAAAAGTCTTCTTCAGGGTCGGCGCCAACCGTTACTCGTGTTCCGGAACGCTGGTCAGTTCAGCCACCGGCCAGACCATTTTCACCGCAGGCCACTGTGTATACGACTACGAAATCCGGCAGTTCGTAACGGACTTCATCTTCGTTCCCGGTTACGACAGCGGAAACGCCCCATTCGGCGAGTACCCCGCCACCGCCCTGGCGACCACGCAGGGATGGGCAAATCGCGGCGACCTTTCTTACGACATCGGTATCGCCTCGCTCGCCGGCACCCCAACCAAGGATCTCGGCGGATCAGAAAAGGTGGCTTTCAACCGGTCCACCAAAAATCGCAGCTACAAGATCTACGGCTATCCGGCCGACCCCCAGCCGCTCTACGACGGGGAAAAGCTGATCGGCTGCAAATCGGAAGCGGCCGGGCGTGACATCGGCAGCCCGCGGCCAATCGTTGCTTATCCGTGCAACATGAGCCACGGGGCCAGCGGAGGAAGCTGGATGTCAGGCGGCTACCTGAGCGCGGTATTCAGCTACATCCATTGCGACTCCAGTGCCGCGACCTGCGGGTACGCATTCGCTTCCTACTTTTCGAATGCGGCCAAATCGCTCTACACGAGCGACACTGCCGGTGGTTCCGTGAAACCGACGGTCAAGGTCAGGTACAGGCCGCCAGCGGTCGTAAAGAAGCGAAGCGTCCTGTTCAAGTTTGCCGGGACCGGTAGCACCCCCCTCACCTATCGCTGCAAGTTCGACCGCCGCAAATACGTCGACTGCGGTAACCGGGTAAAGATCTCCCGGCTCACCAACGGGCGTCACCGGCTCAAAGTCAGGTCGATCGACCAGACCGGTCGGCTCAGCTCCCGGGTGATAACCAGGAAATTCAGGGTTTCAGTCAAGTCGTAAGGGGGCACCTGCCCTTCATGAAACTTCGCCCCGGCTTCCTTCCCTTCCGTGCGTGCTTCGCTACGGCCATCCTTGCCGCTGCCTTCATGGTCCTGGCCGCGCACTCCTCGGCGGCTGAAACCGTTGATGACGGAATCATCGAGAAGACGATTGAGAAGAGCCCGGCCGACGTGAAAGCAAGCTGGTCCGACGCCGACCTTCAGAACGCGGTGCCCCTGGACGGCCCGGCTCCCGTCACCGAACCCTTCGACCTGCCCGCATTCCCCGATGCCTCCACATCGGTACGGCAGGGCGACTATCTGGTCAAGAATCCCTTGACCCTGCCCAAACGCTTTCACGGCAAGGTGTTCTTCAGGATCGGCAATCAGATCTTCACCTGTTCGGCGACCGTGATCAGTTCCCGCTATGGAAACGCAATCTTCACGGCAGGACATTGCGTTTACGATCGCGCCAGCCGGGCTTTCGTCCGTGACCTGCTCTTCATCCCGGCCTACACCGAAGGTCAGGCCCCGCTCGGCGGTTACGCCGCGGCAAGCCTGGCCACGACCAGGAACTGGAAGCGGGGAAAGAGCTTCGCAGCTGACATCGGCATCGCGACGGTTTCCGGAACCCCGGTCGCAAACCTCGGCGGTGCCCGCCCGGTTGCCTTCAACCTCAAGGCAAAGAAACGTGCGTACACGATCTACGGATACCCGGCGGACCCCAATCCCCCATTCGACGGTGAACGCATGTTTGGTTGCCACTCGAAAGTCGTGGGGCGTGACCGTGGCAAACCGAAGCCCATGGCGGTCTTTCCCTGTTACATGAGCCACGGTGCGAGCGGAGGCGGCTGGATCTCCAAGGGTTACCTCAACTCGGTCACCAGTTACGTGTACTGCGACACCAACCCCAAGTACTGCGGTTACCTTTTCGCCCCGTACTTCTCGACCGCAGCCAAGAAGCTTTACCGCAGTCCGCTGGTCGGAGGTTCGACCGATCCGTTGATCGCATTCCGCAAAGCGCCGCCCCGCAAACTGAAACGCCACCACTTCGGGATCAGGATGTTCGGACTGGCCAGTACCCCGCTCAGGTACCAGTGTGCGATCGACCGGCGCAAGTTCCGCCGGTGCGGCAGAAAGGCGAGAATCGGGCATCTATCAAGGGGACGCCACGTCCTGCGGGTCAGGGCCTATGACCAGACCGGACGCAAAGCGGTCAACCAGTTGAAACGCAAGTTCAGGGTCATTCGCTGACCCTGGCCCCCAGGCCAGGGTTCAGAGACCGAGTTCCTGCCGCAGCAGGCGGGTAACTTCGCCACCGTCGGCCCGGCCCTTGGTTTCTTTCATTACCGCCCCGACCAAAGCCCCGATCGCTTTCTCGTTACCGGAACGAACCTGCTCGGCTGGCTTCGGGTTGTTTTCGATTGCCGCCTTGACTATCGATTCCAGTTCACCCGAATCGGATATCTGTTCGAGGCCGCGATCCTCAACCACTGCCAGAGGATCCGCGCCTTCAGCGACCATCACTTCCAGCACCGATTTGGCGGAACCATGGGAAACCCGCTTCGATCCGACCAGGGCAACCAGTGCCCCCAGGGCGTCCGGCGTGACTTTTGAATCGGCCAGGGCCTGATCGTCCTGCCGGCGGAGTTCCGCAGCAAATTCACCGGTTACCCAGTTCGCTGCCGCGCGAGGTTCAATTGAGCTGTCGAAGGCAATCACGCCTTCGAAGAAAGCGGCCCATTCGGTTTCGAAAGAAAGCAGCAGAGCGGCACTGTCCTGAACCCCGAGTTCATCCCGGTAGCGGGCAGCGCGGGCGGCTGGAAGTTCCGGCAGTGAAGCTGCGGCGTCATCCAGCATCTGCCTGGTCGGAACTATCGCAACCAGGTCAGGTTCCGGCAGGTACCGGTAGTCGTGCGCTTCTTCCTTGGAACGCAGAGAGTGAAGTTCGCCGGTGGACGGATCGAAGTGGAGGGTCTCCTGGACCACCCTGCCACCAGCCGCAACCAGTTCCTTCTGGCGGCTGATCTCGGCTTCGATCCCGCGCTCGATGAATCGGAAAGAGTTCATGTTCTTCATTTCGGTCTTGGTGCCGAGTTCCGTTGAACCGACCGGCCTGATCGAAACGTTGGCATCGCAGCGCAAGCTGCCCTCTTCCATGTTCACGTTGGAAACGCCGAGCTGTTTGATCGTTGCCCGCAGCAGCTGCCCCCACTCACGGACCTGGGCGCCGCTCTTCAAGTCAGGTTCGGTCACGATCTCGACCAGGGGTGTGCCGCCACGGTTGAAGTCAACCAGCGACGAATCGGACCCCTGAATCCGGCCGCTTTCGCCAACGTGGATCATTTTGGCGGCGTCTTCTTCCAGATGTGCCCGGTGAATCCGAACATCCCCGAGCCGGCCGGCGCCCGCTATCGGAATGTCAAACTGACTGATCTGGTACGCCTTCGGACTGTCCGGATAAAAATAGTTCTTGCGATGGAAAATTGACCGCGGTGCCACTTCACATTCCAGTGCCGCAGCGATCTGAAGCGCGTAATCAACCGCTTTGCGGTTCGGAACCGGAAGCGACCCCGGGTGAGCCAGGCAAACCGGGCATGTATGGACGTTCGGGTCATCGCCGAAAGACAGGCTGCATCCGCAGAACATCTTGGTTTCGGTGGAAAGCTGGACGTGGATTTCCAGACCGATTACGGCTTCCATTTCCTGACTCATGAAGCTACCCTCCCGCCGCTGCGATCAAAGCCGATCGCGGCCTCGAGGGCCAGCGAAGCTTCCAGCAATTTCTGTTCACCGAAGGCTGGCGCAGCGATCTGGAACCCGACCGGCATCGACCCGGAACCGGATTCGCCATTGTCACCTTCCGGCGCCGCCATCCCCGCCGGGATCGAGATGGCCGGAATTCCGGCAAGCGACATCGGGACCGTGAACAGGTCGTTCAGGTACATGGTCAGGGGATCGACTGTCTTCTCTCCCAGGCCAAAAGCCACGGTCGGCGCGGTCGGGGTGATCACGAAGTCGACCTCAGCGAAAGCGGCATCAAAGTCGCGCACGATCATCGTGCGGACCCTCTGCGCACGACCGTAATAGGCGTCGTAGTAGCCGGATGAAAGCGCGTAAGTGCCGAGCATGATGCGGCGCTTCACTTCGGCACCGAAACCATCACCACGGGTCACCTCATACATCGACGTCAGGTCGGCGTCGCTTTCGCGAATTCCGTAACGCACCCCGTCATACCGGGACAGATTGGTTGATGCTTCAGCCGGAGCGAGCACGTAATAGGCGGAAATTCCGTGTCGGGCGTGTGGAAGTTCGATTTCGACAACGGTGCCGCCCAGACCTTCGATCCGTTCGACCGTCTGGTCAAACACCGCTTTGACGCCCGGGTCGACCCCGTCACCGATCAGATCGACAGGCACGCCGAATCGCATGCCGTTCAGGTCGGTCGCGGTTGGCATTTCAATGCCGCCCTCGATCCCGGTTGAGGTCGAGTCCATCTGATCGCGACCTTCGAGCTGGGAAAGCAGCAGGGCCGCATCCGTTACATCCTGGGTCAGTGGTCCGCACTGGTCCAGGGACGAAGCGAAAGCGATCATGCCGAAACGCGAAATCGAGCCATAGGTCGGTTTCAGGCCGACGATTCCGCAAAGTGCGGCCGGCTGGCGAATCGATCCGCCCGTGTCGGTCCCCAATGCCCAGGGAGCGAGTCCGCCGGCAACCACCGCGGCGGAACCACCCGAAGAACCACCGGGTACCCGGCTGCGATCCCAGGGGTTGAGCGCGGGGCCATAGGCGGAGTTCTCGTTCGATGATCCCATCGCGAACTCGTCCATGTTGGTTTTGCCGAGCATCGGCATGCCGGCGTCAGCGAGCTTCGAAACTGAAGTTGCCGTGTACGGCGGGCGGTAGCCCTCCAGGATCTTCGACGCTGCCGTGGTCGGCACCCCGGTGGTGCAGAAAATGTCCTTGATCGCCACCGGCACTCCGGCGACCGGGCCATCGACGTCGGCAGCCACCCCGGCAACCGCGCTTTCGCGGTCGGCCTTCCAGAGATATCCGTTCAGGTCATCGGCTCCGATGCGGTCGAGCCAGGCGTCAAGAACCTCGGATGCGGAGGCCTGACCGTCGCGGATCAGGGCCGCGGTTTCGGCCGCGGTGGCCGTGAGGAATTCCGTATTGGCCATGATTACGCCTCGGCCTGTGGCGACGGAACCCGGAAAGCACCGTTGTGCGGATCAGGGGCCTGATCCAGGGCGGTTTCGCGGTCGAGGCTGGGCCGTGGCACGTCATCACGCAGAACGTTCTCAAGCGGCACTACATGAGATGTCGGCTCGATCCCGTCGATGTCGATCTCGGCGAGACGGTCGACATGACCAAGAATCGATGAGAGCTCACCTTCAAGCCGGCTCACTTCGTCATCGGTCAGTTTCAGCCTCGACAGCTTCGCTACATGGAGTACCTGCTCGCGCTCAATCACGCTGGTGAGTCTAGCTTTCGCGAGAGGTGCTGCGCCAGCCCGCCACTGTCAGCAGGACGGAAGCAATCAATCCGAGCAGAAATCCGGCCTTGACACCACCGTCAGGCGTCCAGATCAACCTGATTACGAGAATCGCGGTGACGATCGTTGCCAGGTCAGACATCAAGGTTTCGAAAGTGATCGGCAGGTTGGGGCGGCTGCTGAACGCCACGATCCCCGGCAGGACAAGAGCCATGCCGGCGACGAGAACCAGGAGGATGTCGAGCAGGCTGACGGATCCAAGCGCAGCTTCGTCCCCGTTCCAGGGCATGAACAACGCGCCCAGAATCAGGATGCCGCAAAGCGACGCGACCCACTCGCCCGGTTTGACTCGGCTGAAGCTCATTTGTGAATCCCCCAATTCGTGGTCAGACTAACGTTGTCGGGCCGCTGAAAGTGTGTTCTCAAGCAACATTGCGATGGTCATCGGACCCACGCCGCCAGGCACGGGAGTAACTGCCGCGGCAACCTCGGTCGCCTCCGGAAAATTCACGTCTCCGCGTAATCCGTCCTCGGTGCGGTTCATTCCGACATCGATAACGGTCGCGCCCGGCTTGATGTGGTCGCGGGTTATCAACTCGGGTACGCCGACTGCCGCAATCAGGATGTCCGCCCGGCTGCAGACCTCAACCAGGTCTTTCGTCCGTGAATGGCAGATCGTCACGGTGGCGTTGCGTCCCAGCAACAGACTGAACAGCGGACGGCCAACCAGGTTCGAACGCCCGACGATTACCGCTTCAGCGCCTTCGATCTCAACCCCTTCATGGTCGAGCAGCTCAACCACGCCGGCCGGGGTGCAGGGGACCAGGCCGGGTCGGCCGGAAGCGAGCATGCCGGCGCTTGCCGGGGTCAGCCCGTCCACATCTTTGGCCGGGTTGATCGCGCTTACCACCTCGTCCGGGTCAAGTTCGCCCGGCAAGGGCAGCTGAACCAGGATTCCATCGACCCCGTCGTCCTGCCCTAGGTCCTTGACAAGTTCGACC
>JBAUOE010000127.1:0-13560 GCA_049579585.1 Solirubrobacterales bacterium | reverse complement strand
CCGTAGCACCGCCGCCCGGCGAAGAAGCCGTTTTGCTCGACCTCGAGCGACTGGTTCAGGTGTGGCCCGCCGTGATCGAATCGATCCGGGCCAATGGATCCGGTCCGACAGCCTCCTACTTCGAAGGAAGCCGCCCGACCAGGATCGAACCGGGCAGAGTCGAGATCGGTTTTGCCCCGGACGCATCCTTCAACCGGCGAAATGCCGAGAAGCCCGACCGTAAAGCCATGCTTGTCAAGGCACTGTTCGCAGTGACCGGCGAGAAACTGGCAGTCACTTACGGTGAGCTGGACAGCGGGGCCGGATCGGTCGAAGAAAAAGTTCAAACCGTCGGCGAAGAAGAATTCGTCGAACGGCTCAAATCTGAATTCAATGCAGAGGAGGTCATCTGATGGCGCGTAAAGGAATGGGCGGAATGCCCGGTGGAATGGACATGAATGCCCTGCTCAAGCAGGCACAGCAGATGCAGACCGACATGATGCAGGCGCAGGAGGCCCTCAAGGACGAAGAGGTCGAAGCCAGCGCCGGCGGAGGCATGGTCAAGGTAAAGATCACCGGCGACCTGGTGATCAAGGACGTAACCATCGATCCCGATGCGGTCGATCCGGAAGACGTCGAAATGCTGGCCGACATGGTCCAGGCAGCGGTCAACGAAGCGATCCGTTCGGCCCAGGAACTGGCCGCCTCGAAAATGCCGGACATGCCAGGCATGCCGGGAATGGGTGGCCCCGGCCTCCCGGGATGAGCGAAGGACCGGCACCCTTAAGTCGACTTACCGCGGAGCTTTCCCAGCTCCCCGGTATCGGTCGGCGCACGGCCCAGCGCCTCGCATTTCACATTCTCCGCTCCGATGATTCCGACGCCCGCAGCCTTGCGGCGGCGATCATCGAAGTCAAAGAGAAGGTCGGTTTGTGCGAGATCTGCTTCAACCTCGCTGAAGGTCCGAAGTGCCGGATCTGCGAGGACCATTCCCGCGATGAAGCATTGATCTGCGTTGTCGAGGAGCCCGCCGACGTGATTCCGATCGAACGGACCCACGAGTATCGCGGCCGGTATCACGTGCTCGGCGGGGCACTCTCGCCAATTGACGGAATCGACGAAGGCGATCTGCGCATCGCTGAACTGCGGCACCGGGTGGCGGCTGGTGGCATCTCCGAGGTGATCCTCGCCACCAACCCGACCACTACTGGTGAAGCGACCGCGATGCATATCGCCGATCTGATCCGCAGCCAGGTGGATGTCACCCGGCTGGCTTCCGGGCTGCCGGTCGGGGCCGACCTCGAACATGCCGACGAAGTTACCCTCGGCAAAGCGATGAGTCAGCGGCGAACGCTCACCTAGTTCGTTGGCCCGGGGCTATTCCTTGGGATAGCGCAGCAGCGCCATCTGGCGGCACCTGGCGAGCAGCGTGCCGTCGCGACTCCAGAGCTCACCATCCTCGGAGAAATGCCCTTTGGTGCCTTCATCGGAGGTGAGCCGCACCAGGGTCCAGTCGGGATGTTCAGCCCCGGCCACCGGCAGTTCCCGCGGGAAGTGCACCGTGTATTCGAGGGTCGGACACTGGACCCGCCGGTCGAGGGTGACAAAAGGTGCCGGAAACCACACGTCGAGCATCGCGGCTGCCAGAACCGGAGTCATTGGCTGTTCATCCTTCAGTTTCATCCAGCCACCGGTTTCGGCTTTGGGTCCGCCGGAGAAAGGCTCTGATCCGAGGACGGGAATGGCGCGGTACTGGGTAAAGACAGCGACCGGGGCCTGGGCGGTGTCGATCTCGTTGCCATCTTCGGGTCGCGGCACGTCTGGCATCCGGGTCTGGTCGAAATCAGGACCGTCGCGTTCCGCCGAAAAGACAGACATCGCTTTGGCTTTGATTTCGCCTTCCTGCATCAGCCGGGCCGAAATGAAAGAGGTGGCGTACCCCTTGTGTTCGGTCGTGACTTCGATCACCGCGTCACCGACAATCGGCCTGCCGAGAAAATGAACGGAAAGTGAGCGGGCCGGCTGATCCCGGGTTTCGGCAGTCAGTTCGACCACCGTTTCGGTCATCGCCTGCAGCATCAAGGCGGCGGTATAACCACCGTTCGGGCCAGGGCCGATCCACCAGCGGTCATTCAATTCGACTTTGTACCTGCCTGGACCGATCGGGGTCGCGGCTGTGTCTCGCTCAAAGTCTGTCCGGTAGGTGCCGTCTGGTTTCAAGTTGCTGCTTTCTCGTTAGAGGCCGGTCGCACGTACGGTATCCGGCCCGGCCCGGAAAGATCGTGACCTCCTGCGAAATGCCCGTCCCTTATTCTGGTGTCGATGCCGGAAAGAGACGACATTGTCGTAATGAAGTTCGGTGGCAGCTCTGTTGCCGGACCGGAAGAGATCAAGCGGGCTGCCCGGCGGATAGTCGCTGCGCGCGAGGCCGGAAACAGGGTGGTTGCGGTGCTTTCGGCCCGTGGCAAGTCGACCGATGAACTGGTTGCCGCCGCCTATGAAATTTCTGAGAAGCCCGACGCCCGTGAGATGGACATGCTGCTCTCCACCGGTGAAAGGATTTCCTGCGCCCTGGCTTCGATGGCGATCAACGACATGGGCCACAAGGCAGTTTCGCTGACCGGTTCACAAGCCGGAATCGTCACCGATTCATCCCACACCAAGGCCCGGATCGTCGACGTACGTGCCGACCGGATCAAGCAGACGCTGAGCGAAGAAGCGATCGTGCTGGTCGCCGGGTTCCAGGGCGTTTCCACAGACAGCCGTGATGTGACCACGCTCGGCCGGGGTGGTTCTGACACCACTGCGGTCGCCCTTGCCGCCGCGCTCGGCGCCTCGGAATGCGAAATTTATACCGATGTGACCGGAATCTTCAGTGCCGATCCGCGCATCGTGCCCGACGCCCGCAAGTTGCCGGTCGTCTCATACGAAGAAATGCTCGAAATGTCTGCCTCGGGGGCCAAGGTCCTTCAGTTGCGTTCGGTTGAGTACGCCCGGAACCACGGCGTGCCGATTCATTGCCGCAGCAGCGCTGAAGATGTGCCCGGTACCCTCGTACTTCCCGAAAGCGAGACCATGGAACGACCGATTGTTACAGCCGTGACCCACTCCGTCGACGAGTCCCGTGTGACCGTCGTCGGCGTTCGTGACGAACCCGGAATTGCCGGCCGTATTTTCACTGCCCTGGCCGAAGCCAACGTGAACGTCGACGTGATCATCCAGAACGAGCCAGTTGGCCAGGATGACCTGGCTGACCTTTCGTTCACGGTCGATCGTGATGACCTGCCGACCGCGACTGAAGTGATCAGCGGACTGGGCGACATCAGCAACGCCGTGCGCACCGATGAGCGCATCGGCAAAGTGTCGATCGTCGGAGCCGGCATGCGCAGCCATCCCGGGGTCGCAGCCAAGGTGTTCGAGGTCCTCGGAGAGGAACGGATCAACATCGAGATGATCTCCACCTCGCCGATCAAGATTTCCTGTGTGATCCCGGCCGATGACGTTCCCCGTGCGGTTCAGACCATCCATGGTGCCTTCGACCTCGGTGAAGACGCCATCCGTACTGAAGATCCGACCGGCGAACACCGTCCGGTAGTTCCCGGGAACTGAAGTCCCGTGAGCAAAAACGAATACAGAGTCGGTGTACTCGGCGCGACCGGAGCCGTTGGATCGACGATCCTCGAGATCCTCGCCGCACGGAACTTTCCGGCCTCGGAAGTGGTTCCTTTTGCATCTGAACGTTCGGCCGGAAAGACGGTCAAGTTCGGCGACGCTGACATCGCCTGCGTGGTGCCGTCGGACGAAACGATTCAGGACATCGACATCCTGATCTCGTCGGCCGGTGGTTCGGTCAGCGAAGAGTGGGCGCCCCGGTTCGTGGAAGCTGGCGCGGTTGTAGTTGACAACACCAGTTTCTGGCGCATGCATGAAGACGTGCCGTTGGTGGTAGCCGGTGTGAATGACGATGCTGCCCGGGGCCACAAGGGCATCATTGCCAATCCGAACTGCACCACCATGGTGATGATGATGGCGCTGGCCCCGATCCATCGCGCGGCCGGACTCGAACGGATGGTCATTTCGACTTACCAGGCTGTTTCCGGCACTGGCAACCAGGCCATCGCTGAACTGAAAAGCCAGTCGGCGGAGGTTCTCGCTGGCGATCCGGTCACCCCGCCTTCGGTTTACCCGCATCAGGTGGCATTCAACGTCCTTCCCCAGGTCGAAACCTTCAAGGGTGGAGATGATTACACGACGGAAGAGCGCAAAGTGATGGCTGAAACCCGAAAGATCCTCGGGTTCGGCGATGAAGTCGGGATCTCGGCGACCTGCGCCCGGGTTCCGGTGATCAGCGGCCATTCCGAATCGATAAACATCCAGACCAGGGATGATCTGAGCCCCGACCAGTGCCGCGAGATCCTGCGTGCCGCGGTTGGCGTGAAAGTCGTTGACGATCCAGCCAGCGGCGAATACCCGACTGCGCTTGCCGGTGCCGGGGGAGACGACACCCTGGTTGGCCGGATCCGCCGTGACTCCAGCCACGAACGTTGCCTCAACCTGTGGCTGGTCGGTGACAACCTGCGTAAGGGTGCCGGCCTGAACGCGGTCCAGGTGTCAGAGCTGCTGATCGAGAACGACTGGCTGAAGCAGAGCTAATTCACTGCCGGGACTGATTTGCAAGTCAGCCCAGGGTGGCGATGATCGTCAAGGCTGCTGCCACTACCGTTCCTGCGAGCCCGAGCATGCCAGCGACCAGGGTTCGCTGAAGGTCATCGATCCTGCCATCGACGCGTGCGAAACCGTCGCGTAGCTCCTGCCGCATTTCCCTGTGTTCTTCCGAGCTCTGCGTGAACCCGCTCCGGACGGTCTGACTCAGATCGTCAAGCCTTTCGTCTGTCCAGGTTGTCCGTGGAGACTGAATCGCCATGGTTCAAGGTTACCGAGCGGAATTTACAATTCAAGTAGGTGTGCTGATTTGTTGCAGTCGGCGCGGGCGCCCGGGGCGGAAACTCGAATTTACGCGGGGACGCGGCGCTGAGGCACGAGTCAATCTCCGAAGTCCTCGGCGATGTCGGCAATGCGGTCGTAAAGCGCCTGGAAGAACTCGCTGCGGGTAACGACCGCATGGACCCGTCCTTCGGTCGCAATTGGCACCACCATCACGCGATGGTGGAGGAAAGTCTCGGCCAGCTGGGTGTCGGCGTAGTCGTCCTCGACCAGTACCGGGTCGGTAGTGAGGTAGCCGCGAACCGGTTCTTCCTGGCTGTCGATGCGGCGCTCGATCGTTTCGTCAAGCGACCGGCGGATCATTCGGGCTGACATCAAGGTTCCGACATAGCCGGGGAATACGGCGGTCATGAACTCACGTTCGCCGAAAAGCCCGGCGTAACGGCCTCGCTCATCGACCACCGGCAGGGCGGGCAGGCCGGACTCGATCACCCGCCGGGCGGCATAACCGACTGGATCGGAACTGACGAGAGGCTTGACCTCACGAATAATCGATCGGACTATGTGGTCAGCCAACGTCTCACCTTGAAGCACCTGGAGTGTCTGGAACGGATGTACATCAGGTTGAATACCTCAAGAGAATGTACGCAGTTGCGAGCATCGTTGATATCAGCGTCACCGGCAGCCCGATCTTCATGAAGCCGAAAAAGCTGATTGGCTGTCCGGCCCTTTCGGCAAGGCCCGCGGCGGCGACGTTGCAGGCAGCCGAGACCAAGGTCAGGTTTCCGCCGAAACAAGCGCCCAACGAGAGCGCCCACCAGTAAGCATTGTCGCCGGAATCGCCCTTTATCTGTTCGACCACCGGGATCATCGCTGTGGTCAGGGGAATGTTGTCAACGATTCCACCGACTATCGATGAAACCCAGATGATGCTGACCAGCTCGGCGTTGCGATTGCCGTCGGTCACTGATTCGATCGCGTCAGCCACATGGCCGATCCCGCCGGTGGCTTCAAGGGCGCCAACCATCACGAAAAGCCCGATGAAGAAAAAGAGTGTGGTCCACTCGATGTTTTCCAGCGCTTTTTCGATCGGCATGCGGGTGACCATCATGCAGACCGCAGCGCCACTCAGAGCGATGGTTGCCGGTTCGATGTGGATGTACTGATGGAGAAAGAAAAGGGCGATGGTGCCGCCGAGGACAGGCATGGTGCGTTTCAGTTCAGCGACGTCGGTGATCGACGCTTTCGCATCGAGTTCCATGATGAATTTCCGGTTGCCTTCATCCACCTGAAGCCTTTTGCGGAAGACGAAATACAGGCCGACGGTAATCACCGAAAGGATGGCGATCACTCCCGGAGCATTGTTGACCAGGAAATCGTTGAAGGTGAGGTCGGCCGCGTCGCCAATCAGGATGTTCGGGGGGTCACCGATCAGGGTTGCTGCACCACCAATGTTGGCGGCCATGATCTCGACCATGATCAGGGGCATCGGACTGATGTCGAGCGTGTCGGCCAGCAGGAAGGTGATTGGCACGATCAGCAGGATGGTCGTGAGGTTGTCGAGGAATCCCGACAGGATCGTGACCGTGGCTGCCAAGGTCACCACCAGAACAAATGGTTTTCCGCCGGAGACCTGGGCCGCTTTCACGGCGACGAAGTCGTAGACCCCGGTCTGCTGGGTGATGTAAACCAGAATCATCATTCCGGCGAGCAGGCCAAGGGTTGCGAACTCGACCGATTCGATCGCCATCTCCTGGGTGTATTCACCGACGAAGAGCACAACGACGGCTGCACCCAGCAAAGCCACCTTGGTCTGGTGAACCCGCTCACTCGCAATGAAGGCGAGGGCGACAAGGAATGTTGCGATTGCGATAGTCAGAGGGTGATCTTATTTGCACCCCGCGAAACTCGCGTCAGATCTGGCATTCCGGTAGATTTGGTCGGTCGGTTTATCGTCGGCCGCGACCTCTGAGGTTGCTGGATCTACGGTTGTTCGGGGCGAAGGGCCCGACCGAGCTGCTCCACTGTCACGACTCCAGCCAGACGTCCCAGCTTGTCGGTCACCATCAGCGCGCCGAATTTCCGCAGGTCAGGGTTACCCAGCAGGCTTTCGAGCGGTGCTTCCTGGCTGATGTAGAAGTTTCCGCTGCTCTCTTCGAGGTAGTCACCCACAGTTGCGACCTGGCGCTCCGTTTCCTCGATCTCGTCGAGACGGTCGCGGAGTGCGATCCCGCTGAACTGCTCGCTACCGTCGACCACCGGGAACCATGACCAGTTGTATCGGAGGAAATACTCATCGAGGGCCCGGTCGACGGTGGTCGAACCCGGCAGCGACACCGGGTGTTCATCCATTACGTCACCGACGGTCACCCCTTCGAGGCGACTGCTCACCGCCGTCTGGCGGGAAGCCGACCTGGCCGAACTGTTGATCAGCACACCGATCAGTGCCATCCAGATCCCGCTGAAGACATCACCGGTGTACATCCAGAAAAGTCCGAGGCCGATGAACAGGTAGCCGAATATCCGGCCGAGACCGGCCGCGAACTTGGTTGCGGCACTTTGTTTGCCGGTTATTTTCCAGGCGATCGCCCTGACGATCCGTCCGCCGTCCATGGGGAATGCGGGCAGCAGGTTGAAGCCGAGCAGCAGCACGTTGATCGCAGCCAGCCAGGCGACGGCCGCGATGATGCCGGAGGCCTCGGTGGCGTTACCGAGAGTCAGGGCTTCACGAAAAGTGGGCCAGCCTACGGTGAGCGTCCCGACAACGATCAGGACGGCTGCGATTGCCGCTGTGACCGCGGGACCACCGGCCGCCACCTTGAACTCCGTGCCGGGGCTGTCGGACTCACGGTCCATCTGGGCGACCCCACCGAAGATCCAGAGCGATATCCGGGTGATGCCGATGCCGTTACGAAGCGCGACCCAGGCATGTCCGAGTTCGTGAAGCAGGATCGAGCCGAAAAACCCGATCGCGCTGACGATCGCCAGCAGGAACGGTTCGGTGGCTGAGCTTGGCTGGTTCAGGACGTTCCCGTATGACTCTGACAACCAGAAGATCACCAGGAACAGCACTATGAACCAGGACCAGTCGACCGAAATCCGGATTCCCCAGATGCGGAAGAGCGTGAAAGATTTGCCGCCACCGAACATTGCTTCCCATGGTATGTGACTGGATGGATCTTCTCCCGACGCCAGCTGTCGATGTGACCACAGCACACGGCCGGCCAGTCGCAGCCAATAACTTTCGTGGGGTGAACCAACCCGGCGATCCACTCCAGAACTGGCTGCGAACAAAGCTCGAAGCGCTCGAGCAGATCGACCGGCCTTCAGCTTCCGCCGGTGAGCTGCGGGCGGCCGAGTGGATGGTCAATCAGCTCGAAGCGGTTGGTGCCGAAGCCCGGGTCGAACTCGAGAACGCTCATGGCACCTACTGGTGGCCGATCGGAATCGGGACTTTTGCCGGGATGCTCGGAGCAATCGTTTCACTTCGTGGCCGGCGGATAATCGGGTCCCTGCTCGGTGCTTTCGGCGTGGCGACGATCGCCACGGACTTCCCGCCGGCTTCACGGCCGATGCGCCGGTTTCTGCCGAAACGAAAGACCTCGAACGTGATCTGCGAAATGGGGGACCCGAAAGCAGAGAAAACAGTGGTTTTCGTCAGCCATCATGATGCTGCTCACGCCGGATTCGTATTCCATCCCGGGATCCCGAAACTGGTCGCGAAAACCGGGATGTTCAAGGCGATGGATACCAGCCCGATGCTGATGGCTCCTGTGATCGGCGGCCCCGCCCTGACCGCGCTGGCCGGATTGACAGGAAGCAGTCGGCTGGCCCGGCTCGGCTTCGCGTTCTCCGCCGGTTCAACGGCGGCAATGGTCGATATCGGGACCCGCAAGGTGGTGCCCGGAGCAAATGACAATGGCACCGCGGTTGTCGCTCTGCTGGAACTCGCCCGGCGATTCCAGGCTGATCCTCCGCCCGGCTTGCGAATAATTCTGCTTTCGGCCGGGGCCGAAGAATCCTTCAGTGAAGGGATGAAAGCTTTCGGGGAGCGGCACTTTCCGCGATTGGCTAAAGAGTCCACCTTCTTCGTCAACCTGGACACGGTCGGGTCGCCTCACCTCACGGTCCTCAGAGGTGAAGGTTTCCTCAAGATGTACGAATACACCGAAGACGCACTGGCCCTGGCCGACCGCACCGCCGAAGAGATCGGGGTTGAACTGATGCCCAACCTGCGGATCCACAACGGCACCGACGGGCTCGAGTCCCTCGCGGCCGGCTATCCAACCGTCTCGATCTGTTCATGCACGGAGCACAAGCAGCCAGCCAACTACCACTGGCCGAGTGACGTTTCGGACAACGTCGATTTCGGCACAGTCGTTGATGCGATCGATCTGAGCGAAGCGATGGCCCGCCGTCTGGCGCCGTAGCTGACTAGAACCGGGGGGTGCTGCGGGCGACGATCGCCTCGTACTCGAGGCCGGCCGGCAGGGTGCCGAAAGCTTCACCCCAGTCGCCGCCGAGACGGGAGGCGCAGAAAGCGTCGGCCACGGCCGGGTCGCCATGCCGGACCAGCAGCGATCCCTGGAACGCAAGGGCAAGGCCTTCAACCACCCGGCGCGCCCTGACCTCGAGGGTTTCCGGTGATGTCTCCATCGATGTTTTGAGCCGGTCGACGTAAAGATCGAGTCGGGTGTCGGCGCCGCCCGCTTCACCGATCTCATCGAACAGGGCCTGCAGGCTCGCCGGGCTTTTCACCATTGCCCGCAACGCGTCGAGACACTGGACGTTGCCGGACCCTTCCCAGATCGAGGTCAGCGGACTTTCGCGGAAGAGGCGCGGCATCCCGGACTCCTCGACATAACCATTGCCGCCAAGGCACTCAAGTGACTCAACCGCATGCCACGGGGCGCGTTTGCAGATGAAGTACTTGAGGACCGGCGTGGCAATGCGCTTCAGCAGCTGCGCTGTTTCGTCCCCGGCGGCGGCTTCGTCATAGGCGCGTGACAGTCGCATCATCGAGGCGGTCGCCGCTTCGGATTCGACGCAGAGGTCAGCCAGAACATTTGTCATCAGTGGCTGGTCGATCAGCTTCTTGCCGAAAGCCGAGCGGTTACTGGCATAGAAAGTCGCCTGGGCCACCCCGGTTCGCATCCCGGCGCTGGCTCCGATCGCACAGTCAAGCCGTGTATGTCCAACCATCTCGATGATCGTGCGGACGCCGTGTCCCTCTTCACCAACCAACTGGGCCCAGGCCTCGCGAAACTCGACCTCGGATGAAGCGTTCGACCGATTGCCCAGCTTGTCCTTGAGGCGCTGGATATGGAATCTGTTGCGTTCACCATCCGGGGTGAAGCGGGGAAGCAGAAAGCAGGAAACGCCGGAGTCGGTCTGGGCTAAAACCAGGAAGGCGTCACACATCGGCGCCGAACAGAACCATTTATGACCGGTGATTTCATAGGCGCCACCGGGGCCTCCTCCGTTGACGGGCACGGCCCGGGTGGTGTTGGCCCGCACATCGGAGCCACCCTGCTTTTCGGTCATCGCCATGCCGGCCAGAGCCCCACGTTTCTCGGTGGCCGGTCGCAACTCACCGTCATATTCGCGGGAAAGGAAACGAGGTTCCCATTCGGCGGCCAGTTCCGGCTGTGTCCGCAGCGCCGGAATCACCGAGAACGTCATCGAGATCGGACAGCCGACCCCGGCTTCGGCCTGGGTCAGCTGGGTGAATAGTGCGGCCCGGGCGACGTTCGCCCCGGTTCCCGGTTCCGACCATGGCAGGGAATGAACTTCATGTTCGATGCCGATCTTCATCAATTCGTGCCACGCCGGATGGAACTCGACTTCGTCGATGCGATGGCCAAAACGATCATGCGTTTTCAGTTTCGGCGGGTGGGCATTCGCTTCGGTTCCGAAACGAAGGACATCGGCCGATCCGCAAATCTCCCCAAGCTCAGCTACCCGCTCGGCAGCCCAGCCGCCACCCTCACGTTTCAGGGCTTCCTGAAGGGGCTGGTCGATGGTGAAAAAGTTCACATCTTCAAGCGCCCGCGACTGATTGAAAACCTCATGTGTGGTTGACATCGAAAGTCATGTTCTCACACGGTCAGCGCGGCAGGTCCGATTCAGTGGTGATGCCGATAGCATCGGATAACCCCAAAAGTTTCAGATGGTTCCAATAGAAGGGAAGTACCCGACGTGCCGAAGATCAAAGTCGTAAATCCGATTGTCGAGCTTGATGGAGACGAGATGACTCGAATCATCTGGTCGTTCATCAAGGATCAGCTGATCCTGCCTTACCTCGATGTCGACCTGAAGTACTACGACCTCGGCATGGAGAGCCGTGACGCGACCAACGACCAGATCACCGTTGATTCCGCGAACGCGATCAAAGAGTTCGGCGTCGGCGTCAAGTGCGCGACGATCACCCCGGACGAAGATCGGATGGAGGAATTTGACCTCAAGGAGATGTACCGCTCCCCGAACGGCACGATCCGCAACATTCTCGGTGGTGTCATCTTCCGTGAACCGATCGTCATCTCGAACGTGCCGCGTCTGGTTCCGACCTGGACCAAGCCGATCGTCATCGGCCGTCACGCTTTCGGCGACCAGTACCGCGCCACCGACCTGCTGGTTCCCGGCGAAGGCACCCTGACCACGACTTTCACCCCCAAGGATGGCTCCGAACCGGTCGAACTGGTCGTTCACGAGTTCCCCAGCTCCGGTGTCGCGATGACCATGTACAACCATGACGACTCGATTCGCGACTTCGCCCGCGCATCGCTCCGTTACGGACTTGAGCGTGGCTACCCGGTCTACATGTCGACCAAGAACACGATCATGAAGAAGTACGACGGTCGTTTCAAGGACCTGTTCGAGGAGATCTTCCAGGCTGAATTCAAGGCTGACTTCGACGCTGCCGGCATCACTTATGAACATCGTCTGATCGACGATATGGTCGCTTCGGCCATGAAGTGGGAAGGTGGCTACGTCTGGGCCTGCAAGAACTACGACGGTGACGTCCAGTCTGACACCGTCGCCCAGGGCTTCGGGTCGCTCGGCCTCATGACTTCGGTCCTGATGAGCCCCGACGGCAAAACCGTTGAAGCCGAAGCCGCCCACGGCACAGTAACCCGTCACTTCCGCGAGCACGAGAAGGGCAACAAGACCTCAACCAACCCGATCGCTTCGATCTTCGCCTGGACCCGGGGCATCGCCGCCCGTGGCCGGATGGACGGCACCCCCGAGGTGACCGAATTCGCTGAAACCCTCGAACGTGTCTGCATCGAAACTGTCGAGAGCGGCAAGATGACCAAAGATCTGGCCCGGCTGATCGACGCTGACCACCCGTGGCAGACCACCCAGGAATTCCTGGCCTCGATCGACGAAAACCTTCAGACGGCAATGGCCTAGGCCAGCGCCTCAAGAAACCAAGGAGAAAATGTGAGCACCCCTGTAAAGGTCACTGTTACCGGCGCCGCCGGCCAGATCGGCTATGCCCTGCTTTTCCGGATCGCCAGCGGACACCTGCTCGGCCCCGACACCCCGGTTCACCTGAGCCTGCTGGAGATTCCGGCTGCGGTCAAGGCCGCTGAAGGCACCGCCATGGAACTCGATGACTGTGCGTTCCCGCTGCTCGAGAAAATCAGCATCACTGACGACCCCAAGGACGCTTTCGATGGCGTGAACATTGGCCTGCTGGTCGGTGCCCGTCCGCGTGGACCAGGCATGGAACGTGCCGACCTGCTGGAAGCCAACGGCGGAATCTTCAAGCCGCAGGGCGAAGCTATAAACGCTGGCGCTGCCGATGATGTGAAGATCCTCGTGGTCGGCAACCCGGCTAACACCAACGCCCTGATCGCCGCTTCGGCAGCTCCGGACGTGCCGCGTGAACGTTTCACCGCGATGATGCGTCTCGATCACAACCGGGCGATCGCCCAGGTTGCGAACAAGCTCGGGCAGCCGATCTCTTCAGTCAAGAAGATGACCGTCTGGGGTAACCATTCGACCACCCAGTACCCCGACCTGACCCATGCCGAAATCAACGGCGAGAACGCCTGGACCACAGTTGATGACGAAGCGTGGATCAAGGACGAATACATCCCGCGTGTCGCCAAGCGTGGCGCGGCGATCATCGAAGCCCGTGGAGCTTCGAGTGCCGCTTCCGCCGCCAACGCGGCGATCGATCACGTTTACGACTGGGTGAACGGAACTCCGGAAGGCGACTGGGTCTCGATGGGCATTCCGTCAGACGGTTCCTACGGCGTTCCCGACGACATCATCGCCGGCTTCCCCGTGACCTGCTCGAACGGTGAGTACGAGATCGTCCAGGGACTGGAGATCGACGAGTTCTCGCAGGGCAAGATCGATGCCAGCGCCGCCGAGCTTTCGGAAGAGCGCCAGGCAGTGGCAGACCTCGGTCTGCTCTAGGCCTGAAGCACTTGACGACAAAAGCCCGGGGATCCCGGGCTTTTGTCGTTAAGCAGGCCTGAAGAGGACTATTCGGTTACGGGCGGGAAGTAGCCGGTGCCTTTTTTGGCGACCCGGCCTTCCTTCACCAGGTCAGCCATGACCCGGTAAACGTAGTTCGGCTTGATCTTCAGCTGCTCGGCGATGTCCGATGCGGTGATTCCCGGG
>JBAUOE010000126.1:0-16680 GCA_049579585.1 Solirubrobacterales bacterium | reverse complement strand
GACGGAACCGGCACGGCAGGAGTTGACGGTGGACCCCCCGCGGCAACCGGACGAGGTTCCGGCGACACCGACCTGACTGCTGCCATCGCTGCGGTCGAAGCCGGGGGCGGCGGCAACCTGGCGGTGTCGAGCCAGGCGAGTGCCGGCACGGCGATCCTCAGCCAGGCCAATGACAGCGACGTCGAGATTGTCGCGATCGGTGGTTTCTCCGGACGCGAAAGCGAGGTCACCGCCGAATGGCTGGCCGGAAGGGTCGAGCAGGGTGAGATCCGATGGGTTCTGGCTGGTGAATCCGGCGGGCCCGGCGGATCACCAGCGGATGGACGGACCGGTGCGGAAACGGCGATGGATGCGGCCGCAGCGGTCTGCGTGCCGGCTGACGAGGTCGCTGATCTCTACGACTGCTCCGGCCAGGCCGAAGCGCTCGCTACCTGGTCCGAATCTTGACCGGCGACATGCAGTTCACCATGCCGCGCCAGGTCTGGGTTCCGCCTTCGCCATCGATGTTGGAGTTGCTCACGGTCAGCCACCAGATGCGCGGCGTGTATTTGCCGGTGATCGGGTTGTTCGGCGCTGACGACGAAATCAGCAGATTGATGTAGCTGGTGAGCACGCCACCGGAGATGGCGACGGAACCACCGGGACATTTGATTCCGACATAGGTCCCCCGACCTTCGTCGGTCTCGATCGGTGTTGCTGAATCAGTGATCCGCGATTCAACGAAAACCCGTTTGACCTTGGACTTTTTCTTGTTCTTCTGGTTGCCCGAGGTGGTCGCCTGATTGAGGCCGGCGCCACTGGAAGCGATCTGGGCATGGGTCGCGGGCACCGTCGCCGGCAGGATCGTTTCGTTCGGCGTTGCCTTGCGGTTGGTGCCGTCACCGATCACCGGGGCGGCTCCGACGACAAGCCCGACGGTGAGTACTGCCGCTACGAGGCCGAGGCGCCGGTAGCGCCGTCGACCCATCTCCCGATCCCTCCTGCCAAGACCATCCATCGGTTCATTCTTACATGCCCGGTGCCCGCGACTAGAAGTTAATGTGCAAACCGTGGGTCAGGGTGCAGACGTTTCATCCGGTGGCCTTACACTAGGAACCCGTGGGACATCCCGATTGCCCTCGTTGAAAGGATCACCCTTGACTTCAACAATTGGCTTCCTGCCGAACATAGGTCCGCTTGAGATAGCCATCGTTGTGGTTGTGGTGATCCTGGTTTTCGGTCCGAAGCGCCTTCCGGAAGTAGCGAAGTCAGTCGGGCAGGGATTCCGCAACTTCAAGGGTTCCGCGCTTGGTGAAGACGTAGAGAAAGAAAAGCTTGCGGAGTCCAACGCCAAGGTTTCCCGTAAAGAAGCCGAAGCTGCCCGTGCGAAAGCTGGCGGGAAAGACAAGCCGGAGAGCTGAACCCCGTTCCGGCAGCAGCCTGAGGATCTCACTTGGTACCACTGAATCTGCCTAACTTCCTCACCCTGCTGAGAATCCTCGCGGTGCCGGTCGTGGTCGTCGCGCTGCTTGATGGCACCCCGAACGGGGACACGCTGGCGGCAATCGTTTTCGCCCTGGCTGCCCTCACCGACGGGCTTGATGGTTACATCGCCCGTTCCCGCGATTCGATCACGAATTTCGGCAAACTGATGGATCCGCTGGCCGACAAGCTGCTGATCACCGCGGCGCTGGTTTCACTGGTTTCGCTGAACCGCCTGCCGGCCTGGGTCGCGATGGTGATCATTGCCCGTGAGTTCGCGATCACCGGTCTGCGTTCGGTCGCGGCCGAACGTGGGGTAATCATCGCCGCCAGCTGGATGGGCAAGGTGAAAACGGTGCTCCAGATCGGTGCGGTGTTCGCTTTGATCACTTTCAACCCGGCCCCGGTATGGGTTGATGGCCTGGTTTACGCAGCGGTGGTGGCCACCGTGGTCAGCGGCCTGGATTACTTCTTCGGCTTGCGCAAGCGGATCGCCGAGAAGCGGCACGAAGAAACCAAAGTCGAATCAGGCGCCCCGACTAAGTAGCTTCGAGCCATTCCTTCATCGAAATGTGACGCAGCGAATGTGAATCGCTGGCCATTTCGTCGCGCAGGTCTTCCAGCAGTCCGAAACGTTCGGCGACCACGTTGTGGCGATGGATCGTCTCGAGGTTTTCCTGCCGCGCCATTACGAAAGCGTTCGATGGGAGCGACGAGTAGGAGTCGACTACCTGTCGCAGCATTTCGCGCACGCAGTCCTCGACGAAGCGCGGCTGCGAATGTGCTTTTTCGACCACGTGGAGTTCGTCGGGCCGTTTCATCAGTTCGTAAATTTCGGAACTCATCGAGCTTTCAACGAGTTTCACCAGGTCCCGGGCGTCGATGTCGGTGGCTGATTCGTCGTCGGAACCGATGTAGAGGGTGCCGATGCCCCGCTGGTTGTGGGTGGCGATCGGAACGGCCGCGACGATCTCAAGGATCTGCTCTTCGCTGTAGCCGAGCTGTTCAAGGCGTTCGCGGGCAACTTCGGCGACCATTCCCTGGGCGCAGGGGCAGGCGGTCATGCCCTGGGCCTGGACCCCGGTCACCGTTCGGGTTGAGGTTTCCGAGGCGACTGCGGTACCGAGCAAGGTGTAGATCTGCTGGGTGTCGATTCGGGAAACCGGGGCCGGAACGGTTTCGGCATATTTGGCTTTGACCGACACTTCAGCCCGGATTCCGTGCTGGCGCTCCCGCACCAGTTCGGCGATGCGTGCGGCAAGTTTTTCGGCCCGCATCGATTGCGATGTGACGACTTCTTCGATCGCTTCGGCGACGTTTTCTTCAAATCGGGACATGTGAACACCGGCCTGGTCCGGTCCGAGATCCACATAACACTCGAGTTCGGCGTGGTAGTGGCCGAACTCGCCGATGCTGAGAACTTTCTCGACGCCGGTCACGCCGACGCGCGAGAGGCTCACACGGGTGGCGGGTTGGGACGCCTGGACGTCGATTCCTTTTGGGGATGCCGCGATTTCTGAATTCACAGTTGTCTCGGATTCTGACGGAGGACTGCCTTGAAGGGTATCCCGACCGTTGTGTCGACGACAGGAATCCTCTTGATTTCCAACCGGTTGCCGCTTCCCCCCTATAATCCGCGACTGGGCGGGGGCTTGATCAGATCGTCCGACATCCAGACGAACTGGGGTTGAATTGGAACTGGAAAGCGAAGAACTGCGAGTTTTGATCGCAGCCGGCAAGAATCAGGGTTACCTGACGATTGAGGCCGTCGCCGCCGCTGTTTCCGATCTGGATGTGACTCCTCAGCAGGTCGAGGATCTTTACGCCCATCTTTCCGAGCAGGGCATTGAGGTAATCACCAAGGAAGATGCGACCAAGCGCAACCCGGCCGAAGAGGCGGTCGCGAGTGCCCCGGTCGAGGAGACAGTGGTGCCGGCAGCCCTGGCGATCGAGGCCGGAGCTGAAACCAATCTCGATTCGCTTCGTCTCTATCTGCGGTCGATCGGTCAGGTTGACCTTCTGAACGCCTCGCAGGAAGTGGCTTTGGCCAAACGCATCGAACGCGGGGACATGGATGCGAAACGCCAGATGGTCGAAGCGAACCTCCGGCTTGTCGTTTCGATCGCGAAGAGTTATCTCGGCCGTGGGCTCAGTTTCCTCGACCTGATCCAGGAAGGTTCGCTGGGTTTGATCCGGGCGGTGGAGAAGTTCGATTATCGCCGCGGATACAAGTTTTCGACTTATGCGACCTGGTGGATCCGTCAGGCGGTGACCCGTGCTGTGGCCGACAAATCAAGATCGATCCGGATTCCGGTGCACATGGTGGAGAAGCTCAACCGGGTTCATTTCGTGGAACGGCAACTGGTTCAGGATCTCGGCCGCGAACCGGAGCCGACCGAAATTGCCGAGGAGCTCGGCTGGACCGTTCAGGAAGTCCGGGACGTTCGACGGGTCGCCCAGACCCCGGTTTCTCTCGAGAAGCCGGTCGGCGATGGGGAAGAGACCGAACTGGTTGATCTGGTCAAGGATGAGAATGCGATGGAGCCGTTCGACGAAGCTTCCCTGAACATGAGGAGCGAAGGGGTGCAGCGGGTGCTCGAAACCCTGTCGGAGCGTGAACGTCAGGTTCTGGTGATGCGTTACGGCCTGGGTGGCCTCAATCCGCAGACGCTCGAGGAGTGCGGTCAGGCTTTCGGGGTTACCCGCGAGAGGGTCCGGCAGATCGAGACCAGCACGCTGCGGAAGATCAAGAACCTGCCGGAAGCCCAGGGCCTGCGCGAAGTCAGTTAGGCAGTCGGGAGAACCAGCCGGTGGTGACGGCCGATTTCTTTCGCTGCGGGCTCCGGAACCCCGGCTTCGGCGGCAAATTCCGGCCACGCCGACACCGCTTCGGTTACTTCACTGAGGGTGTCCCGGGCCAGGTTGCGCCGCAGGGAGGTGGTTGCCGCGCAGGCTTTCAGGTCGGCCAGGGTGAAGTTGTCGCGCTGGCCGTTGATGCTCATCTGGTGGGTTGAGGTCCATTGTCCTGACGGGTTGTAGGCGTAGGCCACGTCGTAGGCGGGGGACAGCCGCCACTGGCCATGGCCGTCCATCAGGAAGGCGATGTTTTTCACGTGGTCATCCTGGTTTCTGGCGACGACGTTGAAAACCATCCTTTTGAACTGCTGCTCGAGGTCTTCGGCCGGGAGGGCGAGACGTCGTCCGACCTGAAGGGCCTGTTCGTATGAATGGTGGGGGATGCCGAAATCGAGGTGGGCCAGCGCCGAGAGGGTCTGCATGTGGATTTTGCCGCTTTCGTCCCGGTCGAAACGGCGGGTCATGAAATGGCTGCGGCCGCCTTCTTCCATGATCCGGCACGGGTTCATGGTGACCCCCGCCGCCGCGGCCATCAGCGAGTAGGCGTACTCGATCAGCCCGTATCCCCGCGGGTCGGTCAGGTTTCCTTCCCGGGTGTCGGCAACCCCGTCGAATTTGATCAGCCAGTACTCGAATCCGGGGCCGGCTTCGACCTGGCCCGAGCGGACCTTCCCGGTCTTCTCGTTCCAGGCGATTACCGCTTTGGCCCTTGCGCCTCCGGCGGAAGTACCGATGCTGAGCAGGTCCTTTACCGCCTGGTCTTTCTCCATCGACGTTTCGAATCCCTCCCTTTTACGCAGGACGGAGGAAGCCAGATCGACCATCTGGGCGATCTCGATGTTGTGCCGTTTCGTTCCTCTGGGTCCGCGGGAGGGAAAGAACTCGAGCGCCCCCATGCCTCTGGTGCCGACGTAACAGAGCCGGTCCACCTGGTTGAAGTTTTCGGCGGATCGTCCGGTCCGGGCGAGCCAGGCATCGATCAGGGCGTTACCGAAACGGTCGGGCAGGCTGTCGGCGAGCAGGCCGGGAAGGCCGCCGAAGGGCTGGGGGAATGAGTGGACCGATTTGGAGAGCGGCATCATGATTGGCGACAGGTCGAGGCCTGTGGCAATCCATTCGGGGTCGTACTGGAACGTCGTGAGTCCTTCTTCGTGCAGAACGGCTCCGACGTCGCGGCCTCCGATGCGCACGCTGGCGATGCTCATGACGATCTTTTCCTGCGTTTGCCTTCGGTCTGGAGACGATGGATGGGGGACGGCAGCGGCGCCGGTACGAGCAGGTCGAGGCGATCGAGCAGTCCGAGTTCACGCAGGATCCGGATGAAGTTGGCGAGGCTGGTGGGCTGGCCGGATTCGAGCCTTTCGACGGTGCGGGTCGATACGCCAGCGGCGAGGGCCAGGTTCTTCTGGCTCTGGTTCTGTTCAAGCCGGATGGCTTTGATGCGCCCGCCGATTTCGGCCAGGGTCGCTTCGTCGCTGTCGAAAGATGAGAACGGCATGGAAACACCGTATCGCACAATTACGCCCTAGTGGAGATTATCCGCCATTTATGACGGATAACCTTCAAATAGGGCTGTAGTCCGTCAAAATTGACGAATATCCGGGCATAGAAAAGCTGGACGCCACGGACTAAATATGGCGGAGGTAGGATTCGAACCTACGTAGGCTGAGCCAACCGGTTTACAGCCGGTCTCCTTTAACCACTCGGACACTCCGCCAGCTGGTGGCGCAGTTTATTGCATGGGGTCACAGAACGAATTCGGCTCCAAAGAATTCGGCTTCGCGGCAATCCGGTCGCGACGGGATACTCTGCGCCGATGAGCCGTACACGGGGTTTTGCCTCAGACAACTCGTCCGGAGCCCATCCGGAAATCCTTGCCGCCATCGCGAAAGCGAACGAGGGCCACGCAACCTCCTACGGCGGTGATCCCGAGACCGCCCGCCTGGACGAAACCTCCCGTCGCGAGTTCGGGGAGAACTCGCTGATCTTCCCGATGATGAACGGCACCGGGGCCAACGTGACTGCCTTGCGGGCCATGGCCCGTCCGCACCAGGCCGTGATCTGTGCCGAAACGGCCCACCTCTCGGTCGACGAAACGGGTGCACCGGAAGCGATAGCGGGGCTGAAGCTGCTGACCGTCCCGACCCCGGACGGCAAACTGACCCCGGATCTGGCTGCGACCCGGCTGGCCGATCCGGCCGACATTCCCCACGTCGCCTGGCCCGCCGTGATCTCGATTGCGCAGGTCACCGAGCTCGGCACCGTTTACACCCCGCAGGAAGTCGGGGCCCTGGCCGACTTCGCCCACGAGAACGATCTGCTGCTCCACATGGACGGCTCCCGACTCGCCAACGCTGCCGCGTCGCTCGGCATCGGCCTGGGTGAAGCAAGCATCGACAACGGGGTGGATGTGCTCAGCCTCGGTGCCAACAAGAACGGCGCCCTGTTTGGTGAAGCCGTGGTCTTTCGTGAGCCGCAGCTTGCGGCCGGTTTCGAGGTACTGCGCAAAGGCACCCTTCAGCTCGCGTCAAAGATGCGTTTCGTTTCGGCCCAGCTCAACGCGTTGCTCGCAGATGAACTCTGGCGGGAACTGGCCGGCAACGCCAACAGCATGGCTTCGGCCGTTGCGGAAGCGATCGCCTGGATCGACGGCGCGGAACTGGCCCAGGAAACCGCGGCCAACCTCGTTTTCTTCGCCTGCGACCCGCAGAAAGCCGAGACGTTCGTGAAGCGGCTAGAGCCACACGGGCCGTTGCTTTTCAAGCTGGGTGATGTCGGCCTGATTCGCCTGGTCGCATCCTGGGATACGACGATCGACGACGTTGACCATCTGCTCGTCGAGCTGCGCGACGTGCTCGCTTAATCGACCAGGTCGCGTTCGGCCGCCCAGCGGCTAAGTTCATGCCGCGTGGAAAGCTGGAGTTTGCGCAGCACCGAACTGGCGTGGGCTTCGACCGTCTTGATCGAGATCCCGAGCTGCCGGGCGATCTCTTTGTAAAGGTAGCCGCGGGCGATCAGGCGCAGGACTTCCTGCTCACGGGGCGTCAGCTGGTCCAGTTCGGAATCGACCGGGTTGTCGTCGGCCTTTCCGGAAAAGGCGTCAAGCACGAAACCGGCCAGCTGGGGGGAGAAAACAGCGTCGCCCTGGTTGACCCTTTCGATCGCATCGATCAGTTCCGGCCCGGAAATGGTTTTGGTGACGTATCCGCGGGCCCCGGAACGCACGATCGCGACCACGTCTTCCGGGGCGTCGCTTACCGACAGCGCCAGGAACCGGGTTTCGGCATGCTCTTCGAGGGTCTGGCGGATAACTTCCTGGCCGCCACCGTCAGGCATGTGAACATCGAGCAGGACCACGTCGGGCTTTTCTTTACGAACGAGGGTGACCGCTTCGCGCACGGTTGATGCTTCACCGACCACAACGACGCCGCTTTCGAGCTCGGAGCGCACACCGGCCCGGAAGATGGCGTGGTCGTCAACGATCGCAACCCGGGTCTGGCTCATTTTGTCTCCATGGTCAATTCGATTTCCGTTCCTTCGCCTGCGGTCGAGCGTACTTCGGCGGAACCGCCGTTTCGTTCCATTCGTCCAAGGATCGAGTCTCTCACCCCGCGGCGGTCTTCGGGCACGGATTCAAGATCGAAGCCCGGGCCGCGGTCCCGCACGAAAACTTTGGTTTCACCGTCGGTGATTTCGGCGTAAAGGCGCACCGTGCCGGCGTCGCCGGCATATCTGACCGCATTGGTCATCGCTTCACGGCTGGCCGCGACCAGGGCGCCGCCGCGTTCTTCCATCGGCCGGTCACCGACGGTCACCGCGTCGATCGGCACACCGTGGCGTTCTTCGACGTCTGCCGCTGCGGCTTCGAGGGCGCTGGCGAGGGAGGTTTCAGCTTCGGTTCCGGTTTTGCCGGACAGCCAGTCGCGTAGTTCCCTTTCCTGCCTTCGGGCCAGGGTTGAGACCTGCCGCGGGTCATCCGATTTCTTCTGCATCAGGGCGAGGGTCTGGAGCACCGAGTCGTGGAGGTGGGCGGCGACTTCCGCCCGTTCCTGCGACCGGATGCGTTCGGCCCGTTCCCGACCGAGGTTACGGCCGAGCCGGGCCCAGAGCGGCGCCAGGACCAGGGCGAGCACGACGATCACGGTGAGGGCGAGCAGGGCGGCGTTGCCGGCCCGGTCAAAAGCACCATTGATGTAAAGGAAGAGCACGGCGGCACCGATGACCAGGGCGAGGCCAAAAACCCCGCGGTAAGGCCCAAAACCCCTTCCGGGTCGGTTTTGGCCCCGCTGTCGGGCATTTTCCGACCCGGAACCGGTTTTTGGATGGGTTGATTCGCTGGATGCCGCCCAGGAACGGGTTTCGGACGAGCCGTCGAGGCCGCCATCCTCCGCATCGGGGCCGCTCGGCCCGGAGAACTGCCGCCAGAGCAGGCCGGCCCCGGCCGCACCCAGCACTGCGGGCCAGACCAGCGCGTCACTCCACCAGAGGCCGACCTCACGCATGATGAAAAGCAGACCGAGGGCAATCACGCCGAAACCGGCCCCGATCAGCCACGCGTTCCGGCTGGTTTCGTCACAGTCCTCAGCGCTTCTTCGGGCCCGGGGGGTGGCCGGAAGGATCACCCAGAGCACTCCGTAGACGATCGTTCCGAGACCACCGCTGATCAGGGTGGCGCAGATCCAGGCAACCCGGACCAGCGCGGGATCGACGTCCAGGCGGACGCCGATCCCGGCGCAGACACCACCCAGAAGGGCGGCGTCCGCGTTTCGTTTCAGTTTCCTGCGCTCATCCATTGGCTGGTGGTTTCACTGCTTTCTTCTTGCCGGCCGGCACTGACGCAAGGCAGGCGGCTTCGGCACGTTTGCGGCTGGCGGCGAGGACAGAATTCGACCGGTCGACCTCAATGTCGTCCCAACCCTTCGTATCGTTGTGTAGATCGATTCGTTCGGCGTCGGTTGCGTCCAGGACTTCGAAGTAACCGAGTTTGAATTCGGCATCGAGATTGAGTCCGTGGGCCCGGCCTCGTTCGGTACCGGGGGCGTTCAGGGTCTTGTCCACGCCGACTCCGGAGGTTTCGGTGCCGCGGATTCTGGCCATGCCTGCTTTCCCCTGAACCTGTCCGGTGACACAGACCCTGTCGGGAACGATCACCCTGGTCGCGCCCATGCCGCTGCGGACCGGCAGGTACACGTCCCGGGACGAGTTGAACGCAATGTCACGCAGGTCGATGGTCATTGCTCCGGCTGCCATCTTGTAACCGTCGTCCGGGATGTCAGTGGCGACCCGTGGTTCTTCGGTTCGCTCACCGTAGCTGCCTTCGATTCGCAGGTCTGCGATTGAGATGGCGGCCATCGGAATTGCGATCACCGCGGCCGCGGCGAGCAGCCAGATCGCGGTTTTACGGTGGTTCTGGATAGCGGCAAAGATCAGTCCGGCGCCAAGCAGGATCACGAGGCTGGCCATCGGGATCGCGCCAAAGATCGCGGTTGTTCCCGCCGAAAGGATCCCCAGCACGCTGAACCCGATCAGGGCGGCGATGCCGATTGCGAACCAGACCATTATCCGGCCGATGGTTGATGGTGCGTTGTCGCCCAGGTTGCGCTGAGCGTCGGTTGAGCCGACATCGCCGCGTGGTGCCACCGGGGCGTTCTGGCTCGGTGAGGCGGCCATGGTGGCGGTTACGGCTGTGGCCGGTTCTTCCGGGATGACCCTGGTCGGGGTCTCGTCGGCGTCAGCTTTCTCTTCGACCGGCTTGGTGGTTTCCCGGGCCGGGCTGGCAGTCGGGGTGGCGGGTCGGCCGAAGGCCCCGGATTCGGCATTGTCGCCGCGGGTTGATTTCCGGACAAGCCAGTAGACGCCGTAGATCGCAAGGCCCCAGATCACGATCCCGAAGAGCGGTCCCGGGCCGATTCCGAAGAACCAGCCGCCGGCTCCGCCGCCATCGATCGAAGCGAGCGCGATGATGCCGACGATCACGGTGCCGGCAATCACGCCGAATCGTTTGAGCCCGCTTGGAGCTTCGACCGGCGCATCCTGATCACCGTCGATCGGGACCAGGACCAGCAGGAAAAGGTAGGCGATGACGCCGATGCCGCCAAGTGCGATGCTGAGCACGAAAGCGATCCTGATCAGGACCGGATCGAGGTTGAAGTAGTTGGCGATTCCGGCCGCGACGCCGCCAATGAAGCGGTCGTCGCGGGACCGGGTGAGCCGTTTGGGTGGATTGGTTTCGTTCATGGCAGCAAGGCTGGCGGTTCGGGCAGAACCTGTCTATTGGGAATGACCCTTAGCCACCCCGGGGTTGACCCCTTACGATCATCTCAGGTGAATCCGCAAACTGAAAATGCCTCGCGTGGGATCACGATCGATGATCTGGCGTCCCGGACCGGGATGACCGTCCGGAACATCCGTGCGCATCAGTCGCGCGGGCTGCTGGATCCACCGCGGGTGGTTGGCCGCACCGGGTTCTATTACGACGAACACATCGGCCGGATCGAACTGATCCGTGAACTCCAGGAAGAGGGTTTCAACCTGGAGGCGATCAAACGCATCGTGGATTCGGCCGGCGATTCACCGGGCGACCTGCTGAATTTCACCCGGACGGTTCGTGCGCCCTACGAAGACGAGCAACCGGAAATCCTGGAGGCGGCCGAGATCGCCGCGCCCTGGGGCGACACCGTGTTGAACGCCGAGCACATGATGCGGGTCGAGAAGCTCGGACTGATGCGGGCGCTCGGCGATGGCCGCTACGAGGTGCTCAGCCCGAAGCTGTATTCGGCCGGTGTGAACCTGGCCGAACTCGGGGTGCCGGCAGAAGACGCACTGGATGCCCTGGAGACCCTCAAGGCCCGTTCGATGGCGATGGCTGAGGTTTTCATCAAGGTTTTCCTCGAGCAGGTCTGGGAGCCATTCGATCAGGCGGGCCGCCCGCGGGACGACTGGCCGCGGGTCCAGGAGGCCCTGAAAAGGATGCGGCCGCTGGCGACCGATGCTTTCCTTGCGTCCTTCCAGTTTGCGATGGAAGAGGCGTCCGAGAGGGCGATCAGCGAGGGCATTCGTCGTGACCTCGGCGGGGACGACGGAGCCTCTTGAGTCGTTGTTGGCCCGCGCTTCGGTAATCTGCCCGTCTTCGCCCGGATAGCTCAGTTGGTAGAGCACTTCCATGGTAAGGAAGGGGTCAGCGGTTCGAATCCGCTTCCGGGCTTTCGCTTGCCTTGAGGTTTCCTAAAGAAATTCCATTTAGAGTCCTCCATTCGCTGTGAGTGCAACTGAAACCACACTTACTCCCGGCGATCCCACCTCCGGTCGTGGCACAAGAGTCGCGATCGTCGTTGGTATCGCCGCGCTTGTCGGGATTTCCGTCTGGCTTGCGACTGGTTGCAACCGTGATGACACCGGACCGGCGATGGTTGTTGTTTCTTCGTCGGATGCGAAGCTCGTTTCCGACGACGACGTCACCGGAATCCCGGACGAAGTCGGTCACGAAGTGTTCTGGGCGGGCGATCGTCCCGACACCGATGTCGAGGTGAGCGACGATCCGGCCGGCAACGTCCATCTTCGTTATCTGAACAGCAGCGACGAGCTGGGCACGGCCAGCCAGACTTTCCTCAACATCGGCACCTATCCCTTCGCCGGGGCGTTTCAAACGACCAGGAACCTGACCAACCGTGAAGGTGTGGTCAGGGTGGAGGTCCCGGGTGGAGTTGGCTTTTACGACCAACAATCGCCGTACAGCGTGATCTTGTCTTTTGCGGATGAACCGGATCTTCAGGTTGAGGTTTACCACCCGGAAAAGAACGCAGCGCTGGATGTCGTCCGTAGTGGCGATATCGTGCCAGTGCCCTGATTCTCGCCTGGATAATTTTCCCGCTTGTCCTGGTCGCCCTGAGCGTCGGCCTTGGCCTGCTCATCGAAGTGATCATGGGACGACGCATGCGACCGGCCCTGCTGCCCGGGGTGGGCCTGGCCGCGATGATCGCGGTTGGCGGCGTGATTACCTGCTTTCCCGATCTGGCGAAGTTCACGACCGCCTCGGTGGCCGCCCTCGCTGCCGCCGGTTTCGCCGCGACCTTTCCCTGGCGGCAACATCGCAAGGACCTCAATTACTGGCCGATTGCCGGGGCGGTCGGGGTGTTCATCGTTTTTGGCGCCCCGGTCATCTTTTCCGGGGACGCCACTTTTGCCGGCTACGTCAAGCTGGATGACACCTCGACCTGGCTGGCTTTCGCCGACCATGTCCTGACTTACGGCCATTCAACCGCCGGGATCCCGGCCTCGAGCTATGAGGCCACCGTCCAGATAAACCTTTCGGCCGGGTATCCGCTGGGCGCTTTCATACCGCTGGCCATCGGCCACGAAATGACTGGCAGCGACTCCGCCTGGCTTTTCCAGCCTTACCTGGCGCTGATGGCGGCGTTCATGGCACTGGCCTTTTACGAGTTGGCCCGCCCGGTCTTCAGTGATCACCGGGTCCGGACCGCGGTCGTTTTCATTGCTGCCCAGCCGGCCTTGCTGGTCGGTTACGCCCTCTGGGGCGGGATCAAGGAAGTTGCTACCGCTTTGATCGTCGCGGTTTTCGCGGCGACCGCTTTCTGGTTGGTCGAAAACGGAAACTGGCGGTCGATTCGCTGGACAACCCCGGCCGCGATCGTCTGTGGTTCGGCCTTGATCGGCGTTATGGGCGCTGGCGGCGCTCCCTGGCTGATGGCAGTGGTGTTCGGCGTCGTGCTTTTGATGATCGCGAAGCTGGTTCTTCTGGCCCGGGGTGGGAACGGGATCCCCGGGGGGCTGCTGGTCACTTATCTGGTCCGGGCCGGTGTGGTCACCGTCGGGGTTGCCCTGATCGGCCTGCCAACCATTTTTGCGGCAGGTGAACTGTTTTCTCCGAACCAGGGTCCGCTGACCAACACCACCGAGATGGGCAACCTGATCCGGGCTTTGCCATTGACCCAGGTGCTCGGCCCCTGGCCGGCCGGTGATTTCCGCATCGAACCGGCAACCCAATGGGTAACCGTGGTGCTGCTTGTCGCTGCCGTGGTTGCCTGGGGCTTCGGGCTTTGGGCAGCGATTCTCAGCCGGGCCTGGGCTTTGCTGCTTTTCGCTGGCGGTTGCGGGCTTGGTTCGTTCCTGGTCTGGTACATCGGCTCTCCGTGGGTCCAGGGCAAAGCGCTGGCCACCGGAACTGCTTCGGTCCTGATTCTGGTGATGGTTGGCATCGGGGCCCTGCTGACCGGTCGGCAGTGGATTCCGGGCAACAGGTCCCCTGGGGCGAAGCTGGCGTTCCTGTCGGTCGGGGTGGTCCTGCTGGTGGTCCCGGTCGGGGTCCTGGCTTCGAATGCCCTCCAGTACAACGAGGCTTATCTGGCACCACGGGCGCAGTTGGTCGAACTCGAGCAGATCGGTGAGGACTTCGCCGGGCAGGGGCCAACCCTGATGACCGAGTACCAGGCTTACGGGGTGCGTCATTTCCTGAGGCTGGCTGATGCCGAGGGCGCGTCCGAGTTGCGCCGACGCCAGATTCCACGGCGTGATGGCGAGGTCGCGGACAAGGGTGCCTGGTCGGATACCGATGAACTGGTCCTCGACGCCGATCTCGAAGGCCTGTTCACTTACCGAACCCTGGTTCTGCGGCGTAGCCCGGGGCAAAGCCGCCCGCCTTCGCCTTATGAACTGGTTGAGCGTGGCGAGTATTACGAGGTCTGGCAACGACCACAGGACTTTGATCCGGCTTCGATAATCGTCCACAGGCCTTTCGGAAACCTGCGTGACCCGGCCGAGGTGCCACCGTGCCAGGCGATCCTTTCGGTTGCGGCCAAAGCGGGCAGCGGAGGACAGGTGGCGGCGGCGATCCGCGCACCCAACGGCATTTCCGAGTTCACTGTTTATCCGCCCGACTGGATTCCCGATCCCGCGAACGGCACCCTCACACCGACTTCGGATGGCGTTGCGACCGGCAGCATCACTGTGCCCGCTGATGGTGAATACGACGTTTTCCTCGGTGGTTCTTCCCGTGGTGAAGTGACCCTGGAGATAGACGGGAAGGAGGTCGGTTCGATCCGGAACCGACTGAATAACAACGCTCAGTACATCGAGTTCGACACAACCAGGTTCAGCGCCGGCGAGAAATCCTTTTCGCTGAAATTCGAGCAGGGCGGAGCGCTTCGCCCAGCGACTGGCGGGTATCCGTTCGGGTTGGGTCCGGTCGTGCTGTCACCCGTTCAAAACCGGACTCAGGTCACCACGCTCCCGGCGGACGAAGCCGGGCAGCTTTGTGGCCAGCGCCTCGACTGGATCGAAGCGATCCGCTAGTTTCGGCCAGCCAGGTTTCTGGCACGCCGAATTTATGGTTGTCGAGGCGAAATTTTATTCGCCGAGTTTATGAACTATTAGCGGGTGTTCAGTAAGTTGAGCGTTGGCCGTGACACCCTGTCACACAGGGTGACACAAATCGGATCAATCGTCGGCGGTTCCCCTGTGTTGCTGGGAAACAGCGGAGTGACATTGGGACATTTTCCGCATGGCGTCTGGGATCGCTCTACCTAAAAACATTAGGTCAGAAACGGCAATGCCTCAAACAGAGATGTTTCTGAACACCCATCGGTGTCTTTGGAATTTTCAACAACTCGCGGCCAAATTCCCGCTACAGTCCCGCCTTGATGTGCAGCTCCGATGACCGGACTGCGTCGAAATCCAAATCGTATTCAGGGAGCTACCTAGCGAATGTTGTCTTCGTCTGTTGTGCCGTCCGTGCCCAGTCCTGCCCGTTCCACCAGGGTCCGAAACTTCTTCATCGCAGCCTTCGCCGCGATGCTGATGCTTGCGTGCATCGGTGCAGCTTCCGCTGACGCCACCACCAGGATTGTCACTTCAGGTGGCTCCAACACGGGCGACTGCAGCGCGACTGCCTGCGCCACAATCCAGTACGCGATCAACCAGTCTTCAGCCACGGGCGACAACATCGCGGTTGGCACCGGCACCTTCAACGGAGCTTTCACCCTGACCAAGTCGATCCGCATCCACGGTGACGGGGCCAACACGATCCTGACCGCCCCGAGCTCTCCGGTTACGCACATCAACGCCGGCGCTGACAACTCCGAGATCGAAGACGTCAAGTTCCTCGGGCTCGGCACGATCCCGACCTCGACCGCTTCGGCGATCCGCACGGACGCTGTGACCTCAGGCGTGAAGCTCACCAATATTGAAGTCACCAACTTCAGCAGCTACGCCATTGCGAACCACAACAACGCAGTCAGCACCAACTGGGTGCTGGACGGCGTAAACGCGCACCACAACCAGCACGGCATGCGGGTCAGGGGAGCCGCCTCCGGTCTGACCATCACCAATAGCCACTTCGACAACAACATTTCGCACGGCTTCTTCGTGGCGGACAACGGCGGAGCCTTCGACGACGTCACGATCACCAACTCGACCTTCAACGGCAACGGTGACAAAGCGATCTACCTCGAGCGCGGCACCAACCTCGACTTCAGCACCCTCGAAGCCAACAACACTGGCGGCGGCGCTCACGGAAGCCCCCACGCAATCGAGTTCAACCTCAAGTACGGCGCGACCGCCGGCCCGGTTTCCGTAACCGACTCCGAAGTTGATGGCTCCACCGGCGGCGGCATCGTCGTCCGTGGTGGTGCCGTATCGCCGATCGTTGGCAGCGTCACCCTGACCGGCAACACGATCAGTAACACCGTCGTCGCGATCGGACTGGAGAACCAGGTCACTCTGGCTAACGTGGACATCGACGACAACGCCCTCGCTGACAACTCCGTCGCGGTCGGCAACAACGTTTCCACCGGCACACTTGATCTCGGCTCGGACAACACTTTCGACAACAACGGCTCCAACGTCGCCGGCCCCGGCGTCACCGACAACGCCCCGAGCGGTGACCTTTACGTCGCGACCACGGGTATCGATGCCGGCAACCTCTGCACGGTCGAGCTGCTTCCTTGCGCAACGATCGAGCGGGCACTTGAAGTTGCCTCGGTAAACGACGGCAACACCATCAACGTCGCCGCCGGTGAATACACCAGCGGTGCCGCGCTTTCGATCGACAAGAAAGTCAAGATCGTCGGTGCCGGCAAGGCATTGACCACGCTCAAGCCAGGGTTCAGCCCGCCCGGTGCCTACGGCGTCTGGATCAGCGTTGAAGACGGAGCCAGCCTGGACCTCTCGGCCCTCGCCGTAGATGGTGATTCGCCCACCCATGAAGTTGGCATGGCGATCCGCTACTTCGGTGACTCCACCGGCATCATCGACGACGTCGCTTTCCGCAACATCCGCTTCTCGACCTACCTCGGCATTGCGGTGTCGACCAACAAGGGCGGCGCTCCCGACCCCGCCACGGTTGACCTG
>JBAUOE010000125.1:0-33680 GCA_049579585.1 Solirubrobacterales bacterium | reverse complement strand
GTGCCGTTCACATCGCGCGCCGCGAGGAAAGTGGGGCGTTCGATGCGAAGGACGAGGCCGCGCTGGCCGCAGTGGCCGGGACCATCGCCCGCGGGATCAGGAGTTCGCTTCGCTTCGAGGCGGCTCGTCGGGCAACCGGGCCGGAATCGCCGGGTCTGGTGGTGCTCGGTCCCGACAACGAGGTGGAGTTCATTTCTGCGCCGGCCCGGGGGTTGCTCGCTGACCTGCGTGGCAACCAGCCCGGACGCGGGAACGACCTGCCGACGCCGATCTATTCGCTGGCGAACTTCATCCGGGTCGCCGATGCCCGGGAGGCGATCCCGCAAAGTTCGGTCACGGTGCCGGGAACCTCGGGCTGGTTCGTGCTCCACGCGTCACGTGAGGACGAGGACCGGACCGTGACGGTCGTGATCGAACCCGCATCCGGGCCGCGTTCGGCAACCCTGCGTCTCGAGACCCACGGCGTGACCCCCAGGGAGCGCGAGATCGCGACTCTGATCGCCCGCGGATACGGGAACAACGAGATTGCCGAGGAACTCGTCCTGTCTCCCCATACCGTTCAGGACTACGTGAAGAACATCTTCGAAAAGCTGGGCGTCAACTCACGACGAGAACTGGTCGCCTCGGTTTTCATGGACGAGTACCTGCCTGAAGTAATGGTCAAAACGCCCCTGACCACCCACGGTCGATTCGACGTCGAAGCCGAAAAGTGAGACCGGGCGCGACCGAATAACTCGGCCGCGCCCGCAATCCCTACCGCTTGATCCTGACCGCCTTGCGGGCTGACGCCAGGGTTTTCCCGGCCTGCCTCGCCTTGACTTTCACGACGAGCTTTCTGGCGCGTTTCGCTTTCGGCTTTACCTTGATCTTGATGGTGCGTCGAACCGTCGCGCCGGGAGCGATCTCCTTGACGGTGGCTCGTTTCAATGCTTTGCCCAGCTTCTTTGGTACTCGGGCCTTCAGCACCAGCCGGCTGATCGTCTGATTGCCGGTGTTCCTCACGGCGGCATTGATCCTGGCCCTGCCACCCGTCCTGACCTTGCTGACTGACTTCAGTTTCAGGTTCACCTTGGTCACAGGGTCCGGGTCGGAGTCCGGATCCGGCTCTGGTTCCGGGTCGGGGTCAGGGCCCGGGTCCGGGTCGGGGTCCGTTGCGGTGCCGGTCAGGCTGGTCGCCGCATCGGGACCGTCCCGGTGAGTCAGCAACTGGGCGGCATGGTTACCGCTTGTAGTCGGTGAAAAGGTGACCATGATCGTGCAGGTGGCCCCGGGGACTATCTCCACTTCCCTGCAGTTTCCGTGGTCGGAAATGCTGAAGGCGCCAGAAGCGTCTTCGGTGATCTCCTGATCAACGAGCCAGTTCGAGAAGACCCCGGGGTTGCTGATGTTGAGGGGCAGCGTCTTCGCCGAACCGGGAGTCACTTCGCCGAAATCGAGGATGGGATCGACCTTGAACTCATCCGCCGGCAGGAGGATGCCGACTGTGCCGGTCTGTGAGTCCGGGTCAGTACCGCCGAAGGCCATTCCGGCGACGCCGTTGGCGGTAAACGATCCGGTCGAGAGCGACCCGTACTCCTTGTTGTCCGGCGAAATCGCGAACGGACCATTGGTCTCGGCGCTGAATGCGCCGCCGCCCGTCTGGACCGCGACACCGGCCGAAGTCCCGCTCTCAATCCAGGTCAGGTCGCTGAGCAGATCACGATTGAGGCGGACGGACGCGAGGGCTGACGGTACCCCGGTCGTCTGGAGGGTGGAGTTGGCGCTCGGGTTGGGGAGGAGCGTGACGCTGGTGTTGCCCACATAGGTGCGGATCTCGCCGCCGGTTCCCGAGGCGGTTGCGACGGCCAGTCCTGGCGGTGTGAACTCGACATCGACCTGGATCGAGGCAACGTCGGTGATGATCTGGCCGGAGGGCACCGGGTGCGGGTTGCCGGTGGCTCCGATGAAGTCGATCGGTGAGCCATCTCCATCGGCGACGAACACGGCATTGCTGGCTGGATACGGGGTCGCGCAGCCGGGCCCGACCTCGGTGCATGCCACTTGGCCGAAGGCGATGTCGAAACCGCCGCCGTTGTAATTGCCGATCGTTGCCGAGCCGAAGTAGTCGTTGTCATTGGCGCCGGCACCGGTGATCGATTGGACCCGGGGAGAAGTCGAGCTGAACATTCCGGGGCCACTGATCCCCATGTTCGGGTGGATCTGGAAATCGCCACCGTTCAAGCCGACCGCAATGTCCGGGTAATCATCCTGGGTGAGGTCGCCGATCGCCAGTGAGTTGACGCTGGGGAGCGGACGGTCGGGATCCATCGAACCGCCATAGCTGAGGTGCCCCTCACCGTCGCCATGCCAGACGGTGTACCTGTCCAGTCCTTCACGGATTGTCAGCACATCGAGGTTGCCGTCCTGGTCAAAGTCGGCCTTGTAGATGCCAGCAATGGGCCAGTCGTTGAGGCAGGGACTGTCCTCGTTTTCGTCGCAGGCGCTCTTGGCGGTTTCGGTGAAGGTGCCCATGCCGTTGTTGATCAGCATGTAGATGCCACCCCCGAGGGAAGGACCCTCGGCTTCGGAGACGCTGATGATGTCATCGGCCGGGTTTCCGCCGAAGTCACCGGCGACCGCGCCCCTGCCGTCCGGACCGAGCCCGGTCAGCGGACTGTTGGGGGCTGCCTTGAAATCGATCGCGGAGGCGCTGGAAGTGAAGAGCAGTGATCCCCCGAGGAGGATCATCACCGACACCAGAATCGTTCTGAGCTGGCTCACTTGATCTCTCCTTCGGGAATTCCGGGGGGTCCGATGATCTGGATTCCGAAGGCGGCGGCAGCAGCGGTCATCGCTTCGATGTCAGGGGCCCCGTCCGCCGGGGGCGGCACCTCCAACCGTTCGGCGGGCACGCCGGCTGCGGCCATGAAATTCTCAAACCCGCCAGGGTTGGTCCCGAGCAGGAAGCGGGCCTGGTTTGAGCTGACCACGAAGGTGTGGGCGATGTCCCGGGGGCCAAATACGAAGCTGCCGGCCGGGGCGACGATCACCTCTCCGCCCACCCAGAAGGTGAGCTCACCCTCGATGACGTAAAACCATTCGTCTTCGCGGGTGTGGACGTGGAGTGGTGAACCTGCCCCCTTGGCTGCGAGCTGCTCGACCAGTCCGAGCATGCCACCGGTCGTCTCCGCCGATGCTTTGACCACCCCCAGGGTGTCGAAGGCCCAGAGGGCATCGCCCTCGTCCGGGCCCTTGAAGATTGGTGCTACGGGGAGTGTCCCTGTCTCTTGATTCGTTCCGTTAGTGATCATGCCGGAAGCTTTTCGAGGTCGGGCCTGAAAGAACACCCCTTGTTTCGGGGGTATTGGTGTGCGCCTCTCATCCAGGCTCCAGAGGCGAATCCGGGGCTTATGCCTTTGCGAGTGCGATCTTCGCCTGGCCGCTACCCGGGTGCCGAAAGCGGTTTCATGAGGCGGCTGGACGATGTCGGGTCCAGGAACTTCCTTTTTCGCCAGGCGGGTCCATCCAAAGGACCTCCCAGATATGACCGTCGTGGTCGCGGAAGCTGCGTTGGTACATGAACCCGAGATCAAGGATCTCTTTGGCGGGGGCCGCTCCCGCGGCCAGGGCCGAAGCAGTCAGGGCGTCAACCGCATCACGGCTCTCGGCACTGATCGCAACGGTGAAGGCCGAAGCGCGGTGGGGGTCAGCCACCGGCCTGGTAACGAACTCAGCGAAACGTTCTCTGGAAAGCAGCAGCACGAAAGCCTGCTCGTTGATGATCATGCAGGCGGCCTGCCCATCGCAGGTCCGTTCGTCGAAGGAGAAATTCAGCTCTTCGAAGAATCGGCGGCTCGTCGTGAGATCGCTGACCGGAAGGGTCAAAAACAGCTGTCTTGACATGTGGGCCTCTGCGGTCGGGGATTTCCAGAAAGGACCGGCAGGCCGGGTGGAACTAATCGCTGTTGCCTACAATGTTGCGGATGCTTGCCTCGTCGATTCGCCATGGAAGCCTTGAAGAAGATCTTGAGCGCCTGCGTCCTTCGCTCGTCGGCTATTGCTACCGGATGCTCGGCTCCGGGTTCGAGGCCGAAGACGCAACCCAGGAAACGATGATTCGTGCCTGGAAGCGTTCGGACACGCTTCAGGACCCGGCGGCACTCAAGTCCTGGGTGTTCAGGATCGCGACCAATGTCTGTTACGACCAGATCGATTCACGCAAACGCAAGGCAAGGCCGGTTGATCTGTCCGATCCGGGGATGGCGGATTCGCCGCTCGGCGCACCGCTCGAAGAATCGACCTGGATCCTGCCGTTCGCTGGTGGCCAGCTCACCGACCCGGGTGATGATCCGGCTGCCCGAACGGCCGACCGTGAATCCCTGCGTCTGGCTTTCGTTGCCGCACTCCAGCATCTGCCTGCCCGCCAAAGGGTCGTGCTTGTTTTGCGTGAAGTCCTTCGCTGGAGCGCCAAAGAGGTGGCCGACCTGCTCGAGACTTCCGTGGCTTCGGTCACCAGCGCACTTCAGCGGGCCCGGGCCACGCTCGATGAACTCGATCTCAAGGACAGCGACACGCCGGCAAGGCCGAGCGACGAGGACGAGCAGCAGTTGCTTGAGCAGTACCTCGATGCATTCGCCGAATACGACATCGACCGGATAGTCGCCCTGCTTCGTTACGACGTCGTTTTCGACATGCCGCCGCTGCCGCTCTGGATCCGCGGGGCGGAAGAAACCGGCCGGTTCATGCTGGGCACCGGCGCCGCCTGTCGCGGTTCGAAGCTCATCGCTGTCACCGCCAATGGTTTCCCGGCCTATGCCGGATACAAGCCCGATCAGGAAACGGGAAACTGGCTGCCGTGGTCGGTCACGATCCTCGAAATGACCGGTGAAGATGGAGGCGGACAGACCATCACCGGCGTCCACAACTTCCTCCAGCCCCTGATGCCGGAACTCTTCAGATCCTTCGGATTGCCGGACCAGCTCACCTCCGTAGACCCGGCTATTCAGCTGGCGACGTAGTCAGCCACATACTCACATGTGCGGGCAGGTCGGCCCGCGTCCAGATCCGACGTCGTGCATTCGACGACGAACTTGCAAGAACCGGATCTTCAAAAACATGCTCGATTGCGCATAGGGTGGAGGTACGCAGGCAAACGGCACAGGAGGTATGAAATGTACGTTGTGGTCCGCAGCTATTCCGGCGAAGGCGCCCCTGAAATCTTCGAGGTGATCGAAGAGAAGACCGAGGAAATCAGGTCATTGATCAGCGAGGTTCCCGGGTTCGTCAGTTACACGGCATTTCGAATCGAAGGCGGGGGTACGGCGGTGACCGTATGCCGGGACAAAGAAGGGACCGACAAGTCGATCAGCGTGGCGGCGAAGTGGGTCCTGGAAAACGTCCACGGGACACCGCCATTGCCAGTGATCATCGAAGGGAGTTCGGTCGCTCACTTCTCGGAGGAATGAACTGACGGGGAGGGGGCCAGGCCCCGGTAGCTTCGGGGATCCGTGATCCGTCGTGTAGAATTGGCATCAGTGATGAGACTCGCCTCGTGGCTGATTGCGATTTTCCTGGTGGTGCTGATTGGCGCTGCCGGCATGCTGGATAGCGCAGCAGGACTGCTGATGCTGGCCCCTTTCGCGACCGTTTTTGCGGTCCTTCTGATCGGGTTGTATCCGGGCGAGACAGCGATCGCTGCCCTGGCAGAGATCATCCATCGCTCAGCTCGAACCAAACGGGAGTCGTGGCAGGCACTGGTGTCAGTCACGGCAGATCTGCCGGTACCAGCGATGGTGCCCGGCACACTCGGTTCGCGCGCACCTCCTTTCGGCGTCTGATTCCAAGACAGTCCGGACGTCAGTCCGGCATTGACGCCTACCGAAAGGAGTCTCGATGGAGGCCAACGCCATCCAACGGGACAGGCCTTCCGGAAACTGGACTCGATTCAGCGTGCTGCTTGCGACTTTCGCTCTCATCGGAGCGGTGTTGCTGGCGGGTTGCGGATCGGATGACCAGCCCGAAGGTCTGAACGGCATTACCAGGACACCACCGACTGAGGTCGGAAACGTCCAACTGCCGAACGAGAACCCCAAAACCAATAACCGGATTGCCCAGTTGAAAGGCGGGGACGACGGTTTGATGCTCATCTACTTCGGCTACACCGGATGTCCGGATGTTTGCCCGACCACTCTTGCCGACACCCGTCTGGCCCTGGCTGAACTGAGTCCGGAACAGCGGCAACAGGTTGAGGTGGGGATGGTCACCGTGGATCCGGAACGGGATACCGCAAAGGTTCTGAACGGGTATCTCGGACATTTCTTCGACAGTGATGCGTTCGCGTCCTTCATTCCGGAAACAGCGGCACAGCTATCGAAGGCCGAATCGGTTTTCGGTGCCTCCCACAAACTGGGAGAGCCGGATGAGGATGGCGCATACGACGTGGATCACACCGCGCAGCTTTTCGCGGTCGATTCGAACGGTGAAGTCAAGGTCGAATGGGCCTTTGGCACTCCAGCGGACGAAATGGCTGCGGATTTGAAGACATTGCTGAACGAAACAAGCCCGGCTCAGGACGCCTGACCGGGTCTGAAAACTAAAAGGAGAACCATGAAGAAACTGATTCTTATTCCGATAATGATGTTTGTCCTCGCTGGGACCGTAGTTGCCTGCGGTGGCTCGGACGACGATCTCGAAGTCACCGATGTGTGGTCCCGGGTCACCACGCCCACCCAGGATTCGGGTGCTGTCTACATGACGATCAAGAGCCCCGAGGACGACAAACTGCTGAAGGCCTCAGTGCCCGCATCGATCGCCGGTAAAACCGAGGTCCACGAAACCGTCAGTTCCGATGCCGAGACCGAAGGTTCGATGGATGAAGACGCCATGGGCGACGATTCGATGTCCGAAGATTCGATGGATGAAAACGCAATGGGCGACGATTCGATGCACGGTGATGACCACGACATGCTGATGGGTATGCGTCCGGTCTCCTCAATCGATTTGCCGGCTGGCGAAGAAGTGATCCTCGAGCCCGGCGGTTACCACATCATGATGATGGATCTCGCCGATCCGATCACTGACGGTGAGACGTTTCAGGTCACCTTGACTTTCGAGAAGGCTGGCGAGGTCGAGGTCAATGCGACCGCGAGAGAAAGCTAAACCGGTCAAGCAACGGTTGGCGTCCATGGTGAAAGGCCATGGACGCCATCTGGTGCTGCTCGCAATCCTGATTGTGGCGGGAGCGGGCACGTTCGCTTACACCCAGGAATCCGGCGACCGGCCCAGCGCCAACACGGTCACGATCAAGATTCCGAAGGGTGCTTCGGATCTAGTGGCGCAAGGTAAAACTGTGCCCGGAATTCCTGACCGGATAGAAGGAAAGGTCGGGGATACCCTGCTGGTCGACAACCGCGATGATTCAACCCAGTTCGTGGCAGGTTTTGCGGTCTCTCCGCATCAGGTTCTGAAGATCCCTCTGAACCGTGAGGGAGAGTACGAAACGACCTGCTCGGTGCATCGGGACCAGAGCATCAAGATGGTTGTCACCTCATGAAAACCGTTCCGTTTTCAGCGACCCGGAACCGGTTCAGGATGGCGTTGGCGCCGCTTGCCCTTCTCGTGTCAGTTGCCCTTCTGGCCGGATGCGGCGGTTCGTCCGATTCCACTGACTCCGCCGACTCGATCGACGGCAAAGAGATCTTTCAGTCGGGGGGATGCGCTGGCTGTCACGTGCTCAGCGCGGCTGATGCCCAGGGTCCACTCGGACCGTCCCTCGATGGTCTGAATCTCTCGGCAGCGTCGGTCGCTCGCCAGGTGCGGCAGGGCGGAGAGGAGATGCCGGCTTTCGATGAACGTCTGAGCGGCGCTGAAATCGACGCTGTCTCTGATTTCGTTGCCGAGTCAAGTCGATGAGCCGTAGTTCAGGCAGTTATTTAGGTCAGGAACTCATGAAATGTCTGAAGCCTCGGCTTCGTTCAAGTCGGCTGCGAGGCTCGCAAGCTCGGTCGGGTTGAGTTCGTTTTCGATCCGTGGGAAAAGTTCCCGTTCCTCGAAACGCACATGGCTGTACAGCAGGGCCCCGAGTTCCTTGATCTCGGAAAGTGAAGCTTCGCTTTTGAGCACACGCCTGGCTCCGCGGCGGATCTCCAGGTGTTCGCCGAGCAGGCGGGCAACATCAGCGTCGTTCGACGGGCCGGGCAGGCCGGAGCCGGGAAGCAGGACCTCTTCTTCGATCTGGAAATGCCGGGCGCCTAGTTTGGTCCAGTAATCGGTGAAAGCGGTGCCAGCTTCGGCCTCGGTCTCCGAGTCCTTGATCAGCTTGGCTACAAAAAGAGCCTGGTGATGGTCATGGGAAAGTTCGGTCAGGGCCTCGGATCGTTTCATTCGGCAACTGCCTTTCTCAACTGGACTTCTTGTAGTAGTTGGCGTTGATGTCGATGAACTTCTGCCACTCTGGTGGCACCGAGTCTTCGGCCGTGATTGCGTCCACCGGACAGGCCTCAACGCAGGCATCGCAATCGATGCATTCTTCAGGGTCGATGTAAAGCTGTTCGGCTGCCTCGAAGTTCGGCTCATCGGGAGTCGGATGGATGCAGTCGACGGGACAGACCTCGGTGCAGGAGACATCCTTGGTGCCGATGCAGGGTTCGTTGATCACGTAGGTCATTGGCCGCTCCGGTTGGTATTTTTCACAGAAGTCATGTATAAAAGTATCAGGCGTCTGTCCGTTTTGAAACCAGACGGGGAAGACTTTGATCCATGGACATAGACCCGGCCGAAGACAGAGTTCTCGCGCAGCCGACCCGGGCCCGGCTCTTCCGGATGCTTGCCGATGATGGCCCCGCTGCTACCGAAGACCTGGCCGCGACCCTTGATCGGCATCCGAACGGCATCAGGGTTCACCTCGAGAAGCTTCGCCGGGCCGGCCTTGTCGCCAGCGTGAGGGAACGGCGCGGCCGTGGACGTCCCCGCGACCTCTGGTCGATCGACCCGGCTGCGGACCCTGGAGGCAGCGGCCCGACCGCCTACCGTGATCTCAGCAAATGGCTGGCTGGAGCGATCAGTGAGGGGCCAGTCATCCCGGGACATATCCAGACGAGGGGGAGGGAAGTTGGCGACGAAATCGCACGGCGTGGTTCCGCGAAAAGCGATCCGTTGACCCGGTTTCGGCACGCGCTTGCGGCAATGGGATTCCAACCCGGCCCGGCGGACGACTCCGGGACACAAACCACCTTCCGTCTCGGCAATTGCCCCTACCGGGAAGTGGCCCGCGAAAACAGCGAGCTTGTGTGCGGTCTTCATCGGGGAATCACCGAGGGCTTTCTCGCACAGGTGGATCCCGGTTCCATCCTGACCCGGTTTGAGGCGAGGGATCCCGACGATGCGGGATGCCTGATCGGCGTGCGGTTCGCCCGCCCTGATCCCGGCACCTGAAGCCCGGCACGAACAACGAGCAACCGTGAACGCGATCGAAATCGAACTGAATGCGACCAGTCCTTTCCGGCTGGACCTGACGGCATGGGTCCTGCGACGACGCGCCAAGAACGAAATTGATGTCTGGGATGGCGATACCGCGTGTTACCGTCGTTCGCTTGCCCTGCCGGAGAGCGATCCCGTGGCACTTGCCGTTTCACAACACGGAGGCACGGATGATCCGAAAATCCGGGTTGAAATCTCAGGGGAGATCAATGAAGGGGCAGCCGGTCGTGAGGTTCCAGCGGCACTGACCAAAATTCTTGGCCTTGACCAGGACCTGTCGGGATTCATGCGAATGGCTGCAGCTGATCCTGACATCGGCCCAATCGCCGAACGAATGCGCGGGGTAAAGCCGCCGCGCTTCCCGACCGTTTTCGAAGGACTGGTAAACGGAGTCGCCTGCCAGCAGCTTTCGCTGGAAGTCGGTCTACACGTACTCAACCGGCTTACTCGCCGTTACGGACAACCGGTGCCCGGTGAAGGGGGCGACCGGCAGGCATTTCCCGGCCCGGAAGACCTGGCCGGGATCGAACCGGAAGAGGTGAAGGCCCTCGGGTTCAGTTTCAACAAGGCCCGGACGATCATCGAAGCATCCCGGGCGATCGTGACCGGCGACCTCGATCTGGAAGGCATGGAGGGACTGGACGATGAAGCCGCCTACAGGCGCCTGACCAGCCTGCGCGGAGTGGGACGGTGGACCGCCGAGTACGTGATGCTGCGCGGCCTTGGCCGGACCCACATATTCCCCGGGGATGATGTTGGCGCCCACAACAAACTGAGACGGCTGCTCAACCTTGGCCCGGACCTCGACTACGAAACGGTGCAGGAACTGGTTGCCCGCTGGCAGCCGTATGCCGGCCTCGTCTATTTCCATCTGCTGCTTGATTCACTCGACCTGGAATCGTAAATCGGCCGAGCCCGATGGTGACAGCTTTTGTTTCCGGCAACAGCGCCTTGTTACGATATACATATAACCGGATCAACTTTTACCGTGATTGACTCGACCAACCAGAAGGAATTGATATGAGCCTGACCATCGGCGACACAGCCCCGAACTTCACCGCCCAGACAACTGAAGGGGAAATCGACTTCCACGACTGGATCGGAGACAGCTGGGCCGTGCTCTTCTCCCATCCGCGGGACTTCACTCCGGTCTGCACCACCGAACTCGGTTACATGGCATCGATCAAGCCCGACTTCGACAGCCGGAACACCAAGATCATCGGCCTGTCAGTCGACCCCGTCGACAACCACGAACTCTGGGCGAAGGACATCGAGTCATCCCAGGGAACCGCGCCGAACTACCCGATGATCGCTGATACCGATCACGCCGTGGCCAAGGCCTACGGAATGCTGGCGGCCGACGTCGAGGGCACCTCGACTGACCGCACCCCGGCCCAGAACGCGACGCTGCGCAACGTTTTCGTGATCGGTCCGGACAAGAAAATCAAGCTTGTCCTGATTTACCCGATGACCACCGGACGCAACTTCGACGAGGTGCTGCGTGTGATCGACTCACTCCAGCTGACTTCAGAACATCAGCTCACGACCCCGGCCCAGTGGCAGTCCGGCGAAAAGGTAATCATCGCCGGTTCGGTCAACGACGAACAGGCCAAAGAGCGTTACCCGGACGGCTGGGAGCAGCCGCTTCCGTACATGCGCATAGTCGAAGCGCCCTGATCTAACCGGCCGCTGTCGGCCCTGGCCGCTCCGCGAGGGGCCAGGGTCGGCGTCAGGCCCGGCACCCCGATCCACCTCGGGTGCCGAGCCGGACCGCCAGGAACGGAAATTCTTTTCTGGCGGTTCGCGCTGTGTGAAGTAACTCACAGATCTACTTCTGTACTCAACCCTTACGTTACGGTAAGGTTGTCCCGGTCGGTGCCCGGCTTTATGCCTGCTCCGGCGGATGATTGAGTTTCAGAGCACGTCGTACGAAGCGTCGCCACGCGACGCGAACGGCCGAAGCAACTGACCCTCGGCCTCCCACGACGTTCAACCTACGCCCGACCGGGTGCGACTCAGCAAGGATTCAAGTGAGCTCTACGACCATGCCTTCCCGCCCGCGGCTGCGGAAACCCTCGATGCCCTCCGCCGAAGTTCTTCGGATCGAACTCCTCGCCGGCCTGGTCGTTGCTCTCGCGCTGATCCCGGAAGCGATCTCGTTCTCGATAATCGCCGGGGTTGACCCCAAAGTGGGGCTCTACGCCTCGTTCACGATGGCGGTAGCGATCGCATTCACCGGCGGCCGCCCCGCCATGATTTCCGCCGCGACCGGGGCGATGGCCCTGGTCATCGTGTCCCTGGTCAAGGATTACGGGGTCGAATATCTGCTCGCCGCCACGATCCTTGCCGGGGCCATCCAGATAGCCCTCGGAGGGTTGGGAATCGCGAAACTGATGCGGTTCGTGCCGCGATCGGTGATGACCGGTTTCGTGAACGCCCTGGCCATCCTGATCTTTCTCGCCCAGGTGCCACATCTGGTCGACGGTGGGGTGGTCGGAGTGATTCTGGTCGCCGCCGGCCTGCTCGTGATCGTGGTCGTTCCGAGGTTGACCAAGGCCATTCCGGCGCCCTTGGTTGCGATTGTCGTGCTGACTGTGATCGTCCTGGTCGGTGGGATCGGTGTTCCGGATGTGGGCGATCAGGGCGAGTTGCCGAGTGTCCTGCCTTTCCTCGGAATTCCCTCCGTGCCGTTCACCCTCGAGACACTGTCAATAATCGCGCCCTACTCGCTGACCCTGGCGGCGGTCGGCCTTCTCGAATCATTGATGACCGCAAAACTGGTTGATGACATAACGGAGACCGGTTCGGATAAGGATCGCGAATCCCGCGGACAGGGAATTGCCAACGTAATCACCGGATTCTTCGGCGGAATGGCCGGCTGCGCGATGATCGGCCAGACCATGATGAACGTGCGGGTTGGCCGGGCACGCACCCGGCTATCGACCTTCGCGGCCGGCGTATTCCTGTTGATTCTGGTGGTCGGACTCGGCAGCATCGTCGCGATAATCCCGATGGCTGCGCTGGTAGCGGTGATGATCCTCGTTTCGGTTTCCACCTTCGATTGGCACAGCATCAGGCCTTCGACCCTGAAACTGATGCCGCGTGGCGAAACCGTCGTCATGACGGTCACGGTCATCACCACGGTGGCTACCCACAACCTCGCACTCGGGGTTGGTGCTGGTGTGCTGACCACGATGGCCCTGTTCTCCCGTCGGGTTGCCCACCTCGTTGATGTGACCCGGACCGTTGAAGCTGATGGCAAGAAGGCGTCCTACGTTGTTTCCGGTGAGCTGTTTTTTGCTTCGGACCAGGAATTGATCGAATCCTTCGACTACCCCAACGATCCGCCGAAAGTCACGATCGATTTCTCGAAAGCTCACCTCTGGGACAGCTCTGCGGTCGCCGCCCTCGACGCGATTGCCAGTCATTACGAACGGCACGACATCGAGCTCGAGGTGACCGGACTCAACCAGATCAGCGAAACCCTTCACCGCGACCTTTCCGGTCAGCTCGCGGCAGCTCACTGACCAGGGAGTCCCGGCCAGTTCAGTCGTGCTGGTCGAGCTCGGTGCGGATCTGCTCGGCCAGTTCCCGGGCGCTGCGAAGCTGGGATTCGAACTCTTCACAGCGTTTCTCGGCGGTTTCGACGAATTCCCGGAGCCGCGCGTCGGCATCGGCGATCGACTGGTCGCTGTCGGCTGAATGCAGTGATTCGCGCGCATCCAGCAACAGCCTCATGTCATCCAGGGACATGCCAATTGGCTTCATGCGCTTGATCAAGAGCAGGCGATCGACCTGCGACTGGTCGAACAGCCGGAATCCACCCTCGCTTCGCGCGGTCGGGGTGAGCAGTTCCACTTCTTCGTAATAACGGACCGAGCGCAACGACAGGCCAACCCGATCAGCAACTTCGCCGATCTGGAGCAGCTCTGAGTTGGGTCTGGGTGAATCGTCGGAAGGCATCATCTGAATCCTGGCCGGGTAGTTGAATCTGTCCGGAACTCTAGGCGGTCCCAACCGCGGGGGCGCATTCCCGTCGAACCGAAATACAGGTTCCGGTCAGATCGGGTCAAGACACCGGGATCAGGAGTGGGGGATGTCGCCGGGCAACGGGATTTCCTGCGGGGTGCCGCCCTCGACATCGTCCCAGTCGATGAAAGCCTCGGCGTCGCGCCCTTCATGGGTACCGTCGCCACCGAGAGCGAAAAGGACACAGGGTTCGGCACCGGCATTCGCCAGTTGCCGTCGAACTGCCGGTCCGACCCGTGCCGCGTCGCCCGGCCTGAGAATCGAGACTTCACCCTCGATCAGCAGGCTGAGCTCACCACTGGTCACCAGGTACACCTCTTCCTGCCGATGGTGCAGGTGAATTCGCCCCCTTTGCCCGGGCTGCAGAACCATCAGGTTCAGGCCGAAAGATGAAACGCCAAGGTCTTTGGCGAGGCGAACGAAGCGGTCGGAATTGTCAGGATCGAAGCTGGTTACCGAAAAGTCCGTGGTCATGGTAGGAACCTAACCGGATCGGCCTCGGCGGGCACCTATGATGGGCCCGTGTCCAACGACCAGACCAGGCAAGAGCGACGCCTGGCCCAGCGAAAGCGGGCCTTGATGAAACGCAGGATCGCCATCTTCCTGCCCCTGGTGGCACTGGCTGCTCTCGTAATCGGGCTGATAGCCGGCGGGGCAGATACCGATGATGCACCCGCGGAGTCAGGACCGACGAAAGCGCAGATCGAGGCCAGGAAAAAACGCCAGCTGGCCCGTGAAGACGCTGCGATCGACCGGATTCTCGAATATACGACCTTCATCCAGCGGGGAGGAGGCAAAAAACGTGAAGTTGCCCTGACTTTCGATGATGGCCCCAGTCCGTATACCGAAGACATCTTGCGGATCCTGAAAAGAATGAAAGTGAAGGCCACGTTCTTCGCGGTGGGGACCAGCATCCCGGGAAATGAGAAGACGATCCAGAAGCTGGTCCGGCAAGGTCATGCCGTCGGGAACCACACCGAAGATCATCCGCCGATGGGAGATCTGGACGCCGCCAGCCAGGTGGTGCAGCTCAACGAACAGAGCCAGAAGATGGCGGCTGCCAATGGCCCTGAACAGCGCCTGTTTCGGCCGCCTTACCGGTCATTCAACGGATCGACCCTGGAGCTGCTCCGGGAACGGGATTACCTGATGGTCCTCTGGGACGTAGACACCGGTGACTACGAAGGCCTGGGGGCGGAAACGATCGTCGATCGGGCGTTGGCAGACGTCAAACCCGGCTCGATCATCCTGATGCACGATGGCGGCGGTGACCGGTCTGCAACGGTTGCGGCCTTGCCGGACATCATCAAAGGATTGAGGAAACGCAACCTGACTCCAGTGACTGTGCCACGACTCGCCCTCGATGATCCACCAGCTGACGGTGTGCCTTTGCCGGAAGGCCTGACCGGCAGCTGAAGCTTCAGTCGGGCAGGACGGGGACAGATACTCCTTCTTCGCTTTCAAGCTGGGAGGCGCGTTTGACGGCCCCGTCGCCGAAGCGGTTTCGAAGGTCATCGAGAGCGCTGTCGAGGGCGGCTGACCCGTCGGCGTCACCTTCGAGTTCGAAGGTCATCTGGACGGCGTCATCGACCTCCAGGTTCTCCAGCGAAACGCTGAGCAGGGTCAGGCCCTTGTCTTCGATCATCGGGCGGGCTGAAAGAAGAAGACCCCTGACGGCGGCAAGTATCGAGCCGGTCAGGGCGGTGGAGCCGGGCAGGGTCTGGGATCGACTCGCTCGCGAAAAATCATCGAAACGAAGTCCGATCGCAACGGTGCGGCAAACCTTTCCTCCCTTGCGCAAACGTCCGGTGACACGATCGACCAGGCCAGCGGCCAGGGTGTCGATTTCAGCGACCGTGCGAGAGGAGGCCGGGAATGCGGTCTGGGCCCCGATCGACTGACGCGGCTGACGCGGCCGGACCTCGCGCGGATCACGGTTGTTTGCCAGATCGATCAGTTTCCGACCCGATGCTGGACCAAGCGCGGCTACCAGGCTGCTCTCGCTGCAACGGGCGATGTCGCCAACCGTGCGAATGCCCATTGCGTTGAGCTTTCCGGTCGTGACTTTGCCGACGCCCCAGAGCTTTTCGATCGGGAGGGGATGAAGGAAAGCTTCCTCGGCCTCCGGTTCGATCACGAGCAGCCCGTCCGGCTTGCAGGCACCACTCGCCACTTTCGCAAGGAACTTGGTCCGGGCGACCCCGACCGAGATGTTCAATCCGACCTTCGCCAGAACCTGCCGGCGCAGTTTTTCGGCGACCTCCCTGGGGCTGCCAGTGATGTGTTCCAAGCCACCGGCATCAAGGAAAGCTTCGTCGATCGAGATGCCTTCGACCAGTGGTGACGTATCCGCGAATATCTCGTATACGGCCTTGCTTGCCTCCGAATAAGCCTCCATCCTCGGTGGCACCACGAACGCTTCGGGACAGATCCTCCTGGCCTGGGCACCGTTCATCGTCGTATAGATGCCAAGCGCTTTCGCTTCATAGCTGCATGCGAGCACGACTCCGCCACCGACGATCACCGGTTTGCCCCGCAGTTCCGGATTGTCACGTTGCTCGACTGATGCGTAGAAAGCATCGAGGTCGGCGTGGAGGATCGAAGCGGACGCTTTCACGAACTCATGTTCGCACCTCGGTAAGACGGACCCCGTACGTCAGGAGCTGAGGCGTTCCTCAAGCCGTTCATTGACCCCGGGCCACTCCTCGCTGGTGACGCTGTAAATGGCGGAATTACGGATCCGGCCATCAGGCATCTGCATGTGGTTTCGCAGAATGCCTTCCGGCCTTGCCCCGATTCGTTTGATCGCGAGACGCGAACGGTCATTCAGCACATCGGTCAGGTATTCGACGCGATTCACCTGCCAGGTATCGAAGGCGTGTCGCATCATCAGGAGCTTCGCGGCCGAGTTGACATGGGTGCGCTGGGCGCTCGCCCCGATGAAAGTCGCCCCGATCTCGACCCGGCGGTGCGCGGCTTCGATCTGACGGAAACGGGTGCTGCCGACGACTTCGCCCGAGGCGACGTCGATCGTTGCGAATGGCAGGTCCCGGCCAAGGTCGAAGCGCTGTCTTGCTTCCTCGAAGTAGGGACCCAGTTCATCGGGGTGGGGAACCGTCGTTACATCGAGTTTCCAAAGCTCGCCATCACGGATCGCTTTTACGATTCCGTCGAAGTGGACTTGCTCTTCCAGGGGTTCAAGTCGAACCCCGAAACCCTGCAGGGTGACCTTTTCCAGTTCGATTCCTTCGCCCATGGTCAGCGGTTCCTTCCATATTTGTCGTGGGATGAAACCCATTCGTCAGCGACTACCGCGGCCCCCAGCGAAAGTTCACCACAGAGGACAGTTGCAGCCATGATCTCGGCTAGCTTCCGTACTTTCCCGGTGCCGAAGCAGCCCATCAGCTCGAGGCATTCACGTTGGGTGGAGAGTCCGGTTCCGCCTCCATGCGTCGCAACGATCACCGATGGCAGGGTGATCGAGTAGTAGTAATCGTCGTTTTCGCGCAATTCGACGTACACCAGGGCGGCATGGGACTCGGCCACATTGGCGGCATCCTGTCCGGTGGCGATGAACATCGCGGCAAGCCCGTTCGCCGGGTGCGCCGCGTTGGCTGCTGTTCCGGACATGAAACCGCCGAGAGTCGATATCTGGCGGGCCCTGTAGACCTGCCGGCTGCTGACGTTCATATGTTCACGAAGTACCGAATCGGGGATTACCGCTTCCGCGACCACCCGTTTTCCGCGTGTCTGCAGGGTGTTGATCTGGGAATGCTTCTTGTCGGTGGCGAGCTGGGCTTCGAGCATGTAGTCAGTGACTTCCGGCCCTTCCCGTTTGATCCATTCGGCAGCGGCCCAGGTTGCTTTGCCGGTCATGTTCTGGCCTGCGGCGTCACCGGTTGTGTAGTTGAACCGGGTGTAGACGAAACGCCCCGCCACGTAACGCTCGACGTTGCGTAGTCTTCCGCTGCTGGTGGTCCGGCCGGCCACCTCCTGGATCGCATCGAAATTCGCATCCAGCCACTCAACGAAGCCATGCGCTTCCCGGGCGGAATCGAAAATGAAGGCGGGTGCGCGCTGCATCGCATCGTCGACCACTGTGACCTTGACCCCTCCGGCCGCATTCATCATTTTCATGCCGCGGTTATAGGAAGCCACGAGGGTGCCTTCGGTGGTGGCGAGGGGAACGTAAAACTCGCCCTTCGCGTGTTCGCCATCGACCAGCATCGGCCCGGCGAGGCCGATCGGAACCTGGGCTACGCCGGTGAAATGTTCGATGTTGCCGGGCAGCGTCGCCGGGTCGATCGAGTAGCTGCCGACGTGGTCGAGTCCGGTGCCGGTCTGGCGGGTGATGAAGCCACGTCTCGTGCCGGCGGCTTCCTCGCTGTAGTCGTTCTCTGAATCTCGGGGGATCTTCGGAGATGACATGGGCAAGACCATATCTCGCCCGTCGCTGATTCAGGGGCCATGACGATTTCCCGGTCTGGTAATTTATTGACACTGTGGCAATAAAACGACTCGTATTCGGGTTGTGCCTCGCCGTTTTCATCCTTCAGGGGTCGGCGCGCGCCGCCGATTCTCTGCCCGGCTACAACCCCAACGAGCTGCCGACCGTCGGCTGCTTCTGGACCGGACCTTTCACAGCCGACAACCCGAAGACGAACATCGCTTACCCCGGCACCGAGATCACATACTGGGGGGCCAAGTTCGTCACTCCACCAGGATCGGTGTTGACCCTCAAAGGCCGGTATCCCCACGCCCGTTACTCGTCCTTCAATGCATACGAGAGCAACGGGGCGTCAGCAAGCTCGGTAAGTGACCGGCAGATCAGGCCGGACCGCGGATCGACGAACCCGGCACGGCCCGGCAAGAACCGCAACGCCAGAAACCGCAGTTTCACCCTGACCGTGCGCGGCGAACCGGCACCTGCGAAGTCCGCCCGAAACACCCTGTATGCGGAGCCGTCAGAAGGCTCACACCAGGACATCCTCTACCGGGTCTACGTTCCCGACAAAGGACGCAACCTGTCCGGTGGCACCGGCATTCCAAAACCGTCGTTACGGCTGGCCGATGGCAGCGTGCTCACCGGCCAGGCTTTGTGCGACCAGATGAACTCGATCCATGATTACGGCACCCAGCTTTTGCCCGAGACCCTCTTTGACGTAATCGTCAACAGTCCCGGCAAGGATCCCGCGACAAATCCGGCCCTGCCAGCCTTCTCGTGGGCCAAATACATCAACCTGCCCAACACCCTCGCCCGGTTCAAGTCCGAGGCCGAACAGCAGGCAACGTGGCTGGCTAACCCCGAACCGGTCGGCACGCTTTACAACAACAACGATGCCCGTTACATGACCGGCGCTTACAGCTTCCGTTACGGCCAGACCCTGACCATCCACGGGCGGGCCCCGACCACACCGCTGACCCTTGATGGCCGAAGCAGAGTGAAATCGGGACAGATGGTCGAATGGGATATCTGCGGCATCCAGGCGCTGACCACCACCAAAACCTATCGCTGCCTGTTTGACCAGCAGATCCCGACGGTCGGCCGGAAACGCAAGTACGTCGTATCCGTAACCAAAAGGGAAAACCGGCCCTGGAACGCCAAACGCAAATGCGGGGTGGCCTGGCTCCGGGCCGACCCGGATGGGGATGGCACTGGACGCAAAGACGCCGGGACTCTCCTGACCCGGAACGTCCTGCCGTCTCCGGGATTCAACAAATCGATCTGGCAGGTCACTTCTCCTTTCGACGCCAGAGAAAAGATGAGCGGGTTCTACCCCAGAGGGAAATACATGAGCAAGAAAGCTTTCCAGTCCCACGGCTGCCCCTTCAAATGGAAATGAAAGAGACGACAGACCAGGCGACCCGGCCACCTAACCTGCTGCTGATCCTGACTGACCAGCAGCGGCAGCCGCAGCACTGGCCGGACGATCCGGAATGGCTCGAAGCCCTGATCCCGGCCGACACGGAACTTGCCCGCACCGGAGTCACGTTCACCGAGGCCTGCACCGCCACATGCATGTGTTCGCCAAGCCGGGCATCACTGCTCACCGGCCGGTGGCCATCCGAGCACGGAGTGACCCTCACCCTGACCCAGGGTGGAGCCAGGCCCAACCCCAAATACGCACCGACCGCCCTGCGCGACGCGATCAAGTCCGCCCGTAAGGGTGAAGTTCCCAAAATGAAGGCGCTCAAGTCAGTTGTAAACGGTGCGATTCGCAGGCCGAATGGCGGCAAAGACGAAAACGAACTGAACCCGGAAACGCCCAACCTTTCAACGGTGCTCAAACGGGCCGGCTACCGGACGATCCTCAAAGGCAAATGGCATTTGAGCCAGCCGCTCGGCGACGACTGGGAGGACGAAGACGGCCCGCACCTCGCCGAGAAGTACGGATTTGAAGGCTGGCAGCCACCGGATGCCGGAGAGAACCTCGAGCCATCGAGTTTCGGGGGCGGCACCAATTCGGGGGCCAGCAAGGAAGGTTACGACGAAGATTTCACCCGTCAGGCCGAGAAGTTCCTGGCCGACCCGCCCGACGAACCATGGGCCCTGATCGTTTCGCTGGTCAATCCCCATGACGTCCTGGCCTACCCTTCAACCTTCAGCGAAGGTGGTTATTCGACTGAGGAGTGGGCTGACCTGGATGACATCGAACTGCCGCCGTCAGTCAACGAGAACCTTTCGAACAAACCATCGGTGCACGCCTTGATCAACTTCGGGCAGGCCAGCTTCATCGGTGGACTGGACGAGAAACAGCAGCTCGACTATTGCCGCTTCTACGCTCACCTTCACCGGCTGGCGGACTCCAAAGTCGCCCGGATCGTTGAGGCTCTGGGTGACCCCGGGGACCCCGAATCCCTGCGCTCGAAGACCGTGGTGGTAAAGACCTCTGACCACGGCGAAATGGGGATGTCCCATGGCGGGATGCGACAGAAAATGTTCGTCGCCTACGACGAAACGGTCAACGTGCCGCTGATCGTTTCGAACCCGGTGCTCTTCCCGGAGGGTTCAACCACCGAGGCACCAGCTTCACTTTGTGACCTGCTGCCGACCTTTGCGTCACTCGCCGGTGTCGACACAGCCAACGACGGCATTCGTGGACGTGACCTGACCCCGGTTCTGGCCCGGGCCGCCCAGCCCGACCCCGGTGTTCTGGCGGACTGCGAAGTTGACTTCGATCCGGTGGCCGGCCACGGCGCACCGGTGGATTCAGTTCAGGACTTCGTGCTGTTCACCTTCGATGACCATCAGGCAGGCTCGGCCTACAAAGACGTTTCGCCGCAGCCGAACCGCATCCGGGCAGTTCGTTCAAAGGATGCGATGTACGCGGTGTACTTCGATCCGTCCGGCGGGGAGCAACCGGAATTCGAGCTGTACGACATGAAACGCGATCCCAATCAGGTGAATAACCTGGTTGATCGTTACAGCGGCTCGATCATCAACCCGAATGACGCGATGCTGCTCCTGAAAATGCGCACCGCGCTCCGGGAAGAATGCGATCGGACAGGTGTCGAACAGCCAGTCTGAGATCCCCGCTTAGTGGGCAGGCGCTCCATCAGGCAAAATGGGGTCAGTGCTTCTAGCGGCCTCTCCAGGATTTTCATTCGCCGACCCCTACGCGATCGGCCTGGCTTTTGGCGGACTGGTGCTCTTTACGGCCATCTGGGCACTGTCAAGCCAGAACGAGCGGGCGTTCACGCCGGCGGCGATATATCTCGTCCTTGGAGCCATCGCGTCCGGGGGGCTGCACCTGATCGGGGTCGACCTGCTGGACCCGATCAACGATGCGAAGCTGATCGAACATCTCGCCGAAGTTGCCGTGATCATCGCCCTGTTCGGTGCCGGCTTAAGGCTGGACCGGCATTTCGGCTGGGTCGAGTGGCGGTCGACCTTCCTGCTGATCGTTGTGGTCATGCCGCTGACCATCGCTGCCGTTGCCGGTTTCGCCAACCTGTTCATGGGACTTTCGGTCGGGGCAGCGATAATCCTCGGTGCTTCGCTCGCCCCGACTGATCCGGTCCTCGCCCGTGACATCAAGGTTGGCGGACCGGGGGAGGGCGATGGGCAGGAAACCCGCTTCGCTCTGACTTCGGAAGCGGGCTTCAACGACGGACTCGCTTTCCCGTTCGTCTTCCTTGGCATTTACATCGCCGGAGAGGGCGGCAGCGGATGGATCGCGGAATGGCTCAGCGCTGATGTGTTTTACGCGATCACCGCCGGTCTGGCGATCGGTGCGGCCGGTGGCTGGCTGACCGGTGCCGGCGCTAATTATTTCCGGGACCGGGGATGGCTCAACCCTCATTTTGACGGTTGGCTCGCGCTTGCGGCGGTCCTCGCCATCTACGGCCTGACCGAGATTGCGGGGGCTTATGGTTTCCTAGCCGCATTTGCGGGCGGGCTTGCTTTCCGGCGCCAGGAATGGGATCACGAATCACACGATCGGGTCCACCGGGGTGCGGACCTGGCCGAAGATGTGACCGAACTCGGCATGGTCCTGCTGATCGGAAGCACCCTGACCCTGACCGGCCTGGCCGCTCCCGGAATTGCCGGCTGGCTGCTCGTACCCGTTCTTCTGCTGGTGATCAGGCCGGTTTCGGTAATGATTGCTTTCCGCAAATCGCCAGTCAGCCGACGTGAACGAAGGCTCATCGGCTGGTTCGGAATTCGTGGCATCGGATCGTTCTATTACGCGGCGGTTGCGATCAGTGCGGGTGTGCTCACGGTGGATGAGATCTCATCGATTTACTGGACGATCATCGCCTGTGCCGGAGTGTCAATAATCGTTCACGGGTTCTCCGCAGGACCGGCGATGGATGCCCTTGATGAAGACACCGAAAACGCCTGAGCCCTAACGGTCCACGATTTGCGAGAATCCCGGCGATCCGACAAGGGGGACTGACCGATTTCAGAGATCCAGGAGTTCACGAGATTCGTGGCGGTGGGGGACAGCCAGACCGAAGGTGTCGGTGACCCGTACCCCGACGGCTCCGCCCGGGGATGGGCAGATCGTTTCGCAGGGGAATTGAACGGGCAGCAACCCGGACTGATGTACGCGAACCTGGCGGTCAGGGGACGGCGCATCGCCCAGATCGAAGAAGAACAACTCCAGCCCGCGCTTGATCTCAAGCCGGATCTGGTCAGCCTGATCGCCGGGCTGAACGACGCGATCCGTCCCGGCTTTGACCTGGACATGACGATCAACCACATGGACAGGATGCAGGCAGCATTTCGGGAAGCAGGGGCCACCGTCATGACGATCACCTATCCCGATCCTGACGGCGTCGCCCCGATCGGCCGGTTGCTTCAGGGTCGCACCTTCGAGTTCAATCAGGCACTGCGAGAAGTTGCCGGAAAGAACGGAGCCCTGTTGCTCGACCTGGAGACCACCCCGATCACGACTGACCCGCGGATCTGGTGCCCGGACCGTCTGCACCTCAATTCGGAGGGACATCGCCGCCTGGCGATCGGCATGGAATCGTTGATCGGCATCGACCGGGAGCAGTGGATGACTGCCCTGCCGCCGATGCGGGGAATCCACCCGCTTCAGCATTTGGCCCGTGACCTCCGCTGGGCCGGCAAATTCTTCGCACCCTGGATCGGCCGTCGGTTAACCGGACGTTCGTCAGGTGACGGGCGTATCGCCAAGCGTCCTGATCTGACGCCGCTCAAGTAACCCGAGCGAGCGTGTTCCTAATGATTTCCTAACGGTTTACTAATGAAGTCAAAACTTCTCTGTTGCCCTGGGTTGTTGCAGGTAAGCGTCCCGGAATGAACCAACGGCCACCGTGTCGTTGGCCGGGACCCACAGCAAACAACAGAGAGAGACAAATGCAAAAGAAGTTCCACATTCGCAAGCCTTCGCCAGCCTTGATCGTGGCGATACTCGCGCTTGTACTCGGTGCTTCCGGCACGGCCGTAGCAGCGACGCAGATCAACGGAAACAACATCAAACCCGGTTCGATCCACGGTTCCAAACTGAAACCGTTCACCGGCGGTTTGATCAAGTCGCAAACCATTCACGGTTCGAAACTCAAGCAGTTCACCGGCGGATTGATCAAAAAGGAGACCATCGGCGCTGGCAAGATCAAGCTCGATTCCCTGGGCGGAGATCAGATCGACGAGAGCACACTCGGTCCGGTTCCGACTGCCGATCGCCTCTCCGGTAGCTACCAGGCGAAAGTCTCCTTCGGTCAGTCAGTAGATCTGGCAGAGGTCGGGCCGTTCAAACTCATCGGCCAGTGCATCCAGAACGGCACAACCGATGATGGCACCGCCGGCCGGGACATCGCCCGAATCCTGATTTCGTCCACCGAAACCGGTGGTGTTTTCACCAGCGATATCGATTCGAAGACTGGCAACGCGGAGGATCAGTTCCTTGGTCCGAACACACCGGAAGTGGACCGGGTTATCAGTGAAATCTGGACCTCCACCGGCGAATCGAATTACAAGACCGGCGGCCAGTTCAGCGCGCTGGCCGAAAGCGGATCCGGCCTGGTTTCACCGGCTGGTTCCAATACAGCAGCAGTCAACCTGTTCGACACCGGCTGCACCTTCCAGGGTGCCGCCCAGGCAACCGCCTGATTCGGACGGTTCAGGCCGGGTTACCGGGCTGTGAGCGCTCTGGAAGCGCGAGCAGCCCGGCCCAGGCCGCATCACCCAGAGGTCCGATGTACTCGGACGGGGGCTTCTTCAACCGGCCCGCCAGCCAGAGCTTCGCGACTTCCTGGGTCGGGGCAAAGATCACGGCGTGAAGCAGGTTGAACGAGACCGCGGGAAGCCGGCCACTCGCGGCCTGGAGGTCGATCCAGCCTTTCATGGCGATGAAGAACTCGCTGTTGCTGGCGACCAGCCGGTCACGGTGAGGTCCGTTGAAGACTTCGTTGCGATGCCGGTTGATCAGCTTCGCGGTTTCCGGATTCTCTTCGGTCCAGGCGAGATGGAGCGAAACGAGGCCCTTGACGGCCGCCTCCGGATCCTCGCGGTTCCGGTTGACTACGTCAATCGAGAGCCGTTGGTAATTCTCAAGTTCATCGATCACCGTTTCAGCGATCTGCTCAGGCGTCAGTTCGCCACCAGCGGTCATGCGGCATCAACGTCGATGTCCACAACCGTGCGTTCTTCGGCGCTGTAGGAAATCAGCTGGCGCATATGTTCCTCACTGATGTCGGCCGGATCAGTCTCACTGATGAATTCATCAATCAGGCCGGCAAAGCGGTGGGGATGGTTATTGAAGGGAAAATGACCGGAATCTTCGAAAATCTCGAGGCGACACTCCGGCATCAGCTTGATCGCTTCATGCGCATGCGAAACCGGGATGATGCGATCCCGGGCGCCCCAGACAACCATGGTCGGCAGCAGTTCAGTGAGATGGATGCGATCGAGCGCGTCAACACGCTGGCCGTTGGCGTCGGCAACCGCGCGCATTGTCTGGATGAACGCGCGACGGGTCGCGGTATCACCAAGCGAAGCGAAGCCTTCGCTCACACCTTCGATATCGGCGTTCCCGTGGATTCCGACCTTTGAGAACAGGCCCCCGATCTTTTGCGCGGCTTCGCGCATCGGCGACGAAAACATGAGCGGCATGACCAGCTCTGAACCGGGCAGGGTGGCTGCCCTCAGAGCGAGATTTACATCCCGTCCGAGTCCACCGGCACTGACCAGCACCATGCGTTCAAGTCGTTCAGGGAACTGGTAGGCAAACTGCATCGCGATGCCGCCGCCAAGTGAATGACCAACGATCGTGGCCCGGGGCACGTCCAGCAGAACGGTGAGGTCGCGCAGGGTGGACGCATAAGCGCCGAGCGAACAATCCTTGATCGACTTAGATGACTTGCCGTGTCCGAAAAGATCGAAAGCTACGACCCGATGATTCTTGGCCAGCAGGGGCATCGTCTGTTTCCAGGTCCTGGAACTCGATGTGATGCCGTGGACCAGGATTATCGCCGGTCCTTCACCCATCTCCCGATAGGAAATCTGCTGTCCGTAAAGATCAATTGTCTGCGCTGGGTCCATGGAACTCACATCCACAGTACCTGCCGTGGACCGCAGGGCATGTGACAGCCGTCCAAAAAGCGAACTAAGATGCCAGCCGTGAACAGAGTCCTTCGTTTGAGACATGAGTCCATGGGTTTCGCCATCGGCTCGGCTCTTTTCGCAGTGGGGGCCTGCCCCGGCTATTTCGCCCTGGTTGGTGAGCAGGTGACCAACATCACTTTTTTCATCGGCTCCCTCTTTTTCACCATGGCCGGCTTCATTCAGCTCCGCCTTACCGGCAGATGGCAGCATGGAGCCTGGAAATCAAAAGCCCAGTGGGATGACTGGTGGTCGGCTGCCGTTCAGTTCCTTGGCACCCTCTTCTTCAATATCTCGACATTCTCGGCGCTGTTCCTCAGCACCACTTCGGCTCAGTACCTGGGTTCAGTCTGGCGGCCCGATGCCCGGGGATCGATCTGTTTCCTGATTTCAGCCACGCTCGCGGTGATCGCCACAACCCACACCAAAACCCTCTGGGATCCCGAAGCCCGCAACTGGTGGAACACCTGGCTGGGCGTGGCCGGGGCGATCCTCTTCGCGATCTCGGCGGTCGCCGCCTGGATCGAACCGGGCACAGCCGATCCGCTGAGTCCCGAGTGGGTCAACCTCGGGACCTTCCTCGGGGCGATCTGCTTCCTGGTGGGGGCCCTGCTGGTCAAACCACCGAAGGAAAAGGCCCCGGCTACCAGGTATCGATGAACCGCGGTGAACGGATTTCGGAACGGGGGACAGCCGCAGCAGCAAAGGTCGCGCTGACAACCCGCCGGGTATCAGCCGGATCGATCACGTCATCGATTTCGAACAGGGTGGCAGCGTTCAGGGCTTTGGCGTTCTCGAGAGCCATCTCGGTCCACTCCCGGACCTTCGCTTCACGTTCGTTGTCGTCCTCGATCTCCTCCAGCTCCTTGCGCATGCCCAGCCGTACCGCCCCTTCGAGCCCCATCGGACCAAGCTCAGCCCCGGGCCAGGCGACAGTAAGCAAAGGTTCGTGCAGGCTGCCGGCAACCATCGCCTGGGCACCCAGCCCATAACCGCGACGGAGGATCACCGAAACGAAAGGAACTTCGAGCCCTGCCGCCGCGACCAGCAGGCGGGAACAGTGCCGCACCAGTCCGGTCTGCTCGGCTTCCGGTCCGACCATCATTCCCGGAGTGTCAACCAGGGAAAGGATCGGGATGCCAAAGCCGTCGCACAACTGAAGGAAGCGGGCTGCTTTGTCGCCGCTGTCACTGGTGATCGCGCCAGCCATATGCATCGGATTGTTGGCGATCACACCAACCGCCCTTCCGTCTATCCGGATCATCGCGGTGACCATTTCCGGGGCAAATCCCGGCCTCAGGAAAACGGTCGAATCGGTGTCGGCAAGTTGCTCGATCAGCGGGTTCACGTCATACGCCCGGCGTCGCCGCTCGGGAATCATTTCGCGCAGAACAGTCTGGTCCGGGGCTTCACCGCCGTCAAGGTCTCCCTGGAAGAAAGAAAGCAGTTTCCTGGTCACGGCGACCGCTTCTTCTTCATCGTCCACGACCACGTCGACCACACCGTTCGCAGTCTGCATGTCGATCGGGCCGACCTCGTCCGGGTGGACGGTGCCGAGGCCACCGCCTTCGATCATCGCCGGGCCACCCATACCCAGCGAACTGTTCCGGGTGGCGACGATCAGGTCGGAACAGCCGGCGATCACGGCATTTCCCGCAAAGCAGCGCCCCGAAACAATCGCAATCCGCGGCACGATGCCTGAAAGCTTCGCCCAGAGCGCAAAGGCGCGGGTATGGAGTGCGGAGACCACCGCGTAATCGGTGTCGCCAGGGCGGCCGCCGCCACCCTCCGCGAAAAACACGGTTGGCAGTTTCATCCGTTCGATCAACTCGAACAGCCGGTCCTTTTTCATGTGGCCGACCGCACCCTGGGTTCCGGCCAGCACGGTGTAGTCGTAAGACAGCACCGCGCAGGCGCTCTCATCCCCGAACTGACCAGCGTTGATCCGGGCCGTGCCGCCAATGATTCCGTCAGCGGGAGTGCGTTCGATCAGGTCCTGAAGGTCACGCCTGCCGCGCTGGGCAGCGACCGCAAAACGGCCGTACTCAACCATGCTTCCCGGTTCGATCAGGTCGGCGAGGTTCTCCCGTGCGGTGCGTCCACCACGGCCGTGGCGTTTGGCCACGGCCTCGGGGCGTGCTGCATCTTCGGTCAAGGCACGCCGACGGTTGAGTTCGGTCAGGTCCTCACGGATCGGTTCGGTCATCTACGGCTTTCTTTTCGTTTGCTGACGGCCAGAAACCGTCGGCTCGATTTGTCCGGCTTGATCAGTTCGTTGCCGGGATAGAACACGACGATCTTCTTCGCCTTCCAGCCGCGGCGGATTGTCATCGTGACGCGGGAACGGCCCGCGTTCAAGCGGTCTTTGGCGCGCAGCGTTTTCCGGCGCTGGCCTTTTCTCACTGTCAGTCGGCTCGTGATCTTTCCCGTCGCAAGGGGATGGAGACGAAATGCCGCGCGCAACCTGCCGCCGTTCACCTTGGCCGAAAGTATCTTCACGCGCGCTGATTGCCTCTTGATCCGGGGCAGAGGCGGGGGAGGGATCACTTCGTCAAGCGGGGCAGCGAGGTGCGCTTTGAAATCAGAGCCGTACGGCACGGTCGGAGTGCCACCGAGGTCTTCGATCAGGGCGAAATTGCTGCAACCGGGGCCCGGCTCGAGGATCGTTCCGCTCAGATCCCACCAGGCCCAGGCCAGATACCCGATCCCGTGCTGGTCAGCCCAGTCGAGATATCCCGTGGTGAAACCCGACGCGCAATCCTTCTGTCCCACCTCACCAGTCAGCACCGGAACCTCTTTGGCCACTGTCGCGATTTCGTGGTCCCAGCAGTCCACCTCGTCGCACCGTTTGCCCGGGTAGTTGTGGAAGCCCGCAATCAACTGATCGTCAGCTGGTGCGTTTGCATTCCAGTCGCTGAGATCGTTCGAATAGTCAAGTCCGCCGAGGATCAACGGTTGTTCTGCCCCAACCGAGCGGACCGCCGTAACCAGATCGGTCATGCCGGCAGCGGTGTAAAACAACCCGGCGGGATCGGAGATGGTGTCCGGCTGGTCAGGGGCGATGCAGCCACCGTTGGCCCAGCACTGCCAGGTGAGCCTGAATGCCCACTGGTTCCGTTCGGTGTCCCAGCGGGAATGAGGTTCGTTGAACAGGTCGAACATGACCGACCCGTTGTCACGGAAGGTCAAAGCAGCCGACTTCCAGAAATCGACCGAGCGTTCATCGGCCATCGGCCGAAGTCCGTCGGCAACGGTGCCAGCCTGGCCGGTCCAGTGAAGATCCAGCACGACCGCGATGCCCTGATCGTTCAGGAAACCAACGAAAGTCTCGATTGCGCCGCGATATCCGGCAGCGGTCGGGGTGAAGAGGGTCGAACCGATGGCCGGCTGCCCGTCGTCGCCCAGCCAGCAATCCTGGTTGACCGGGATCCGGACAGTGTTGATGTTCCATGCCTTCATCGCTGCCGCAGTGGCCCGCGTCGCCCCGAAATTCGAGTATCCCCAGCCCTGGATGCAGGCGTACTCAAAACTGGGCCAGTTGACGCCACGCGGAACGAATTCCGATCCGGTGGACTCGTCGATGATCGAGGAACCTTCGACTTTCAGGTCAGGCGCTGCGGCCGCCGACGGGCCGGCCGTGGACACGAACAACGCCGCCCCGACGACCAGAACCAGGAGCAGTTTGCCGGACCGGTTTGTCACCGGCCAAATGGTATCTGGGGGCGACAGGTAGTCTTGTAACGGTCTTGACTTCGCACGGAAACATGGATGGACGACGACCCCGGTTCTAGTCCCAGGCGCACCTTGACCTTCGGTCGGGGGGCGCGCTCCTGATGGTCGAGCTTCTGCTCGTACTTCTTTCTGGCCTGCTGATCGTTGCCTGCGGCGCATTTGTCGCGGCCGAATTCGCTTTCGTCACCGTCGACCGGAGGGCCGTTGAGAAGGGCGCCGAGGCGGGGGACCGCAAGTCCCAGGGCGTCCAGTCAGCGCTACGCAGCCTTTCGACGCAGCTTTCAGCTGCCCAGGTGGGCATCACGGTCACCAACCTGATCATCGGTTTCATGGCCGAACCGGCAATCGCCGGCCTGATCGACGGACCACTGGAATCAGCCGGGATATCGGCAGGTGCGGTCACCGGCATCGCGCTTGCGATCGCATTCACGCTGGCGAACGGACTGACAATGGTTTTTGGCGAACTGGTGCCGAAAAACCTTGCGATCGCCCGACCGCTCGAAACGGCCCGGGCAGTACAGGGTTTCCAGCGCGGGTTCACCCGGATTTTCAACCCGCTGGTCCGCGTGGCAAACAACGCTGCCAACGCGATCCTCAGGCGAATCGGCATCGAACCCCAGGAAGAACTCGCCTCGGCCCGTTCACCGGAAGAACTCGGTTCACTGGTCCGCCGCTCAGCCCAGCAGGGGACCCTGGAACTGCCAACCGCCAACCTGCTGGAAAAATCACTCGAGTTCGGCGAGCGCCGGGCCGACGACGTGATGACCCCGCGGGTCAGGGTGGAAACCCTTTCACCGGATGAACCGGTGATCAAGGTAATCGAGGCGGCCCGCGCGAGCGGACGTTCCCGGTTCCCGGTGGTAGCGGACGGCGAAGAAGACGTAGTTGGCATCGTCCACGTGAAGCATGCTGTTTCGGTTGACCATGACCGGCGGCACGAAGTGCGGGTCAGTGACGTCATGGCCGAACCAGTCCTGGTCCCATCGACCATGGAACTCGATCCGCTCCTGACCGAGCTTCGCAAGGTCGGTCTCCAGATCGCGATCGTCGTTGACGAGTTCGGCAGCTTCGACGGCATCGTAACCCTGGAAGACCTGATCGAAGAGATCGTCGGCGAGGTCCGGGACGAACACGATCCGCGCGAAGAACCGGTGCGGGTGATCGGCCAGAACGTCTGGGGTGTATCCGGCCTGCTGCGGCCGGACGAGATCGCCGACAAGACCGGGATCGAACTCCCGGAAGATGAGGATTACGAAACGGTCGCCGGATTGATCGCCATGGAACTCGGGAGAGTGCCGGGGCTGGCAGACATGGTCCGGATCGAAGCCGCCGAAGCCGATCACGAAGGCAACTTCGAAGTCGAACTGACCGTGCTGCGAATGGACGGTTTGAGGATCGACCGCATCCGTCTCGAGAAATTCGACCCTGAAGAAGATCAGGGAGACGACCGATGAGCCCGGCGATCGCCCTCCTTGTTTCGCTGCTCCTGCTGATGGCCAACGCCTTCTTCGTTGGTGCCGAATTCGCCTTGATTTCCGCCCGCCGGTCAGTGATCGAACCGCGGGCAGAAGAAGGAAGCCGCCTCGCGAAGATCGCGATCGGTGCGATGGAAAACGTGACCCTGATGATGGCCGGAGCCCAGCTCGGAATCACCCTCTGCACCCTTGGCCTCGGTGCGCTGGCGGAGCCGGCAATCGCCCACTCGCTCGAAGAACCATTTCACTCGATCGGCATGCCGGACGTGCTGCTTCACCCGGTGTCCCTCGTGATCGCCCTGCTCATCGTCGGTTCACTCCACGTGATCCTTGGCGAGATGGTTCCGAAGAACATCGCACTCGCCGGTCCCGACCGTTCAGCGATGATTCTCGCCCCACCACTTACCGTGATCGTGCGGGTGCTTTACCCGGCGATCGGCCTGCTCAACTGGATCGCCAACATCGTGCTCAGGATGATCGGCATCGAACCGAAGAACGAAGTCGCATCAACTTTCACCCGGGATGAAGTCGCCGGACTGGTCGAAGAGTCGAGACGGGAAGGGTTCCTCGATGCCCACGAAAGCCACCTGCTCGCTGGCGCCCTCGAATTCGAAGAGCGGGATGCACGATCGGTGCTGTTGCCGCTTGACACGATCGAGACCGTCCCGGTCACAGTGACCCCGGCTGAAGTTGAAGTTGCTGCGGTTCGTACGGGGTTCTCAAGATTCCCGGTTGAACGGGACGGCGGCATGATCGGGTACCTCCACCTGAAAGACGCGCTCGAGTTCAAAGACCGCCACCGCAGCCGTCCGATTGCGGAATCCTGGGTCAGGCCTCTACCGACGGTCCGGATACGTGATCCGCTTCGTTCCATCCTGGAGACGATGCAGGGTTCCGGTGCGCACCTCGCGAGAGTCATCGGCGAGGATCGCAAAACGGTAGGCATGGTCGCCCTCGAGGACGTTCTCGAAGAACTGATCGGTGAAGTGCGCGACGCGACCCAACGGGGCAATGCCTGACAAACGGGATATGTCCGGGTAGTCTCACTCCCATGGATCAGGATCCCGTCACAGTTGAAGTCATCGAGCGTTTCTACGAAGCATTCAGCCAGGGGGACGGTGACACCATGGCAACCTGCTACCACCCGGATGTTCACTTCTCCGATCCGGTCTTCACTGACCTGAACGGTCCGGAAGTGATGAAGATGTGGCGGGCACTGCTATCAAAGTCCAACGGCCTTGATTTGAAACTGACCGCGCCGGAAGCGAACGGAAAAACCGGCTCGGCGCACTGGACCGCCCGCTACAAATTCTCCAAAACGGGTCGTGAAGTCGTCAACGAGATCGACGCCAGGTTCACATTCAAAGACGGTCTGATCATCGATCACATCGATTCCTTCGATTTCTGGAAGTGGTCCCGTCAGGCGCTGGGAGCACCCGGCCTGCTGCTTGGCTGGAGCCCGATCGTGAAAAAGAAGGTCCGCGCCGAGTCAGCGCAACTGCTCGCCTCATCTGACTGAACAGTCCCGGTCGTGTCAGCGGTCGAACCCGAAACCGAACGGCTGATCTGCCGGCGGCCGCAACCTTCCGACTCGGCCGACTATCAGCGGCTCTTCACCGAACCGGAAGTCGAGCAGTGGCTGCGTCCGCCACCGATGAAGAGTTTCGAACCCACCGATTTCGACCGGATGCTCGCCCGTGACCGGTCCCACTGGCAAACCCATGGATTCGGGCCATGGTGCCTGACGGATCGTGAATCCGGGGAATTCATTGGTCGTGGCGGCCTCAACTGGACCAGGGTGGAGGGGAAAGACATGGTTGAGTTTCCCTGGGCGGTCCATCATCGCTTTCAGGGGCAGGGATACGCAACCGAAGAGGCAAAGGCGGCGATCGAGACCGCAAGGGAAGCCGGTCTGGAACGTGTCGTTTCCTTGACCCTCCCTGAGAACCGGGCGTCACGGCGGGTGATGGAAAAAATCGGGCTGCTTCAGGCCGAAGAGGTGACCCACGCCGGACTTGCCCACACGCTTTACGTGCTTGACCTTTGAGCCGGCGACCGGTGGCCCCGGCATAATCAGGGGCAATGATCGCGTTATACGTATTCGTGGCCGGGGGTCTCGGTGTGCTCACCCGGTACGGAATTTCCTCCACGGTTCACGGTGACGCGCTGCCATGGGTAACTGTCGGGATCAACGTTGTCGGCTCTTTCCTGCTGGGAATGCTCCTGGTCGTTTCCGGTGACTGGCTGAGCGACCAGACCCGCACCGCGCTCGGGGTTGGTTTCCTCGGAGGTTTCACCACCTTTTCGACTTTTTCGGTGCAGGCATGGACCGACATCGAAGGCGGGGAACCGATTCGGGCCCTGGCGTATGTGGCGGTTTCAGTGCTGCTCGGGCTCGGTGCCGCCGCCGCTGGTTACTACCTGGCCCGTTCGATCAACTGATTGAAATTCACACCTGATTTTCGGGTTTGAGGCGATGTGGTTCAGGGGTACCTGTTCCACATGCCACTAGCACTGCTGTTAATCGTGATCGGAATAGTCCTTGCGATCCTCGTCCATTGGGGTCTTGGAATCGCATGCATAGTGATCGGACTCGTGCTCCTAGTCTGGCCTGCCATATCCGGCAGGGGTGGGAGTTAACGACCTGAGCGACTAAAAATTGGTCCCGGGCCGGGTTTGCTTTGAGCGCCAACCCGGCCCTGGGGCCATGTTTGAGTGGACTAACGACTGCCGAAAATCGCAGTGCCAACCCTGTCGTTCGTTGAACCCTCTTCGATTGCGACGGCAAGGTCACCACTCATCCCCATCGAAAGTTCGGCCATCTCGACGCCGTCCAGATTCATTTCCCTCACCCGGTCACGAAGATCACTCAGCAGCGACAGGGAAGGCCGGGCCAGTTCCGGATCACTCGTGAA
>JBAUOE010000124.1:0-5038 GCA_049579585.1 Solirubrobacterales bacterium | reverse complement strand
GGGCTGAAACCCGAACGGCGGCCGGCGGGCCGACCGACCTTCAGGGCAAATCTGCTGAAACGCCGGATGGGATTCGTTTCACGGCTCCCTCAGTAATTTTCGAGTCTGCTTCCGGCGGCCTTGAACTCGGTGGCTTCCAGCCGGTCGAGGCTTATGACGTCGCAATCGCCAATCTTGATCCGACGCTGGTGAGAAGCTCCCCGGCTGATTCACCCCTCGACGCCCTGGTGCTCTATCCGAGTGGCCTCACGACCCAGGAGATCGCCGCGATCATGGCGCCGCACAACACGGATGCGGACCGCTCCGAGACCGAACGGGAACTGATCGGCCTGCTCGGGGAGAACAAGGTGAAGCGCATCCCGATGGGTGACGATGCCCTCTGGCTCGCCGCCTGAGCGAAATGATTTGACCAAAGCTGGTGCCGGCGCCCATGGGGCGTCGGCATCGAGGCTTCGTGCGATGGGCCAGCCAGGACTCGAACCTGGGACCGGCGGATTATGAGTCCGATGCTCTAACCAACTGAGCTACTGGCCCGCGGCGGCGATTGTACGTGGCTTGGGGGTAATGAAGTTTCGGTCGGCCCGGAGGTTCGGCGATAGATTGGTTGCGTGAGCTGGTCGGGCCAATGAAACGTCTCGCTGGAAGCCTCGCCGCTGCCGCCCTGGCGGTGCTGGCGGGACTTCATTTTCTGTGGGCAACCGGCAGTTCCTGGCCGGCGAAAGACGCGGGAACTATCTCGGGCGGAACTTCCGCCGAGGGTGAAGTTCCGGGGCCTTTCGCCTGCATCAGCGTGGGCGCCCTGCTGGCCCTGGCGTCGTCATTTGTGGGTGGCCTCTTCCAGAACCACTGGATCGGGCGTAGCGGCCGGTTTGCTGTCGCAGTGGCCCTGATGGTCCGTGGCATTGCTGGAGTCGGTGGCAAGACGGGTCGGCTGGTCGGCCGTCCGACCTCGGAAGAGTTCGATCATCTTGACCGTCGGCGTTACGGTCCGCTTTGCCTGATCCTGGCCGTGCTGATCCTGCTCAGCCGACCTTGACTTGATAATTAACTAATCGTTTGGTTAACTATTCAGCAAGTGCCGATGAGGCGACCCCGAACTTGAAAGCAGGAACCTTGAAAACGCAGACCAACGAAAGCCTTGAACTGTTGCTCGACGCGGACATCGATCAGGTGATGGCCGGCCTCGACCGCATAGTCGAAGCCGCCCCCTCCTACGAAAAACTTTTCTCCCGCTGGGAGAACCAGGGCTGGAACTCCGAGGACATCGACTTCTCGCAGGATGCGGTCGAATGGACTTCCGGCGTCTGGAACGAAGACCAGAAGGAGTTCCTGCAATGGAGCCTTTCATCCTTCTTCCTCGGCGAAGAACGGGTCACCACCGAACTCCTGCCCTTCGCGATCGCCGCACCGAGCCACGAATCCCGGCTCTTTCTCGCCACACAGATCTCCGACGAAGCCCGCCACACCGTCTTCTTCGACCGCTTCTACCGCGAAGTCTTCGGGTCCGATGCCCAGAGCATCACCGAGAACCTCAAGCTCCAGCGTCCGCAAATGAACGAGCAGTGGGGCGAACTGTTCGACGGGATCCTCCACGACTGCGCCGAAACCCTGCGAATGAACCCGGGCGACACCGCCGCGATGGTCCGCGGGGTCACCGTCTACATGATCGTCATCGAAGGAACACTGGCCCTGACCGGGGCACGTTTCCTCCTCCGCTACCTCAAGGAGCAGGACCTGATGCCCGGCTTCCGCCTCGGATTCACAAACGTGAACCGGGACGAATCGCGGCACGTCGGCTTTGGCGTGAAATACCTGGCTGACGCCATCCGCCAGGATCCGGCCAACGCAGCGATCGTCGCTGACACGATCAAGGAAACCCTGCCAGTCGGCACGCTCGCCCTCGCACCGCCAATGGTCGATGACCCTTACGACTTCGTCACCCCGTTCGGATACGAATCGGGAGAAATCTACGCTTACGCGGCCAAATCGCTTTCGAAGAAGCTCGCCGCGATCGGACTTGACCCGGCCATGATTGACTGACCGCATGAGTTCGACCAACACCTCCGCGCCGGCCCGGGAAACCCCCGGGCCAGGCCGTCCGCCGTCCGATGCCTCGGAGCGGATCGTCGAAGCAACCATCGAGATCCTCAGCAGCGACGGATATGCGGGACTCACCACCGCCAGGGTCGCGGCCCTGTCCGGGCAGAACAAAGCGATGATCTCCTACTACTTCGGGTCGAAAAGCGGCCTCGTTTCGGAAGTGGCACGCCAGGTCGCCGGAGTCGTTGTCGATGAAATCCTCGGGCGGATCGAGCACCCGGAGAACGCAAAAGAACTGGTGCAGGGACTGGTCGGTGGAATCGGCGGCCTGATCGAACGTGATTCACGGCTGGCCCAGGTCTACATCGACCTGGCCTCGCGTTCAGGAACCGACTCCGAGCCCCGCCGGATCCTCGACGAGATGAAATCCAGATACCGCGAAATACTGGGCGGCCTGCTGGCTAATCTCGCCGATCCACCGGCCGCAGATCGAATCGGTCCGATCTCGACCTACCTGATCGCTTCGATGGAAGGTTTCCTGCTCGAACAACTCGACCGCGGCGAAACCGACGACCTGGTCAAGGCACGCGAAATTCTCGTGACATCCGCGGAAGCGGCAGTCCGGAACGGCTGAGCTAAAGGGCGAAAAGCTGCGAAAGCGAACGGCCCACGTCGGGCGGCTCCTCTTCCCCGTTGGCTGAGGCCTGAACCCCGGCCGCAAGCGCCTCGGCCGCATCCGAAATCTGACTCGCCCGGTTCGGACGGATCTCCCCGGCACGAGCCGCGTCATTCAGATCGGACTCCATCAGCCCGGCCAGTTCCCCGAGTCGGCGCAACCCCAGAGTCGAAGCCGTCCCGTGGAGAGCGTGTGCCTCCTGGCGCAAAGCTTCGTAATCGGTGGTACCCGTGTCGAGACCGGCCGAAATCATGTCACAGCGCTGACGTGCCTCTTTGGCGAATGCCTCGAGCAAAACCACGTCTGACTTCTCTTCGCTCACAACACTCCTTCCCCAGTGATTCAGATGAATCCGGACGGACAAAACCTCACTTGCGCCGACATTGTTGCCGTTCGGCGTTCGACTTGCATGCTGACCCGGCCGTGGCCCTCCCGATCTGATCTAGTCTGGGCACGGACTTCCCCCAATCGAAACGGAGTGTAAGTGGCTAAAAGAGCGGCATTGGTAACTGGTGGATCTGGCGGAATCGGACTTGCCATCGCAAGGCGACTCGGCGAAAGCGGATATGCGGTCACGATCTCCGGAAGGCGCGAAGAGAAGCTGCTTGCCGCCGCCGAAACCCTCGCCGATGAAGATCTGAAAGTCGAGGCGGTGGTCGCCGACGTCACTTCCGAGCAGGCCGTGATCGATCTCGTGGCCGAACACAAGCGCCAGTGGGGACGGCTCGATTGCCTCGTCAACAACGCCGGCGTTGGCATTGGCCAGGCCGTCGGTGAGATTCAGGCGAAACACTTCGACCTGCAGATGGACGTCAACGTGAAGGCACTGGTTGTCGCCACCCGGGAATCAGTCGAGATGCTGAAAGCCGCCGGTGAGGAACACGGCAAAGCCCAGATCGTCAACCTCGCTTCAGTTGCCGGCAAGATGTATCCGGGATGGCTCTCGGTATACGCCGCGACCAAAGCCGCCGTGATCTCGTTCTCCGCTTCGACCCAGAAGGAACTCGGCGAGTTCGGAGTAAACGCGACCGCGCTCTGCCCCGGTTTCGTCGACACCGACATGACTGAGTTCGCGCAGGCGATGGTCCCCGCCGAGAAGATGATGCGTCCAACCGACATCGCCGACGCCGTTTCTTTCCTGCTTGCCGTGTCACCGAACTGCGCAATTCCGGAGATCGTGCTGAACCGGCCCACGTCGGGACCCGACAGCGGCGGCATGTAGTTCCCGGCATCACCTCGAAAACTGACAGTCCCCTGCGCTGCCTGGTGGCCGCGTTCGGTGATCCCGGACATGTTTTTCCGGCGATCAGCCTTTCCCGTGCCCTGGCCGATCGCGGGCACGAGGTGATAGTCGAAACCTGGCCGCAATGGCAGGAAACAGTTGAAAACGTCGGCCTGGAATTCACCAGTGCCGACGAATACCAGGTCTTCCCCCCGCCGGAATCCGGTTCACCCGGCGGGGGCGAAGCCGCGGTCGCGCTGATGCCGCTGCTCGAACGGTTCGACCCCCACGTCGTAGTCAACGACATCCTCACCGTCGCCCCTGCCCTGGCCGCCGAGAAATACGGCTGCCACTGGGCGACCCTGATCCCCCACATCTACCCGGTACAGGAACCACGCATGCCGTTCTTCGCGATCGGGGCCCTGCCGCCGCGCACACCGATCGGGCGCGGCTTCTGGGGCCTGGCCGACCATCTGCTGCTGAAAGGCCTTGAACGCGGCCGCAGGGACCTCAACGCCCAACGTGTGATCGCCGGCCTGCCCGCGACCGAGCGGTTTCACGGAGGGATCAGTCCGGAACTGGCGATGGTCACCACCTACCCCCAGCTCGAGTACCCGAGGGACTGGCCGGAGACGGTTCAGGTCACCGGACCGATGCCTTTCGAGCTTCCGCACGATGAAATCGAACTTCCGGCCGGTGATGATCCCCTGATCCTGGTTGCGCCCAGCACATCTCAGGATCCGGACAACCATCTGGTTCGCTCGGCCCTGAAAGCGATGGCCGGTCAACCAGTCAGGGTGGTCGCGACCACAAACAACGTGAAGCCGAAGAGTCCGATTGAAGTGCCGGACAACGCGGTCCTGGTCGACTGGCTCAGTTACTCGCAGATGATGCCGATCGCTGATCTGATCCTGTGCCATGGCGGGCACGGAACCGTTGCCCGGGCGCTGGCCGAAGGCGTGCCGGTGCTCACCTGTCCAGCGGCCGGCGACATGAACGAGACAGCCGCCCGCATCACCTGGGCCGGAGTCGGCCGCTCGGTCCGATGGAGCCTGACTGGCCCGCGAACTCTCCGCTGGGTGAGCGCCGAAGTCCTCGAA
>JBAUOE010000123.1:0-27829 GCA_049579585.1 Solirubrobacterales bacterium | reverse complement strand
CGGCGGGCCCTGACGATGCCCGCGTGTTTCAGGTCGAGCAGGATGTGCTCGAGGAACTGAAGCGGAATGTCCTGGGAATCCGCGAGCCGTTCGCCCTTTACCGGGCCGTCCGGAGATGCCGCGAGTTCAGCGGCAGCCCTGACTGCGTAGTCGGTTTTTGCGGAAACACGCACTTGTCTAGTAAACCATCATGGGGCAGGCCAAGTCCTGCCCTGATCGAGAAAACCCGCAAATCGTGGCTTGATGGGAAATGATCCCTGCGCTCGAATCGGCGCAATAGACCAATACCGAACCTGCTTTGTCAAGAAAACCGTGTCGGCTGGCCGTGTTCACGACGAGTCCGGGGCTGAATCGGGTGGTGTTTCACGTTTCGGCCGGTACTTTTCGTACCAGCGGGGTGCCATCAGGATCAGCCCGAAACCGATCCCTGCAACCACGGCCGCGATCGGCCAGACCAGGGGATCGCCCTTCTGGACGGTGGCGACACCGGACAGGATCAGCACAACGCCGAGGGCGATCCTGAGCCTGTCCTGCGAAACCTTCTCGGTGAGGGCAGCTCCGATGATGATCCCGGGAATCGAGCCGATCAGGATGTTCCCGACCAGGCCAAGGTCAACGTTGCCATGCCCGAAATGGGCGATCCCTGCGGCCCAGAGAATGATCGCGGCATGGAACACGTCGGTGCCGACCACGTGCTTCGGGGTGAGCCGGAATACCGCGATCAGCAGAACCGCAATCACGGTGCCCGATCCAGCCGAGGTCACGCCGATGACAAAACCGGTGGTGACACCGATGGTCACCGCAGCGACTTTGTGCCGACGTTCGATTTTGAAATCGTCTCGTTCATTTATCGACTTGGCAACGATCAGGGCCCGGGCGAGGGTGATCACGCCGACCATGAGAAGCGTCCCGCCGAGCACGGCGTAAACGAGTGAGTCGAGCTTGTCCTCCCCCAGCTGTCGCTGAAGGATCGCCACCATCTGGACACCGAGGATGGCTGATGGCACGCTGCCAACGGCCAGCCAGAAAACCAAACCCAGGTTCACGGTGCCGAGCTTCAGATGCCGCCAGGCACCGACCGTTTTGGTGATCGCGGCGTAAAGGATGTCGGTGCCGATCGCGGTGGTCGGGGATACGCCGAAGATCAGGATCAGCAACGGGGTCATCAGCGCGCCGCCACCCATGCCGGTCATGCCGACAAGGATCCCGATGCCGAGACCGAACAGGACTATTGCGATTGAGAAATCCAAGTTTGAGCGGGCGCGGCGGGATCAAAGACACTCTCCTGATACTCCCGACATACATAGTCAAGAACTCAGGAAGATCGACATATTACCCGCAGCGCCCGGAGATGGCCCGGTTCTCGACCGGTGCACGAAAAGCCGCTGAGTACCGTGGTCGGCCAGGCTCTTACACTGGCGGCGATGAGCTCCTCCCTGTCCGGCCGGAAAATCGGCCACGTCTTCGGCGACACCGTCGCCCTCGACGGCCTCGAATTGTCGGTTGAGGATGGACAGGTCCTGGCCGTGGTTGGTCCATCCGGCTGCGGCAAATCAACTTTGCTCGAACTGATCTGCGGGCTTCAGGAACCAACCTCCGGATCGATCGAAGTCGGTGGCCTCTCATCTGCTTCCGACCGGCTGGACGGCTGCGCATACATGCCGCAAACCGACTGTCTCCTCCCCTGGTACCCGGCAATTGACAACGCCAGCCTTGCCCTGCGAAACAAGGGATTCTCCAAAGCGGAAGCCCGCCGCTCCGCCAGTGAGCTTTTCGATCGGCTCGGTCTCAGCGGATTCGAAAACGCCCGGCCAAACGAGCTCTCTGGAGGCATGCGCCAGCGGGTCGCATTCCTCAGGACCCTGCTCTCGGGGAAGGGGATCCTGCTGCTGGATGAGCCTTTCGCCGCCCTTGACGCCATAACCCGGGCCGAAGTCCAGGAATGGCTGCTGGGCGTACAGAAGAACGAACGCCGCACGATCGTGCTGGTGACCCATGACGTCGAAGAAGCGCTCTATCTCGGCGACCGGGTGGCGATCATGAGTCCACGTCCCGGACGCATTGTCGAAACCATCGACTCACCCGAAGAAACGGAATCGGGGCGGCTCGCCGCAGTAACCACAGCCGGGTTCACAGAGCGCCGGCAACGGGTGATGTCCCTGCTCGGGGCCGGTGGGCTGAGTCCACGTGGTGCCGGATGAGTTTCCTGCGCCGCTGGCTGCCGCCCCTGCTGCTGATCGTCGCGCTGTTCGCAATCTGGCAGATCGCCGCGGCGTCCGGCTTCATGGCCAACCAGCTCAACCTCGAGGACTTCCTGGTTCCTTCCCCCTCCCAGATTTTCGATGTGCTCTGGCAGGACCGCGCGCTGATCGCCGAGAACGCCTGGGTCACACTCATCGAAATCGTCGCTGGATTTGCGGTTGCCCTGGTGGTCGGCCTGCTGGCAGCCTCGATCCTCAGTACCTCCGACCTGATCCGTCGCACCAGCTACCCGGTAATCGTCGCTTCGCAGACCATTCCGATAATCGTCATCGCACCTGTCCTTGTGGTCTGGTTCGGCTACGGGATTGGTCCGAAGCTCGCGATCATCAGCCTGATCTGCTTCTTCCCGATCACCGTGAACACCCTGGACGGCCTGCGGTCAGTCGATCCTGATGCGGTGAAAATGATGCGAACGGTCTGGGCGTCGAAATGGCAGATCTTCAAGCGGGTCGAAATCCCGACCGCCCTGCCCTATGTGTTCAGCGGGGCGAAGATCGCCGTAGCCGTCGCCGTGATCGGCGCGATCTTCGGTGAATGGGCCGGTTCGGAGAAAGGACTGGGGCATCTGATGCTTCAGGACAACGCGCAATTGATGACCGATCGGCTCTTCGCTTCCGTTTTCGTTCTGTCGGCAATTGCGATCACACTTTTCGGGCTGATCAGCCTGCTCGAACGTAGAGTGCTGCGTTGGCGGTAACCTGCAAAGCCCTTCCTTGACTCTGACCGGAGCTGAATTTGCGCAAGCTGACCCTTTTGACCATCGCCATCGTCGCCACACTCGTGGTGAGTGCATGTGGCTCGAAGTCCGAGGACATAAACCCGCAAACTGAACCGTTCACCCTCGCCCTCGACTGGTATCCGAACCCGGATCACGTCGGTATCTACACAGCGCAGGAAGCCGGCTTCTTCGAGGATGCCGGCCTTGATGTTTCGCTTGACAGCCCGACCGATCCGGCGCTGCCAATCAAACTGGTCGCTGCCGGGGAGGCCGATCTCGCCGTTTCCTACGAGCCGGAAGTACTGCTGGCCCGCCAGCAGGGCCTCGATGTGGTTTCGGTCGGCGCGATCGTCAACCAGCCGCTCACCTCGATGATCTGGCTAAAGAAATCGAAAGTCAAACGGGTTGCCGACCTCAAAGGCAAGACCGTTTCCACCGCTGGCATCCCCTACCAGGACGCTTACCTGAAGACCATCCTTGCCCGGGCCGGACTGAACGAAGGCGACGTCAGCAAGGTCGGGGTCGGCCAGGGACTCCTGCCATCGATCGTCAGCGGCCGGGCCCAGGCAACACTAGGCCCGTTCTGGAACATCGAAGGAATCGATCTGAAGCTTTCCGGGCAGAAGCCGGTGATCAATCCGGTAAACCGGCTTGGCGTGCCCACCTACAACGAACTGGTGCTGGTCGCCCAGGGCAAAGCCCTCAAAGAGAACCCGGATCCGATCAGGCTCTTCATGAGTGCGCTCGCCCGCGGCACCAACCAGGCAGTCGAACAGCCGAATACAGCCACCCAGACGATTCTCAAGGCCAACGACACGCTTGACCCGAAAGTGACCGCAGCCCAGGTCAAGGCCACCCTGCCCCTGCTTGCCCAGACAAACGTTCCGAATGCGCCTTTCGGCTACATGAACCCGGCCAACTGGCAGGCGTTCATCAACTGGATGGTCGAGAACGAAGTCCTTACCGGGCCTCAGCGGGCGGTTGACGCCTTGACCAACGATCTTCTGCCGGGAGGGCAGGTAGAAGCCGAATAGCCTTCAGGCGGCGCGCCGGTAGGGCCGCTGGTGACCCTGCCGGATGCGGGCGGTGTTGCCGGGGCCGTGAAGCGGCTTGCCCTGTGCCATGAGGAGATAGTCGCCGACCAGACCACGGTAGGGGACATACCGTTCGTACCAGGCTTCGACTTCCTCGACTTCGGCGTTGCGGCCAAGCCCGGCGAGGTATCCGACCAGCTTCATCTGACCCAGGTCCCCGGCCAAAAGGGCGTTCGGATCGCCGCGGCCGCGTAGTCCAAGGCAGGCAATCGTCCAGGCCCCGATCTCGGGGATTGCGACCAGTCGGCGGTCATCGTCCGCGTTGTCCGGGTCGCAGCGTCCGGCGGCAACATCGCGGGCCACTTTGATCATCGCGATCGCCCGGCGGGCACCCAGGCCGCAGCTCTCGAGTTCCGCCGGTGAAGCAGCCGCTATTGCGGGCGCGGACGGCACGGTTGCCAGGTATTCGGCGAATGCTCCCCGGGCTGACCGGCGGGTACCGACCTTCAGTCGCAGCCCCCACTTTCGGATCATCAGCCGCTGGATCTGGGTGGCGCGCCGGTATTCGATCAGCTGCTCGGTGATTGCCCAGAGCAATGCCTCCCAGGCCTGCGGCCGACGCTGGGGCCTTCCTGGTGCATGGCCGGTGATCGCGGGCGCAAGCAGCCTGTCGTCACCGAAGAGCGATTTCAGGGGTTCGAGATCAAGATCGATTGCGATTGCAAAACGGAGTTGCTGAATCGCTTCCAGCAACTCGTCCTCACCTGCCTCGACCAGTTCTTCACGGCCCGGCCCGGTGATCGCTTCGATCGGTGCCGGCCTGGCACTGAAACGGAAAACACCGATACCTGACGGGCAGACCCGGACGATTACCGGCGACCGTCCGACTATCAACATCCGCTCCAGCCCTGGCCCGACGGCTCGAACCAGACAATCGCCGCCGGTGAGTTTCGGCAGCCTGAAGGGTGACCGGGGCCTTACTTCGACCTCGATCAAGTCCACCTGAGCCCTACCTGCGGGCCCTAGCGCCCGAGCACGTGGACATCGACCAGGAAAGAGCGGCTGGCGACCACGTTGGTGCTGTTCCTGCCGCGCTTGGAAAGCTTGCGTTGACGCCGTTTGGACCCGCCTGATCCACTGACCGCACGAACTGCGGCAACCGTGGCAACCCCGGCCAGGGCACCTCCGGCAACTGCGATCGCTGCCGTGGTGACTTCGCTGCGCAAAGCCGGAAGCAGATCTTTCTGCGCCTCGAATCTGTGGGGCAGGGCCCGAACATCATCGGGATTTCCCTCGACCACGTCTTCTTCGGAAACCAACTCGCCGTCTAGTTCTACGTCGGACACAGCGACAACATTACATACGGCGCAGGTCGGAACTCCTGCATTTCCGGAAGATGGTGCTCTTTACAGGCTTTTTTCGTAAATCCTGAATTTCTTGTTGACCACGCCGCCCATGCCTTCGAGCGCCCGGTTCATCGGTTCGTTGGTCTCGAGGATCCAACCGGCTTCACCGGTCATGACACCGTCGGGACGGCAGGTCTGGATGTGCTTCACGTAAAGGGCGGCGGCCACACCGGTGTGCTGGTAGGCCTTTTTGACACCCAGCGCGAGGATCCGGACAACGTCGATCTTCTTGCGTTTGGTCAGGTAGTGGTACCAGCCGGCCGGCATGATCCGGCCGTCCATCTTCGAGAGGACCTGGTTGAAGTCAGGCAGGGTCAGGGCGGCCCCGACAACTTCACCGTCTTCCTTCTCGGCGATCATCGCCCAGTCTTCGTCGATCACCAGCTTCAGGGTGGCGGCGTGGAACTCGATTTCTTCCGAGGTCATCGGGACGAAACCCCAGTTGTCGCTCCAGGCTTCGTTGTACACCTCGTGGAACTTGCTGATTTCCGAGCCCATGTCGGATCGGCGCATGCCGCGAATCGTGATGCCATGTTCGTCGAGGCTGGCCTGGGCGGCATCCATGATGGCCGGGTGGAACTCCAGTCCTTTGGCCAGTTTGCCCATCTCCAGGTGCCACATCAGCAGGTCCATCGCTTTGGTGAAGCCGTTGCCTTCAACCAGGGTCTGGAAATACGGCTGGTGGCAGTTCTCGAGCAGCACCGGCTTGATGTCGAAGCCTTCGATCTGGATGCCGATTTCGTCGTTGGTGGTGAAGTCCATCGGCCCGTACACCCGCTCACGGCCTTTTCCGGCGAGCCATTCACAACCGGTGTCGAGCAGGGCGTTGGCCACTTCGGCGTCGTCGATCGTTTCGAAGAATCCGAACTGCCCGTCTTTGCCGCCACGGAAGTCATCCCAGTTCTGATCGATCTGGGCACTGATCCGGCCGATCGGCACACCATCCCGTTCAGCGATCCACATCTCGACTTCAGCGTGGTCGAAGTAGGGATTCTTGTCGCGGTTCAGGAACTGCATCCGGTCAAGGATCAGCGGTGGAACCCACGCGGCGTGATCCTTGTGAACGGTGAACGGAACCTTGACGAACTTCTTGAGGTCCCGCTTGTTCTCAACCTTGCGTACAACCAGATCTGACATTCAGGGCAACTTAGCACCGGGGTTCCGGGAAGTCCGGACTGACGTCACCAGGACCGGGTCCCGGCTCGGAACTCCCGGATCAGGTCGTTTGCCCGGGCCCTGGGCCTAGCCCGCTGTTTCGGCACTGCGCAGCCCGCGGATCGACCAGAAACCCATGATCACGATCAGGCCCAGCGCAACGCCGTAGGCGAGCAGGATGCCGGAGGGCTCACCCGCCATCAGGCTGCGGGCGGCGTTCAGTGAAGCGGTGACCGGATTGACCGATGCCGCCGGTTCGATCCAGCCGGACAGCAGGTCCTGCGGCACGTATACGGGAGCGAGGAAGAGGATGATGAAAACCGGCATCTGCATCAGCGGTCCGGCCTGAAGCGACCGGAAACGCAGGGCGATCCCGGATGAGAACAGCAGCGCGGCGACGTTTGCCAGCAGGGCGAGGCTGTACATGCCGACCAGGTCGATGCCGCTGCCCCGCACACTCATGCCAGCCAGCAGCGACACGCCGGTGATCACCACCCAGGTGACTACCAGGCGCAGAGCCGCGCCCATTGCGAAGCCAACCACGATCGAACTGCGATGCGAGGTTGCCAGCATCATCCTCCTGCCCATTCCGGCTTCGAAGTCACTGGCGATCGAGAATCCGGCGAATACCCCGGCCAGGGCTGAAGCCTGGATCAGGATGAAGCAGAACTGGAATGCGGTGAAGTCGTAGTAGCCGAACCCGGGCGTATCGGCGACCGCGGACAGGCCGCCAGCGAATGCGGCCAGGAAGAACAGCGGGAAAAGCAGGGACGGAATGAATACCGCTGGTTTCGTATAGAGGTTGTGGAGGTAACGCCAGGCCACTGCCCAGGCCGATGAGAGATAGGGGCTCACTTGAGCATCCTCCCTCTGAGCGAACGTGCCGCTAAGGAGATCGAGAGGATCGCGATTACGATCGCGAACCCGAAACCAAGGGCAAGTGCTTCACCGTCCCAGCCGGTGATGAACAGGCTGCGGATCGCTTCGATCAGATAGCTGACCGGGTTGATCGTGGCGAGGAAGCGGTACCAGTCCTGTTCGATCAGGTTTCTCGGCAGCGCCATCGAACTGAAAAAGAGCAGGACGAACATGAGCGGGAACATTCCCTGAACTGCTTCACCGGACCCGGTCCGGATCGCCATGATCAGGCCGATGCCGCCGAAACCGACCGAGATGACCGACACGAGCAGGGCCAGCACCAGGTAGCCGAGGATGCCGGCGGCGAAATGAGCTCCCGCAGCCAGCCCGACCGCCAGGTAAAGCAGAGCCTGGAACTGCCCGAGCAGAACGAGGCCCGCGAGCTGCCCGGCCATCAGGGCCGATGGTCTCATCGGGGTCAGGACAAGGCGGCTGAAGAAACCGTTTTCGATGTCCTGGGCGAGCCCCTGTCCGGCGTTCATGGTGGAGAAGATCGCGGCCTGGATGAAGGTGAATCCGATCGCGAAGGTGATGTAGGAGTCGGTTGGGAAACCGGGGATGTTGACCGCGGAGTCCAGGCCGCCGGCGTTTACTGCCAGCAGGAAAAGCGGAAAGATGACGCTCGGAATTATCGCTGCCGGCTGGCGGACCAGACGGGTGACCGACCGGGCGGCCATTGCCGCAACCTGGATCGGCAGGATCGCCCGGGTTGACATGCGGCCCGCGGCTGGCAGGGCAACCCCGCTCATCCGGCCGTGCCCTGGGCCTTCGGCAGGGCCATCTCGGCGCTTTCCGCTTCGCTGGCACCTTCGAGATGACGGCCGGTTTTGGCCAGGAAGACGTCGTCCAGGGTCGGTTCGTTCAGGACCAGGCTGGCCAGCTCGATCTTTTCCGCGTCAAAAGCCCGGACGATCCCGACCAGCTCATCAATGCCTTCGTTCAGACGGATCGCGAGCAGGTCACGGGCAGCCGGCACTTCACTGCCGAAGCCGGAGAGGATCTTTTTGGCTTCGTCCCGCCTGGCGGGATCACGGACCAGGATTTCGACGCTGGGTCGGCCGATCTCCGATTTCAGTGCAGCCGGGGTTCCTTCGGCAACGATCTTGCCATCGTCGATGATCCCGATCCGGTTGGCCAGCTGATCGGCCTCTTCGAGGTACTGGGTGGTCAGGAAAACGGTCACGCCGTCTTCTGACGAAAGCCTGGTGACTTCGGTCCAGAGCGACGAGCGGCTCTGGGGATCAAGGCCGGTTGTCGGTTCGTCGAGAAAGAGGACCCGGGGGCGGTGGACCAGCGCCAGAGCGAGATCGAGGCGCCTTTTCATGCCGCCCGAGTAGCCGCCGACACGCCGGTCAGCAGCGTCGGAGAGGCCTACCCTTTCGATCAGTTCGTTGCCGCGTTTCACCCGTTCATCTTTAGGCAGGCCATGGAGCGAGGTCTGGAGCTTCATGTGTTCGCTGCCGGTCAGGTGCGGATCGAGGGCGGCTTCCTGCAGGGCGGCACCGATCACTTTGCGGACTTCGGGGCCCTGGGTGGCGACGTCGAGGCCGGCGACCCGGGCAGTGCCGGCGGTCGGAGGCAGCAGCGTCGTGAGCATGTGGACCGTGGTTGATTTCCCGGCGCCGTTCGGGCCGAGGAAACCGTAGATCTCCCCCGGTTCAACCACGAGGTCGATGCCGTCGACGGCTTTCGGCCCGTTCTTGTATTGCCGTTCGAGCCCTTTTACTTCGATTCCGTTATTCGATTCATTCATGGTCGTAACCGATATGTATAGCAAAGATTCATGTGTTGAACTATTGCGGACGGCTATGGTAATCTTCCCGTAGGACAATCCCTTGACGGCATCCAGGACAAAACAGCGATCGGCAAAAGCATCAGAAGCCTGGAGCCTGCTCGGCGAACTCTGGTTCCAGCAGAAGCCGTTGATGATGTCGATCTGTAAAGACTTCGACCTTTTCCCGCCCCAGATAATGGTTTTGCGCACCCTCGACCGGCCAAAGCCGATGCGGGAAGTCGCGGACCACCTCGCCTGCAACAGTTCGAACCTGACCGGGATCACCGACCGGCTTGAAGATCGCAAGCTGGTGGAACGCACCGCTGATCCTTCTGACCGGCGGGTGAAACTGCTGGTCCTGACGGACGAAGGCAAAGAACTCCGCAGCCGGGTAATGGACCGGCTGAATGCCCCACCGGACTCCATGGAGAGCCTTTCCGACGACGACCTGTTCCGGCTTTCGACGATCCTCGCGAAACTCACCGCCGACGACTCCCGCACCTGAACCCCTGCCGGACCGGCTCCGATTTGCCACACTCCCTGAATGACTGAGACTGCTTCGATGCCCGTCGATCTCTTCGACAAACTCAAAGAACACGAACGCCGCGAACAGCTGGAAGCCGCCAACGCGGCCGACCTGAATCCCTACTTCCGCCTGCTGACTTCCCAGGCTGGGCCGGTAGTCGAGATGGAAGGCCGGGAAACGATAATGCTCGGCTCGAACAACTACCTCGGCCTGACCGGGGATGACCGGGTCAAACAGGCAGCCCACGAAGCTCTGGATGCCTACGGCACCGGGGTCACCGGATCGCGGCTGCTCAACGGGACCACCCCGATACACGTTGAACTCGAAGAAGAACTGGCTGCCTGGATGAACACCGAAGACGCGGTTGTCTTCGCCACCGGCTACCAGTCAAACGTCGGTGCCCTCCAGGCGATCCTCGGTCCGAACGACACGGTGATCGTCGATTCAGGGGATCACGCTTCGATCCTCGACGGATGCAAGCTCTCCGGGGCGAAGATGCGGCCCTTCCGCCACAACCAGACGGACAAGCTCGAAAAGATGCTCCAGCGGGCTGCCAGCGACGGCGGCGGTGTGCTGGTCGTGGTTGACGGGGTCTACTCGATGGAAGGTGACATCTGCGACTTGCCGCGGGTAGCCGAACTTGCGAAGCACTACGGCGCGCGGCTGATGGTTGACGAAGCCCATGGTGTCGGTGTGCTCGGCAAACGTGGTGCCGGGGCGAGCGAACTGTTCGGTCTCGAAGACCAGGTGGACCTGCGCATGGGCACCTTCTCCAAGAGCCTTGCTTCCTGCGGTGGTTTCATCGCCGGAAGCGCCGAGGTGGTCGAGTTCATGCGGATCTCCTCGAGGTCATTCATTTTCAGCGCGTCCGGGGTGCCGGCCGCTGTCGGTGCAGCCCTCGCCGCCGTCAAGATCTGCCGGGCCGAAGGTCCGGCGCTCTATTCGAAGCTGCTCGGCAACGCCGACTACCTGCGCGAAGGCCTGAAGGATCTGGGCCTCAATGTGATCGAACCCGGCGAGTTGCCGGACGGGTCGGTTGCCACCAGCCCGGTCGTACCGGTGGTCGTCGGTGACGACTGGAAGGCCATCCTGCTCTGGAAGGCTCTGTTCGAGGCCGGCGTTTACACCAACGTCGCGATCCACCCTGCGGTCCCGCCGGCCGGCGCACTTTTGCGGACAAGCCTGATGGCCACCCACGAAAAAGAACACCTCGACAAAGCACTCGGAATCTTCAAGACCGTCATCGACAACTTCGACGGGGATCTTTAGCCGGCGAGGGCCGTCCGCAGTCCCGCCGGGCTGTATCGAGAATTCCAAGTGCGTTTTGAGACTTTCAGAAAAATCCTGCTCTTAGCGACTTTTCGCAAAGTTTCTCGCCCTTAACCATTGACGCCCGAGAGGCCAACGCATAGGTTGTCCATGTCGCTTGGATTACTCGGGAGAGGGTCCTCAGCGTGGAGAGTGCGGCCACACGGGAGCATGAAGTCTGCCTTGGTCGCCGCCTGAAACCAGTCATTTTCATTCGATCCCTCTGAAGGGAGGATAGCCCGTGGAATCTGTTGCCACGCCCGCTTCAAACACCGTGAGTAGCGCAGTTCCCCAGCATCTGCAGGCACTCGAGCGTGCCAACCGGGTGCGACTCGCGCGTGCAGCCCTGAAGCGATCAATCGCCAGTGGCGAGCTTCCGATCACCAAAGTCATCACCGAATGCCCTTGGCAGACCGAAAGCATGACGCTCTCAGAACTGCTGCGCAGCCAGTCCCGATGGGGACGAACGCGCACCCGCAAGCTTCTCGCTTCAGTCGGCCTGAGCGAGAACAAACGCCTGGACACTTTGACCGAGCGCCAACGCATGCTCCTGGTCAGCCAGCTCCGACCTCACTGATCTTCGGGGAGGAGCCAATCGGACTCCGGCCGGTCGCGAAAGTGGCCGGCCGTTCCGCGCTTCAGGAACGAATGACCGGCGTCGAGGCGCCTCAGCGCAGTTTGTAGGTGAGGCCGCCAGAGGCCTTGATGAAAGCTTTTCGCAAGAGCCCCCATGACACCCCCCCAAGGGTGAACCCAACCACCAGGCACTGCCAGTGGATCATTCCCAGCAGGAAGTAGCTGACTCCGGCTCCAAGCACGAACACCACGCCGGCCAGCAGGGTCGTATGCGACCGGTAACCGGCAAAATGCTCACGGATGGAGAGTTCAAGCCCGCCCAGTGAACCGAGCGCCAGGCCGATTCCGAGCTGGGTCGGGTTCTGACCAATCGCCCCGACCACAATCAGGATCAGCCCGACCAGCACGCTGAGTTCGACCAGCGGGAACTTGCCCCACGGGGCCGGGGGTTCTTCCTGCTTAAGAGTCGGTTTTGGTCGGTTTGACTTCTGTGCCATCAGACTTGAGGAGTGAGCGTACCTGCGTCTCGAGTTCACTGAGGGTCTTGCTCCTCACCTCGGCGTTCTTGAGGACCCCGCCGGGCTCGATGAAGAGGTAGGTCGGACAACCGCCAACCCGGTAGATGTTCGAGACCGCCCCGTCGCGGTCGTAGCCGACTGGTACCTCCCAGCCGTGTTCGGCGATCAGTTCCCGCACCCGGTCGCGGTCGTCACGCACGTTGATCGAAACAAATCCCGCCCGGTCCCCGAACCTGTCTGCCAGCTGCTCGAAAACGTCCTGTTGCTCGATGCACTCGGATGACCCTTTGGTGAACCAGAACGACATCACCAGCGGGCGATCGAAGTAGTCGCAGATCCGCATCGCCCCTTCAAGGTCGACCGAGCAGGCATTTTCCGGATCAACGTTGGCGTCGCCATCCAGATCGGAGGTAGCTACCGGCACCGCGAACGGCGGGACTTTCTGCCCCAGCAGCACCGATCCGAGGCCAACGGTGCCGGAGTCCTCGGTTTTCAGCATGTTGAAGAGCGCGATCGCGAACACGATGAAGAAAGCGATCCCGACGATTACGACGTAATTGAACGGCTTCTGCCGAGGCCCGGACTCCTTCGGATTCCGGTCGTCCGGCATCAGCGTCGCTCCTGCCAGGCCAGGACCGCGGGCAGGACTATCGCGACCCCCATCAAGGCCACGGTCAGGTCGACCACGGCGACCAGACCAAAGTCACGCAGCATCTGGATGTCGCTCGAAGCAAGAGCGGCGAAACCGGCGATCGCGGTCAGGCCGGAAGCGGCGATCGCCATTCCCGTACGGCCATAGGTGAACCTCAAGGCATCAGCCATGCCTGCCCCGTGTTCCCTCTCCTGGAAGTAGCGGCCCGAAAGGATCACCGAGAACTCGGTCGAGATCGCGATCACCAGCACCGTCAGCACGGCCGACAGCGGATTGAGTGAAAGGTCGAGTGACGAAACGATGACTGCTGACCAGCCACCGGCAACGACGATCGGGATCATCGGGATCAGCATCCGTTTGAAGGATCGATAGATCGCCAGCAGGACCAGTCCGACTGCGAAAATCGAAAAGACGATCAGCAGGTACCGCGAGTCAGCGAGATCGTCAACCGTGGAGGTGACCACCACGGGCAGCCCGGTCACGTCCACCGACACCCCGGCTGGCGGGCCCTGGCCGTCACGTGACTGACTGATCGAATCTTCGATCTGGGAAACCACCCGGCGCTGGCTGTCGACCGAGCCGGTACGGATCACAAACGGAATCTTGGTCTCGGTCGGCAGTTCCTTGCCGACCAGGCCACCGCCGATGATCGCCCGGCGTTCATCGACCGGCAGGCCACGCAACCCTCGGCGGATCGCGGCGGCGCTCATTTCACTGCCACCGTCCGGAACGAAGTCGGTGATCGCCGGGCCCGGGCAGAGATCCGCATCGAGGCAGCTCGGCTCGGGCTCTTCATAGCCGGCTTTGTCGAGAGCGAGGCTGCGCACCTCCGCCATCCAGCTGACTACTTCCGGGTCGGTCACGTCGTCGGCCCGCACGATCAGATCGACTTCGCCCGAAGTTCCGGTTGATTCCTCAACGTCCAGCAGATCCTGGACCGAAGCGGTCCTGGTTGGCAACAGCTGCCTGATCTCCGCCGCCGTGTCGGCCTGGGTGCCGGCCGCCCAGCCGCAAGCGGCAATCACGATGCTGATCAGCAACAACCTGCCGGGAGCCATTATCGCCAGGCCAAGCACTGATTTCGCGCCATTGCGAAATACCTGGAAGAAACGGAACCGTTCAACCGCAACCGGTTTGGCCCGCCCCGGCCCCCGTATCGAAAGTGCGGCGAATCCGAAGATGAAAACAACCAGCAGGCAGACCAGCACACCGAGCCCGAGCAGGATCCCGAACTCGGAGATCATCGGAACCGGTGAAATCATCAGCGAAGCGAAGCCGAACGCACTGGCCAGGCAGGCAGTCACGATCATCGGCATGCCACCGGAAGCGGCAATCCTGGCGGCCTCGGCCGGTTCCGGAGTGGTGTCGATCTCGTCGTAGCGGGCCTGCAGCTGCACCGCATAATCGACCGTGAGACCGATCAGGATCGGGACCGCGCCAAGTGCCGCGAGGGAAATCGACCCTCCGAAAATGCGCAGCAGGCCGAAAGAAATGAGGATCGCCGTCAGGGCAAGACCAAGCGGCAACAGCCTCCAGCCGGAACCGAAGATCGCCCAGAGGGCCAAAGACATCAGGACCAGCGCGACCAGGGCGAGCAGCAGAACACCGGTGCGCAACGACTGCGACAGGCCATCAAAGACGACGGGCGATCCGGACACGACGTACCCGACCCCGTCAAGCTGGGTCGCTTCATCAGCGGCAGCGGTCTTGATCAGTTCGATCGTTTCCGAGCGTTCCTCGTCGGTCAGGTCGGATCGCAACCGGAGGACGATCTGGGCCGATTCACTGTTCGGGAACAGATACGACAGTTTCGGTTTTGGCCCCAGCCTGGTCGCACCATTCGAATAAACGACCTTGTTGATGAAAGCGGAGTCTTCAAGGCTTGGCAGCGAAGTCAAACCGTATTTCGCGACGATTTCAGCGGCCAGCCGCAGCAGGTCCTGGTTCGCTTTCTCCGACCGGGCCGAACCTTCCGGCAGCTTGTCGATCGCCGCTACCTGCTGCTCATAAACCTTGGTGATGCCGAACACTGCCCGATTGAGGAAAGTCGAAGGACCGGCAAACACTTCCACCGGATCAAGTTCGTTCAGCCGTTCGCAGGTAGTGAACAGCTCACCCCGACCCTCGCTGATCCCGCCCGAAACACAGGTTTCGAGCACATTCAGTTTCTCCAGGTTCGCTGGCTTCAGCGTTTCTGCCAGATCACCTTTGGCAAGCACCACCACCGGTTCGCTGCCGAAAGACTCCTCGGCCCTGGCCGTCTCCTTGTACGCGGCGGAATCGCGATCGAAGATCGCGTCGGTTACCGGCTGTACTTTCGTGCCGGAAAATATTGCCGCTGCGACCGCTGCGAGAACGAGCAGCAGTCCGATGGCCAGAACGGGCCGTGACCACCGCGCTATTGCGGCGGCTGACCTGCCAAAGAATCCCCCAGGTGCGCCCGGGTTCAATCCATTGCCAGCGGACCGGTCACGTCAGCTCGGAGGAACTGGTGGACGAACTGGTTCTCCGATTCGAACAACTTGTCCTTGGGTCCGCTTTCGACGATCTTGCCTTTCCAGAGAACCGCAATGAAGTCGGCGATCCGACGTGCGGTGCCAAGGTCATGGCTGATGACCATGTAACAGCCGCCGCTCTCGGCGTGGACTTCTTTGATCAGCTCGCACAGCAGGGCGGTACGGACCGGATCGAGTCCCGAATCGGGCTCGTCGAACATGACGATTTCCGGGTCGAGCACGAGCGCCCGGGCGAATCCGGCACGTTTACGCATGCCACCGGACAGCTCATTCGGCATCTTGTAATGGGCTTCACCGAGGCCGACTTCGCGCAGGCGGCGCGTACAGATGTCCTCGATTTCCTCTTCCGCTTTGTCAGTGTGCTGACGGAGCGGGAAAGCGACATTGTCAAAAATGTTCATCGAACCGAAGAGCGCACCGTCCTGGAAAAGCAGGCCGAACTTCTTCCGCATCTCGAAAAGGTCGTCGTCGCTCAGCGCCGGCACCGACTGGCCCTTGACCAGCACGTCGCCGGAATCCGGGTAGAGCAGGCCGACGATGTGCTTGATCAGCACGCTCTTGCCGGTACCCGACGGGCCGAGGACCATCGAGATCTGGTCGTCCGGCAGACCGAGGTTCAGGCCGTTGAGAATCCGGGTGCGGCCGAACTGTTTGGTCAGGTTCTTGATCTCGATCGCGTCGGTTCCGCCGTGATCGAGTTTCTTGCCGGTGTGCCATTTGTACGGATCGTTGTCGCCGGGATGGACGCCGGGCAGGATGAAGTCCTTGAAGAGCACGGCACCGTCGTCGGCCACGTATTCATTGCCCGAGCTCGGAGCCGGCTCGTCGAGCACGGCCACGTCGCTCGTGCGAACGTTCTTTCGGCTGAGCGGGGTGTCATCGGCGGTGTGCTTCTGGTTGGTGCCGACCGTTCCGATCGAGTCATCAGCAGCCTGAACGTCGGCGTCGACGGTTGCGCCATCAGCGGCATTCGCTTCATCCGCAGCTTCGATCTCGGATGCCAGCTCCGCATCAGGACCAAGGTTTTTCTCAGCTGCCTGGATCTCGGGTGATTCGCTGGCTCCATCGCCAGAACCATTGATTGGCTCTTCAGCCGGTTCGTCTATCTGACTCAACTTGTCACCCTCCTATCGGTGCTCGCGGATTGGCACCCCAAAAGACCAGAGTTCCCAACATTCCAATGATGTGTACCAAAACAATATTCAGGACCATGGATTTGGCCGTTGCGGTGCCCACTCCGACCGGTCCTCCTGACGCCGTGTAGCCGTAGTAACAGCCGACCAGAACGATCGCCGTGGCCATGGTCATCGCTTTGATGATCGAGAAAAGCACGTCGGGCGGGTTCTGGAACATCCAGAAAATCAGCAGATAGCCGCCTGAAGAAACGTCACCGATCTGCTCCACGACCGCAATGTAAGAAGCGAGGAAGCCAACGCCGATGGCGGCCATGTACATGAAAGGCAGGGTCATCCAGGCACCAAGCAGGCGGGTTGCCGCGAGGAAAGTTACCGGTGGCACGCCCATCACTTCAAGCGCATCGATCTCGTCGGAGATCCGCATGGCCCCTAGCTCAGCCACGATTCCGGTGCCGACTTTGGCCGCCATCATGTAGCCGAAGGCGTAAGGGATCGCTTCGCGCAGGTCACACCACGCGGCAAACACGCCGGCATATGCCGGGGCGCCAACGGAACGGTTGAAGTAAGCGCCCTCGATGCCGCAGGTCAAGCCAATCGTGAAAACGAGGCCGAAGATGACCGTGGTCGAACCGAGGATCAGAATGCCGGCCTGCTTCAGCGATTCGCCGAAGTACCGGAGTACACGGCCGGAGTAAACCTGGCCGATGACCATCGCGCAGAATCGGGTTATTTCCCCGACCGACTCGAGCCATGCACGTGGGACTGTCATCCATCCGGAGTTCATCTACTTGATCGTCTGCAGTTCCGGATTGGTTGCGAGCATGGTCTGGGTGAAGACATAGTTGAACGCGAAAACACCGAGCAGGGAAATGACGACCGCTTCGTTAACTGCACGGCCGACACCAGCGGCGCCACCGGTCGCAGTCATCCCCTTGTAACAACAGACGATCGCGATAATCGCGCCAAAGAGGGTGCATTTAAGTACCGAGGCTGCAAGTTCGGTGGTCGATGCATTGGAGAAAAGCGTGGCGAAGAAGCCGCCGAGCGGCTGGTTGTAAAGCAGTTCCGCTCCGATACCACCGGTGATGCCGAAAAGCAGCGCGTAAATGTCAAGCAGACCGGTCAGGACCATTAGTGCCAGGAAGCGCGGAACGACCAGGTTCTTGATCGGATCGACACCGAGGACCTGGAGTGCGTCCAGTTCTTCACGGATCTTGCGGGCGCCAAGGTCCGCGGTGATCGCGGTGCCAGCAACACCGGCAACCACAACAGCAGTCACGAATGGTGCGAATTCACGGATTGAGGCGAGAACGAAGAAACCGCCGAGCCGGTCGAGGGCACCGAACAGGGAAAGGAAGTTGGCGGCCTGGAGCCCCGGGGCCCCGAACCCGAAAGCGACAGTGGAAATCATCATCGGGAACCAGCACAGCTGGAGCGCGAAGAGGAACTGGCCAATGAACTCGTTTCCGTACGGGTATGGAGCCTTGACAGCAGACGCAATTGTGCGTCCGGTCAAGATCATCATCTCGCCGACCTCGGTAAACGTACTCTTGGCGGGTTCGAAAACCCTGTTTGCGGCTGCTCTGACCATCTCTCCCGGGCGGTTCTAGGTACTGGGCAAACGCCTGCTACCGCCGTAGCGCGGAGTGTATGGGAAACAGCGGCGTGTGTGACGGCGACCACACGCGTGGTATGTTGCGCCCGACTTGCGGGAGACGATCAAACACCTCAACCGCTTCCTTTGCGGAGTCCTGGGATTGGCCGTTTCGGCGGCCGTCATCGCTGGCTGTGGCGGCGGCGAAGACAGCAATCAGTTCGCTGACGTGCCCGCTGGCGACTATTCAGTCGAAGTGCTCAACGCTGAATTCCCGGTGAAACAGGTGATTGCCCGCACTTACAACCTGAAGCTGGCGGTCAGGAACTCAGGCGATGAGACGATCCCGAATATCGCGTCCACGATTTCGTTGCCCGACCTGGGCTCCACCCTCGCTTTCGCTTATCGCGACCCGCAGAAGGGCCTGGCCCAGCCGCAACGGCCGGTCTGGGTGCTCGAGGAGGGTTTCCCCAAGCTGGCCGGAACAGTTGGCCGCGGCGGCGCTGCCACCTCGAACCGGCTGACCTTCGCTTTCGGTGAACTGCCTCCGGGCGAAGTCGCCAACATGGTCTGGCGGGTTACGGCCGTCCGTCCCGGGATCTACGGCCTCGAGTATCAGCTCGCCGCCGGACTCAGCGGAGAAGCCAATGCGGTGGATGCCGCGGGCGACACCCCGGTGGGACTGCTACCGGCCCGAATTTCCGACCGACCGATCTTGACCCAGGTGGACGACAAAGGCAACGTCGTACCATTGGATAAATCAGAGCGGATCAGACTGAAAATTCAGGAATCGCAATCGGAGTAGGACCGGGCAGGCCACCGGCCCGCTCACGCTTTTCACTCGCTTTCCTCGGTTCCCTCTTCATCCTGGCGATGGGTCTTCCGACCGCTGCCTGCGCCGAAGGTTCCTCGACCACCGCCCCCGACTCCCCGGCCGGCAATGCGTCTCAGACGAAGAACGGCGACCCGGCCCCGGCCACGACTTCACGCGGGAAGCCACGGTTGAAGCAGATCGCGAACTTTTCGCAGCCAGTCGAAATCAAGTCCGCCCCGGGCTACAAGAACCTGATGTTCGTAGTTGAGCAGGAAGGCCGGGTAATGGTCCTGAGGAAAGGACGCAAACTCAAGAAGCCTTTTCTCAACATCAAAGGACGGGTCGAATCCGGCGGGGAACGCGGCCTGCTCTCGGTCGGCTTCCCGCCCGATTACAAGAAGTCGAAACGTTTCTACGTCTATTACACCGATAGCACCGGGGATATCCGGGTGGTTGAGTTCAAACGGCGTAGCGCCGTTCGGGCCAAAGCCAATTCGGCCCGCAATGTGATCACGATCCCCCACCGGGAACACGCGAACCACAATGGTGGCCAGCTCCAGTTCCGCGGATCCGACCTGTATTTCGCGACCGGCGACGGTGGCGGCGGTGGCGACGAAGCAGGCAACGCGCAGAACCTGAACGTGCTGCTCGGCAAGATGATCCGGATCAACCCGAAACCGAAGAACGGCAAGCCGTACACGATCCCGTCCTCGAATCCTTTCGTTGGCAGGACCGGACGCAACGAGATCTACTCCTACGGGCTGCGCAATCCTTTCCGCTGGTCGTTCCAGCAGAGCGGTGGCAAAACCCGCATGGTGATCGCCGACGTCGGCCAGAACGAATTCGAAGAGATCAACACAATCACGATCGGCCGGGCCAGCGGCGCGAACTACGGCTGGAACCGGTTCGAGGGATTCTCCGAGTTCGACGGGGCGATCGACGACACCGTCAAACCGGCGATCGTGCTGCCACACCCGCCAAACTGTTCGGTCATCGGCGGTCTTGTCGTTCGGGACAGGAAAGTGCCGGCCCTTTTCGGCCGTTACCTCTTCACCGACTTTTGCAACAGCGAAATCCGATCGTTCAAACTGAGGAACGGACGGGTCAGGTCCAAGGCCACCGGAATCTCCGAAAATTCAATTTCATCCTTCGCCGCGAACGCCGCCAGGAAGGTCTTCATGACTTCGCTGAACGGCGGGGTATTCCGGCTGGTGCAGTAATTGCCGCTGAAAAGCGGTAAGAAATACACAGAAACTTTCAAGTTCAAGGTAAGGGGTACTTCATGGAGTCAGCAACGGTTCAGGAAGAAATCGAAGTCCAGAATCCGGCGACCGGTGAGACCATCGCTTCGGTCCCGGTTGATTCGACCGATTCCGTGGCCGCAACGGTAGCCCGGGTTCGTGCCAACCAGCCGGCCTGGGAAGAGCTTGGTTTCAAAGGCCGCCGGGAATGGCTGAACAAGCTGCGTGACTGGCTGCTGGACAACTCCGACCGGATTGCCGACACGCTGAAGTCCGAAACCGGCAAGGTCCGGGCCGAAGCGACCCTCGAAACCCCGTACCTGGCCGACCAGATCAACTTTTACGGATCGAAAGCGGAAAAGTTCATCGGTGAACAGAAGATACGTCCGAACTCACCACTGTCAGCCAGCCGCAAGCTGCGTCTCCGTTACAGCCCTTACCCGGTGGTTGGCCTGATCAGCCCCTGGAACTTCCCGCTGGTCCTGTCACTCGGTGACGCGATCCCGGCGCTGATGGCCGGCGCGGCCGTCGTGATGAAGCCCTCCGAAGTGACACCGCTCGGACTGAGCGAGATCGTCACCGCCTGGCAGGAAGAAATTGGCGGGCCGGATGTTCTCGCCGTGGTCAACGGCGGGGCCGAGGCCGCAACCGCCCTGATCGATCACTCGGACTTCATGGGTTTCACCGGCTCTGACGTCACCGGCAAGAAAGTGATGGCTCGCGCAGCGGAAACCCTCACCCCGGTAAGCCTTGAACTCGGCGGCAAGGATCCGATGGTTGTGCTCGAAGGGGCCAACCTGGAACGGGCCGCGAATGCTGCCGCCTGGGGAGGCATGCTCAACTCGGGTCAGATGTGCATTTCGGTCGAACGGATCTATGTCGAAGATGGCGCCTACGAGGAGTTCGTACGCAAGCTCAAGGACAAGGTCGATGAGCTCAGCCAGGGTGCCGACGCCGACGTTGTGGCTTGCGATGTCGGTGCGATGACCATGGAATCGCAGCTGGCCAAGGTCGAAACGCAGGTTGACGAAGCGGTGAAAGCTGGCGCGACCGTGCTGGTTGGTGGCAAGCGTGGTGAAGGCCCCGGCCAGTTCTATGAACCAACCGTGCTGATCGACGTCGAGCCCGGCATGAGCGTGCTCGATGACGAAACTTTCGGTCCGGTGGTGACCGTGACCAGGGTTGCCAATGAAGACGAAGCGATCTTCCGCGCAAACGACAGCCGTTACGGGCTTTCCGCATCGGTGTTCGGTCCTCGTGGCCGGGCCGAGAAGGCAGCTCGCCGGATCGAAGCCGGCGCGGTCAACGTCAACGACATGATCTTCAACATGCTGGTGCCGAGCCTGCCGATGGGCGGCTGGAAGGAATCAGGGATCGGTTACCGCAACGGCGAGTACGGCATCCGTAAGTACTGCCGTTCGTCGGCAATCGTCAGCCCTCGCCTGATGACCAAGTCGGAACCACTCTGGTACCCGTACACCCCGTCACGCCAGGAATTGGTCGGCAAACTGACCAGCTTCATCAGCGGTCGCGGCAAACGGCGTTTCGGCAAGTAGCCGCAACCACGGCAGCCGAAAAGAGGAGCGGGATCTTCAGGGTCCGGTGGCGCCGGTAGCACCGGTGGCACCGGGCTTGACGACCACCGTACGGCCGTCGTCCAGCTGGTAAAGCGTGCCCACTGCTTCGCCCCGGCCTACTACTTCTTCGCCGGGCTGGACCTGGATCGTCTCGACGTCCTCTGACGGGTCGATCAGCACCGAATCAGCCGGCACCTGCTGGCTGCTTTCGTCGATCGGCTTGTCGCTATCGGTGATTACCGAGGTCAGGTCGAGCGATGAGAGCGCGGCGAGGAGAAATGCGACCGACAGCACGATGCCGATGTCAAACAGGTTGACCAGGCCATCCAGCGGATCGCCGGCCCGGTCTTCCCGGGTACGGGCTTTCGCCGTGACTTTCACGGGTTACCCATGGAAATCGAACCACCGTGTTCGGTGGCCGAAGGGACCATGTGCCCAGCCAGATGTTTGTCGGGCGAAAGGTTTGCCGCGGCGTATTCGACATCGGAATAGTCCTGGGCGTAGAGACGGTCACGGACCAGCGAAACGGTGAAAGCGATGGCGCCGGTCAGCAACCCGGCAACGGTTACCCCGAAAGCCACTCTCAGGTTGTCGGTGAGTTCGGTGACGTTGCCTTCCGCAAGGCCAGCCAGGGCCGGCGAAAGCGGGATCAGGGTGCCCATGAGTCCGAGCGCGGGACCGAACCGGACCAGCATGCGGGTGCGTTCAAGCCGTTTCAGCGAGACGTAATCAAACTCGGCCAGCCGTTTGGCAATGCGGTTTTCGGCATCCGGCATGTCGCGCTGGATCACCAGCGCCTCCATCGCTTCCTGCATCGATTTGCTCGAGCACACGACCGAAAGCGCGGCGATTGCCCCGTATGGATTCGTCCGGGCGAGTTCGGCTTCGGCGACGTCCACAGCGTTCTCGAGCTGGACGGTGGAACGCCCGCGGCGACGCCATATTTCGGCCAGCAGGAATCCAACTTCGACGATCGACCAGGCGAGGGCCAGGAGAACCGCGATCATGACGGGCCAGCGAAGCGCGTCGGAAATTTCGAAGAGTAGATTTTCTATTGCCAAAGCGACCCTTAACTCTACGGGATTGAGTTTCGGGAACCCTAAGAGCGTTACCGTTGCCCCGGTGAGCATCTTCCGGACAAGCGGGATCGACCAGACCATTTCCCGGATCTCCGCCGCGAACTCGGCCGGATACGGCATCCTGATCCGCCGCCGTAAAGCCCCGGGAGATGGCTGGTTTTACGCTTCCGAGCTGGCTGGCGAAATGGCCCCGGCCGCTCTGCTCGCCAATGTACGTGGCCTTACGGAGACCCCGCCGGATCACATTCGCGCCGAATGGATGCTGGAAAGCGTCGCGCGAGCCCTGGCTGATCTCGGCGGTTCGTTCATCGTTTCATCCGGTCGCCTGCCCGATTTCTCGGCCGACAACATCCTGCTGGCAGCCGAAGGTGGCCTGGTCCGGGCCACCGGTATGACCAGTGAACGGATGACCGTGCTCGCCGAGGACCCTGCGGCTTCCGGGAACGGCAACCTGGTCGTTGAGAATCAGGATGCGCTGACCGACCTTTTCCGTGAAGGTTTCATCGGACTGCTCGAACCGGTCGTGGACTGGGTGGACAGTCAGGGCCTGCGGCCAAAGAAAACGCTCTGGCACGCAGCGGCTGACCGCCTCGCCCAGGCGTTGATCTGGTCGGGCGATGCTTTCGAAAGGCCCGATCTGGCCCGTTCAGTCACCGCCCGGGTGGTTGCAGGAGACAAACGGCTGACAATTCCCCTGGAAAGCGGCGTCGACGATTACGAAACCGAGTACCACCTGCGGTCCACCTGCTGCCTCGCCTACCGCACCCCGGCCGGCATCCTCTGCCAGGGCTGCCCGCTGAACAAACAGGACTGAATCAGGCTTCGGCTGCCATCTGCGCGAGTTTGGTCACGGTGTTCATGTTGCGGGTAGTGCCGTGCACCTTTGATTCATCGAATTTCAACGTGGAGACGCCGAGGCCGTCCGGGTAGGAGATGAAGATCTCCCGGTCGGCAGCTTTGAAGCTTTCGTCCTTCACGCCGGAAACGATCCCGTCGAGGTCAGAAGGCGGCTTCTGGTCGAGGAAGAGCACTGCGACCTTGTTACCCGGGTCGTCCGGGTAAGGGTTGATGTCAACCAGATCCTTCATTTCCCGGACCGACCGCACGTAGACGTCCACTTTCCTGCCGGCATAGGCCTCAAGGCGTTTTTCGAGGACCGACTTGACTTTGTCTTCACTGTCGCTGGAAGTGAAAACAACGTTGCCACTGGCGATGTAGGTCTGGACCGACTCGAAACCGGCTTCTTCGCACATAACGCGAAGTTCCTTCATCGGCAACTTGCCGGTTCCACCCACATTGACGGCCCGCAGCAATGCGACATAAGCGCTCATGTGAGCAGTGTAGAACCTGGAAAGCGGTGTTTTCCCCACCCGATCCGGGAAAAACCGATCCGACCACATTCTGGCGGCAGGTCATCGCCACCGGAAGCGGAATCGGTCGCGGACGACGCCTCGATAGCCTTGTCGGATGGCCGAACGTAACTATCTCGACGCAATCGCTGACCACATCGTAGTTTTCGATGGAGGGATGGGTGCGACCCTGGAGATGGTCGACCTGACCGAAGCCGACTACGGAGGCCTCAAAGGCAAATGCCACGAGGCCCTGATCCTGCATCGGCCTGACGTCATCGAGGACGTCCACAACTCAATGCTCGAAGCTGGTGCCGAAGTGGTCGAAACCGACACCTTCCAGGCCTCCCGGATCAAGCTCGAAGAGTGGGGCCTCGACGAGCACACGATGGAGATCAACGTCAAGGCTGCCGAGATCGCCCGCAAGGCGGCCGGTCCTGACCGTTTCGTCGCCGGCTCGATCGGCCCGACCGGCCACCTGCCTGCCTCCGACGACCCGACCCTCGGTTCGATCCGGTTCCCGGAACTGGTCACCGTGTTCACCGAACAGGCCACCGGCCTGGTCAACGGTGGCGCCGACCTGATCATCATCGAAACGGTCCAGGACATCCTCGAAGCCAAAGCCGCGATTTTCGGTGCCCGCGCCGCTTTCGAAGAAACCGGCAAGACCCTGCCGATCCAGATTTCAGTTTCGCTTTTGCCGAACGGCGGCAAGATGCTGCTTGGCACCGATATCTCGGCGATGCTGACCACGCTTGAAGCCCTCAAGGTTGATGTCGTCGGGCTGAATTGCTCAACCGGACCGGACGACATGCGTGATGCGATCCGTTACCTCGGCGAGAACGCCACGGTGCCGATCCACTGCATCCCGAACGCCGGGTTGCCCCTGCAGGGTCCGGATGGCGAAACGATCTTCCCGGAGAAACCAGAACCGCTGGCTGAAAGCCTCGGCGAGTTCGTCGAGAAGTTCGGTGTCGGCGTGGTTGGTGGCTGCTGCGGCACCACCCCCGAGCACATCAAGGCGATCGCCGACCGGGTCCGTGGCCTGAAGCCTTCACCGCGCCCGGCCAAGGGCGATGACCTTTTGCTGTCCTCGATGATGACCGCGACCCCGCTGGTTCAGAAGCCGGCCCCGACCATGGTTGGCGAACGGGTCAACTCACAGGGTTCCCGTCGCGCCAAGGAACTGCTGCTCGCCAACGATTACGACGCGATCCTCCAGGTCGCTGAAGACCAGGTCGAAGGCGGAGCCCATGTGCTTGACGTCTGTGTCGCCCTGGTTGAGCACGACAACGAGGAAGAGCAGATGCGGGAAGTGGTGAAGCGGATCTCGCTGACCCAGCCCTCCCCCATCCAGATCGATTCGACCGAACCCAAAGTGATCAAGACCGCCCTGGAGCAGATTCCGGGCCGGGCGATTGTCAACTCGGTCAACCTCGAAGCGGGACGCGACAAGCTCGACACGGTCGTGCCGATCACGCTCGCCCATGGTGCTGCCCTGATCGCCCTGACCATCGATGAGGTCGGCATGGCGAAAACGGCCGATCGCAAGGTCGAGATCGCACTGCGGCTCAAGGAACTGATTTGCGACGAGCATGGCCTCGAACCGGATGCGCTCGTTTTCGACTGTCTGACTTTCACCCTGACCACCGGTGATGAGGAGTGGCGGCCTTCCGCGGTCGAAACGATCGAAGGCATCCGCCGGATCAAGGCGGAGATCCCCGGCGTCAAGACCTCGCTTGGTGTTTCCAATGTTTCTTTCGGTGTTGGCCAGCCGGCCCGCGCCGTGCTCAACTCGGTTTTCCTCCATCACTGTGTGGAGGCCGGGCTTGACCTCGCCATGGTCAACCCGAACCACATCAAGCCTTACGGCGAGATCCCCGAAGAAGAGAAGGCGCTGACCAACGCGCTGGTCTTCAACGAGTCCGAGGATGCTCTCGAGAAGTTCATCGAGCACTTCGAGTCGAAGGGCGACGAAGATGAAGTCGAAGCAGCCAACCCGACTGAAGGCATGGAGCCGGAAGAGGCCCTTCATTTCCACATCCTGCGTCGCCGCAAGGAAGGTGTCGAGGACTGGATCGACAAGTCGGTCGAGAAGATCGGCGCGGTCCCGACGCTGAACACGGTGCTGCTGCCGGCGATGAAAGAAGTCGGCGACAAGTTCGGTGCCGGCGAGTTGATCCTGCCGTTCGTGCTGCAGTCGGCCGAAGTGATGAAGAAAGCCGTCACCCAGCTTGAGAACTACCTGGAGCGGATGGAAGGCCACACCAAAGGCAAGGTCGTTATCGCCACCGTCTTCGGTGATGTCCATGACATCGGCAAGAGCCTGGTCAACACGATCCTGACCAACAATGGTTACACCGTGGTCGATCTCGGCAAGCAGGTCCCGGTCGATGTGATCCTCGATGCCGCCCAGGAACACAACGCTGACGCGATTGGCCTTTCTGCCCTGCTGGTTTCGACTTCGAAGCAGATGCCGATTGCCGTCCAGGAACTCCATTCACGCGGGCTTGAATACCCGGTGATGATCGGTGGCGCCGCGATCAACCGTGACTTCGGACGTCGAATTCTTTACCCGAACGGGCGTGAGAACGACGAGGTTTACAACCCCGGTGTTTTCTACTGCAAGGACGCTTTCCAGGGTCTCGACACGATGGATGCCCTGATCGACCCGGAGGCCCGTGAGGCCTTGATGACGAAGATGAAGGATGAGGCCGAAACCTTCCGCAACAAGCCGGTTGTGGTTGATGACGGCCCGCCGGTCACTGATGATTCGGTGCGCTCGGCCGCCGATCCGGATGCGCCGATCCCGGAACCGCCGTTCTGGGGTGTGCAGGAGCTGCCGATCGAGATCGACGACATCTTTAACCACCTTGACCTGCATGTCCTCTTCAAGCTCCATTGGGGCGGCCGTGGGGTCAAGGGCGAAGCCTGGGAGAAGCTGGTCAGCGAGGATTTCCGTCCGAGGCTCGAACGCATGTGGGCCGAGCAGGATTACCTCCATCCGAAGGCCGTGCTGGGTTATTTCCCCTGCAACTCTGACGGCAACGAGCTGGTCATCTTCGACCCGGAGGATCAGGACAAGGAAATCAACCGCCTGAGCTTCCCGAGGCAGCCGAAGCATGACCGGATCTGCCTGGCCGACTTCTACCGTCCGCTCGGTGACGATGGTAAACGTGACGTGGTTGCCCTTCAGGGGGTGACCATGGGTTCCGAGGTCACCGATGTGATGGACAAGCTCGAAGAGGACGGCGAGTTCGCCGAACAGCTCTTCACCCACGGCATCGGCGTGCAGTCGGCCGAGGGCCTGGCCGAGTGGCTTCACCAGAAGGTGCGGAAAGAACTCGACATCGGCCCCACCCAGGGCCGCCGTTACTCGTGGGGCTACCCCGCCTGCCCGGACCAGTCCGAGCACGAAAAGGTGTGGGAACTGCTCAACCTGAACCAGATCGGCATGTACCTCTCCGGGGGTTTCGCCGTGATGCCCGAGCAGTCAACGGTGGCGATAATCAGCCACCACCCGGACGCGGTCTATTTCGGAATGAAGTCAGGCTTCATCCCGAAGGACGGCCCTGCCCCGGACGAAGTGATCGAGCTCAGCGACCGCAGCGCCAACCCACCTGAAGAGGATCCGGATGTGGATCCGGAAGTCGGCGAGATCGGCGCCGAGTCATCC
>JBAUOE010000122.1:0-4813 GCA_049579585.1 Solirubrobacterales bacterium | reverse complement strand
GATCTGGTGCACCCCGATCGCCGGCAGCTGACCAAGCCGCTGTGAAGCATTGAAAAGGGCCCCGCTGAAGCGGGGCCCTTTTCGTTAAGGCCTTTGCCGGGGGAACCCGGTCAACTGACCCGGGGTTCCGCCATCAGCCTGTCCGGCAACTGCTGCCTGGTCGTTCGTCCTAGAACGGGTCCGGCAAGCGCATCTTGACGCCAACGAAGCTGCCGAGGGCACCGGTTGCGTTCTTCTTCGAACCGATCGAGAAGGTCGAGTACTGGCCCTGGAGTTCGTTCCCGCGTTCGTCGTCCACGACAGCAAGCTTGTTGCCGTTGACCACAGCGAGGAGACGGGCAGTGCCTGACCCTCCGGAAACCCCGTTGAAGGCACGGAGAAGAACCCGGTTCTTTTGATTGAAGCTGTTGATTCCCTTGATGCCTTTGCCGGCCTTCAGCACCTGGATCTTGCCGTTCGGGTAGATCTTCTTGAGCTGGAAACGACGGCCCGAGGGGAAAACCGAGAGCTGATAACGGCTGCCGTCGGAGGCCTGACGCAGGTTCACGGCAACGAATGCCTGTGGGCGAACTTTCTGCGGGGTTGACTTGAACAGCCGGGCGGTGGCTGACATTTCAAGGTTCTTGCCGACCATCGGAACGCGGTAGGAGCACTCCTTTGTCTTCTTGCCGATCTTGAAGCGGAAAGCTCCACTTGATCCGCCACGCTCACAGTTGCCCTTTTCGGCCTGGCGAATCTCGCCTCGGCTGGCTGAGGATTTGAGTGAGTATTTGGCGGCGGTCAAAGCACTTGCGGCCTGGGCGGTAGTCGTGAATGCCAGGGTGCCCGCGAAGGCGATTGCGATCAAAGTGAGAGCACGCAGGGGATATCTGAAGTTTTTTGTGTCAAGTAGACGCATACATGGAGCCTAAACACAGCAGAAGACAAAAGGTGCGGCTGTGGCCTTCACTGCATATCCCTTTCCCCCACCTTTCACCGGAGGAATCCCGGATTGCCAATCGAAGTATCCTTGTGGCATGAGCGACCACCGTCTGCCTGAACGCGACCGCCCCTGGGTAATGCGCACCTACGCGGGCCACTCCGATGCCAAGAGATCGAACGAGCTCTACCGGGGCAACCTGGCCAAGGGCCAGACCGGCCTTTCGGTGGCTTTTGATCTGCCCACCCAGACCGGTTACGACCCCGATCACATCCTTTCCCGTGGAGAGGTTGGCAAGGTCGGCGTTTCAGTTGCCCACCTGGGCGACATGAACACCCTCATGGACCAGATCCCCCTGGGCACCATGAACACCTCGATGACGATCAATGCGGTCGCCGCCTGGATGCTGGGCCTGTACGTGGCCGCAGCTGAAGAGACCGGTGTCGATCGTTCCGAGCTCAAGGGTACGACCCAGAACGACATCATCAAGGAGTACCTCTCCCGCGGCACCTACGCCTTCCCGCCTGAGCCTTCGATGAGGCTGATCGCCGACATGGTGGCTTTCACTGTCAACGAGGTACCCAGCTGGAACCCGATCAACATCTGCAGCTACCACCTGCAGGAAGCCGGAGCCACTCCGATCCAGGAGATCGCTTACGCAATCTCGACGGCTGTCGCCGTTCTTGACGAAGTCAAGGCCCGGGGCCAGGTCGCCGAGGAAGACTTCCCGAAGGTGTTCGGCCGGATCTCTTTCTTTGTCAATGCAGGTATCCGTTTCGTCGAGGAGATCGCGAAGCTGAAGACCATGGGCCGGATCTGGACCGAGATCGGTCGCGAACGTTACGGCGTGACCGACGAGAAGATGCTGCGCTTCCGCTACGGCGTCCAGGTCAACTCACTGGGCCTGACCGAAGCCCAGCCGGAAAACAACGTCCAGAGGATCGTGCTCGAAGCCCTCGCCGTCACCATGTCGAAGGACGCCAGGGCCCGCGCCCTGCAGCTGCCGGCCTGGAACGAAGCAATGGGACTGCCGCGCCCGTGGGACCAGCAGTGGAGCCTCCGTATCCAGCAGGTCCTCGCCTTCGAAACCGACCTGCTCGAGTACCCGGACATCTTCGAGGGTTCGAAGGTCATGGAAGGCCTGGTCGATGAATTCACCGCCGGCGCCAAAGCCGAGATGGAAGTCGTCGCTGAAAAGGGCGGCGCGGTCGAAGCGGTTCCGTACATGAAGGCCCGCCTGGTCGAGTCTCAGCGCGCCCGTTTCGCCCGGATCGAAAACGGCGAGCAGAAGGTGGTCGGACTCAACGTCTACGAAACCACCGAGGACTCCCCGTTGACCGCCAGTGCCGATGGCGGCATCATGAAACCCGATCCCGAGGTCGAGCGTGAACGTACCGAAGCTCTCGATGCCTGGCGCGATGAACGTGACAGTGATGCAGTTACCGCAGCCCTGGCGGAAGTCGCCCGGGTCGCAGCCACCGACAACGAAAACATCATGCCTTCGACAATCGCTGCTGCCAAGGCAGGCGCAACGACCGGTGAATGGGCCTCCACCCTCCGCGAAGTGTTCGGGCCCTATCGCGGCCCGACCGGTGTTGGTGGTGCTGCCCCGGCCGGCGACCGTGATGCTCTGACCGCCACCCGCGAACGGGTGAATGAGGTTTCCGAGCTGATCGGCCATCGGGTCCGGATGCTGGTTGGCAAGCCTGGTCTGGACGGCCACTCGAATGGCTCCGAGCAGATCGCCCTGCGCGCCCGTGATGTCGGCATGGAGGTTGTCTACCAGGGCATTCGACTGACCCCGGAACAGATTGCGGAATCCGCACTGCAGGAAGACGTTGATGTGGTCGGCCTGTCGATACTTTCCGGATCGCATCTGGAACTGGTGCCTGAGGTGGTTCGTCTTCTCGGGGAGGAAGGTCTTGACGTCCCGGTTGTCGCCGGCGGCATCATCCCGCCCGAAGACGCGAGGAGCCTGAAGGAAAAGGGTGTGGCCGGCGTCTACACGCCGAAAGATTTCGACATGAACGAAATCATGGCCGAGATCGTCGAGCTTGTGGTTGAACGCCACGAGCGCACGGCGCAACCTGTCTAGGGTTACCTGAGTGTCCGTTCAAATCGATCTGATGCGGGATGGCATCCCCACCGAGATAGCTCTCGTGATGCTGGTCGTATCGATCGCAGTGATCGGGGCGGTGGTGGCCACCGTGATGCGGAATGGTCCTGGCAACGAAAGGACCCTGCGGTACACGGCGGGAGCGCTTTGTGTGCTTGGCCTGGCGATCGCCGGATACGTCGCCTATAAAACGGTGATCCTGAACGAACTGCCGCCATGTGTCGCTGGCAGCAGCGGTTGTGCGATCGTCGAGAACAGCGACTACTCCCACATTTTCGGGATCCATGTCTCGATCTTTGGCGTGATCGGCTACGCGATGCTCCTCGGCGCCACGATCTGGCAGGGTGACCGGGCCCGGGTCGCGGCTTTCGCGCTGTCGCTGATCGGTTTCGGTTTCAGCCTGTACCTGACTTACCTTGAACTCTGGACGATCAAGGCGATCTGCCAGTGGTGCGTTGGCAGCGCCGTGGTCATGACCCTTCTTTTTGTCGTCAATGTCACCCGGGTCTTTTCGTACTTCGGCCTTGATGGCGAGGACGATGTTTCGATTGATGAACAGCCTGAATCTTAGGACTGTCTAAAGCAACGCCTGCGGCGGATCAGTCAGCTAGAATCAGCCGCCAATGGCTACCGGACCGCAGCAAAAGAGAAAAGAGCTTCGCGAAAAACGTCTCAAGGCAGAGGCTGCCGCGAAGGGTGGTGACCGTCGCCAGAACCTGTTCAAGATCGTCGGTATTTCCGCTTTTGTCGCGATCATCGCAATTGTCGTGATCGTCGTTGCTGTCGGCAGTGGTGGCGATGACGATTCCAGCTCTACCTCGAACGCTTCGTCTTCCGAGGTGAATCAGGTGATTGATTCCCTCCCCCAGAATGGAACGGTTCTCGGCAACGCGAAGACCGGCGTAACCCTGGTTGAGTTCGGTGACCTCCAGTGCCCGATCTGCAAGGTTTACGCCGATGACGTCCTGCCGGACATCATCACCGGGCCGATCAAGGACGGCGACGCCAACTTTGATTTCAGGCAGTGGGCAATCCTCGGTGAGCAGTCAACCCTCGCCGCGAAAGCCGCCCTGGCCGCCGCCGAGCAGGGCCGCTACTGGCAGTTCGTCGAAGCTTTCTACGTCGATCAGGGAATCGAGAATTCCGGCTACGTGACCGATGACTTCCTCACCGGAATCGCCGAGGACGCTGGCGTCCCTGACATCGACCAGTGGAACACCGATCGTGAAAGCGACGCGCTCAACGAAAAGCTGCTCGAAGTCGATGACGAAGCGTCAGCCGAAGGCTTCTCCGGCACCCCCTCCTTCGCGATCATGGACGAAGACGGCAACCTGACCACGGTCAGCGCAGTCAGTGCCGACCCGGCTCAGAACGTCCAGACGATCAAGGACGCTATCGCCAAGGCGCAGGGCCAGAAATAGCCCCGGGTTGCGGACTGCCGGGCCGGACCGGCAGTATGTGGATATGAATAACGGTATTTCCGCGTGGCTGCGCTGTTACCGGTGCTGGTCGCGCAACCTTGAAGTACAGGTCCATTACGACGCGATTCGTCCGGTCGATCCGGATACCGGCAGGCCGGCCGAAAGCAACGGGATCGATGAGATCCAGGAGTCGGTGGTCCAATGCCTCGACTGCATGCATGACCAGCCGCACCTGACCTTTGACCGGGACCGGGTCGTGCCGATCGAGGATCGCTGGGAACGCATGGTCGCAGGAACCCCCTGGGTTGCCTCATGCACGGTCACGGTCGAGGCTGAGCGGATCGAAGCCTGTTCCGG
>JBAUOE010000121.1:0-2425 GCA_049579585.1 Solirubrobacterales bacterium | reverse complement strand
ACGATTCGAACACCGAAACTTTTGTTGCCCTGGAACTGGCAATCGACAACTGGCGCTGGTCCGGGGTGCCGTTCTACATCAGGGCCGGTAAATACCTGCCGGTGAAACACACCGAAGTTCGGGTTGTCTTCAAACGTCCACCACACATCGCGTTTGGTGCGACGAAGCAGAAACCGGACCACAACGAAATGGTTATCCGTATCGATCCGACGCCTGGCGCCCAGATGAGATTCATCGCGAAGGCGTCCGGATCCGAGGCGTTCGAGGACGCTGATCTCGAAGTTCTGTTCGAAAAAGATCCCGGCACTGAACCCGAGCCATACGAACGGCTGCTGGACGATGCGATCCACGGACGCACCGAACTGTTCACGCATGTCGACACAATTGACGAAACATGGCGTATCGTGCAGCCACTGCTCGATAATCCCAGTCCGGTCCTCCCTTACGAAAAAGGTAGTTGGGGTCCGGCAGAGGCCGAGCGACTGGTCAAGGGAGTCTGCCACTGGGATGAACCCTGGAGACCAGTCGAGCCGGCCACGGACCACAGAATCCTCGGCGGCTGATCCTCCTGCCCGCCTGTCCCCAGCACCCGAACATAGGAATTTAAAATGGCTGACGTAGAAGAACTGAACATCGTTGTAGAGGTACCCAAGGGAAGCCGCAACAAGTACGAGTACGACCCCGAGGTCGGTGGAATCGTGCTTGACCGTTTCCTTTTCTCGTCGATGGTCTACCCCGTCGATTACGGCTTCGTGCCGAACACCATGGGTGCCGACGGCGATCCGCTCGACGCAATGGTCTGCGTTTCCGAGCCGACTTTCCCCGGCTGCATCATCCCGTCAATTCCGCTCGGCCTGTTCCGCATGACCGACGACGGTGAGCTTGACGACAAGATCCTCTGCGTTCCGTCGCACGATCCGAACTGGAACTACTTCAAGAGCCTCGATGAGCTCAGCTCGCAGCTGCGCGACGAGATCTCGCATTTCTTCTCGGTCTACAAGCAGCCCGAAGGAAAGGTCGTTGACGTTGACGGCTGGTACCCGATCGAAGCCGCGATGGAAGTACTCGAGGAATCCCGCCAGCGCCAGCGCGACCTCGAATCTGAAGCCAAGTAATTCGCGGTTTCAGGATTATTGATTTGAGAGCGGCCGCGAAAGCGGCCGTTTCTCGTTAAGGGCCAACCGATGCGGGGTGAGTCGAGGGCGGATGCTCCCGGCCAGGCCTAACTGTTGCCTTTGCCTGCGAGCCCGCGGTAAGCGACGAATCCAATGACCACCATGGCGATTATCAACATCGGAAATCCGGCTGCCGCTCCGACCAGGAAGAAACCTGCCATGACAACAAGAACTGCAGCAATCAGTCCGAGGATGTACGGGATTGCGATCAGGTCCGAGTCACGGTTCATGACTCGAATGTAACCACAGTCAACCTGAACCGGCAACCCGAACCACTGAATCGGGTCAGGCGGCGGCTTTTGCGGCCAGCTGTCCGCAGGCGGCATCGATGTCGCGGCCGCGGGTCAGGCGGACCGTGGCGTGGATCCCGCGTTTCATCAGGATGTTCTTGAAACGTTCGATCGATTCGCGTGGTGATCCGCCGTACACACCACCGGTCGGGTTGTACGGGATCAGGTTCACCTTGAAATCGTTTTTCGGCAAAAGCAGGTCGGCCAGTTCGTGGGCCAGGTCTTCGCTGTCGTTCACGCCATCGAGCATCAGGTACTCGATGAAAACCTTGCGTTTGCGTACGTGGCGCCACTCGCGGGCCGCGTCAACGACATCCTTCATCGGGTAGCGGTCATTGACCGGCATGATTTTCGAACGCAGGGCGTCGTTCGGCGCGTGGAGGGAAAGTGCGAGCCTCACCGCCGGTCCTTCGGTCGTGACCGTCTTGATTCCCGGCAGCCAGCCAACCGTGGAGATCGTCGTGTGGGAATTGGCGATTCCCAGGTCGGGCAGCTTTTCACAGACCGCAAGCACGTTGTCCAGGTTCATCATCGGCTCGCCCATGCCCATGAAAACCGTGTGGTTCACCTCTTCTTTGCGACGGAAATGCAGGGCCTGGTCGAGGATTTCCGACTCGGTCAGGTTGCGGCCGAACTTCATCGCGCCGGTCGCGCAGAAGGTGCAGGTGAGCGGACAGCCGGATTGGCTGGACAGGCAAAGTGACCGGCGGCCGTCGCGATAACGCATCAGCACGGCTTCTATCGGCCGCTGGTCGGCCGTCAGGAACAGGGCCTTTTCGGTGCCGTCAACCGAGAGCGCTTCGGCGTCGACGTTAAGCGTGGTGATTGGCAGTCTCTCGGCCAGTTGGTCACGCAAACCGGCTGGCAGGTTGCTCATCTCATCGAAGGATCCGGCACCACGGGCAAGCCACTCCCAGACCTGTTTGGTCCGGTAGGCAGGCTGGCCGAGTTCGGCCATTG
>JBAUOE010000120.1:0-4160 GCA_049579585.1 Solirubrobacterales bacterium | reverse complement strand
GGGCTGTAGCGGGCGGACTCCGTGCGCTTGGCGTCAAGCCTGGCGACACGGTAAGCATGCTGCTCAACAACCGGTCCGAGTTCATTCCGACCGACCTTGCCGCCGTTTCCATCGGCGCGATTCCGTTCTCGATTTACCAGACTTCCTCTCCGGAACAGATCGAATACGTGCTTTCGGATTCCGAGGCACGGGTTGTGATCGTTGAACCCGCTTTCCTCGAAAACCTGCTCAAAGCTAAAGAAAAACTGCCGAAGCTCGAGCATGTCGTAGTGCTTGGCGCGGACGGCGGCACCAGCACCTATGACGAGCTCCTGGAGCTCGATCCGGAATTTGATCCGGCACCGCTCGCCGATGCGGTCGGACTGGAAGATCCACTGACCCTGATCTACACCTCCGGCACCACGGGGCCACCCAAAGGCGTCACCCTGACCCACGGCAATCTGCTGCGCATGCAGACCGCGGTCATGGAAGGCGTGATCGATCTGCCCGACCGCGATGCGAGGGTAATCTCGTGGTTGCCGGCAGCGCACATTGCTGAACGTGGAGCCAACTATTACTCGGCGGTGATGAAGGGGTTCGAGGTTCACATCTGCCCGGACCCACGTCGCATCATCGAGTTCCTGCCCAAAGTGCGGCCAACATGGTTTTTCGCCGTGCCAAGGATCTGGGAGAAGCTCAAAGCCGGTCTCGAAGGAAATCTGGCGAGCCTGCCGGAAGAGCAGCGCGAAAAGGCCCAGGGCGGCCTGCAGGCTGCAATCAAGAAGGTCCAGCTGGAACAGGCCGGGGAAGAAGTGCCCGAAGCTCTGGCGGCAGCGGTTGCCCAGGCCGATGAAGCCCTGTTCTCCAATCTGAGGACAGCGCTCGGGCTGGACGAGTTCGTCGCGGTGAGTGTCAGTGCCGCGCCGATCCCGGTTGAAGTACTCGAGTTCTTCCACGCCATCGGCATTCCGATCGGCGAGCTGTGGGGCATGTCCGAGACCTGCGGGGTAATCACGATCAACCCGCCTGAAGCGATCAAGATCGGCACGGTCGGGCCGCCGGTACCGGGAGTCGAGATCAAGCTCGCGGAAGATGGCGAGATCCTCTGTCGCAGCCCATACGTGATGCCCGAGTACCGCAACCAGCCTGAAAAGACGGCCGAGACAATCGTTGACGGTTGGCTGCTGACCGGCGATATCGGCACGATCGATGAAGACGGATACGTGTCGATCATCGACCGCAAAAAAGAACTGATAATCAATGCTGCCGGCAAGAACATGTCGCCGTCAAACATTGAGGCCCAGATCAAGGTTGCTTCTCCTCTGGTGAACCAGGCAGTTGCAGTCGGGGACGGACGTCCGTACAACGTCGCCTTGATCGTGCTCGACCCCGACTTTGCCCCGGTCTGGGCAACGAACAACGGCATCGAGGGCGCCAGCCTGGACGAGTTGGCTCAAAACGAACTGATTGTTGCCGAGGTGACCGGTGCGGTGGAACGCGCAAACCAGAAGCTTGCCCGGGTCGAACAGATCAAGAAGTTCAAGATCATCCCCGGGGAATGGCTGCCCGGGGGCGACGAACTTACCCCGACGATGAAGCTGAAACGCAAGCCGATCTCGGCCAAGTACGAGCAGCAAATCGAAGCGCTCTACGCCGGCTGAAGAACAGGATGTACGGCATCAACGCGAAGACTTTCGAGCAGATCGCCCTGAGCCGCCTGCCGGAACTGCAGGTCGCGAGCGGGCTCTTCCGCGCCACGGCCCGGATTGAAGGTGTTGAAGACGAAGGTGCGGCACCAACCACCCTCAGGGCCGGCGTGGTGGTGCTGCTCGGGCTCCTTCGGGCCGACGAAATGGAACTTGAGCATCCTTTCCGGACCGGGGCATTGCGGACCAAGGTCCTCGGGGACCTCAGCGGACCTGATGTCACTCCAGGTGACCTCGGGTTGGCTCTCTGGGCCGAATCTCGGGCCGACGGCGGGGCAGTGTCCGAAATCCATTCGCTGCTTCAACGCAGAGTCAACAAGGATTTCGACTCGGTCCAGCTGGAGGATCTCGCCTGGATGGTTTCGGGGTTGACCGAAACCTCGGTGAGGTTCGGTTCCGAAGGCGGACTGGGCGCCATGCTCGACGATACGGCCAGAGCCCTGTTCGAACGGGTTGTGGAAGAAGGCGGACTGGTCGAAGATGTCCACCGTCGCCGTCGCGGACACGTGACACCGGTCGGCAGCCAGTTTCACGCGCTCAGCTCGCTTTGTCAGTTGAAACGGGCGGGTTACGGAGAAATGGTTGGTGACGCCGCCCAGAATCTGGCAACCGCGCTCGGACGCCTGCAGCGGGCCGACGGGGCCTGGCCAGGCTTGGTCGATCCGAAACGTGGGGAGGCGGTCGCTTTCTACCCGGTGCTGACCGTGACCCAGGTGTCACATGCGGTGCGGGCACTGCGTTACGCGGCCAGCCAGGGACTGGATGGAGATTTCGAAAGCAGCATCACGGCCGGACTGGCCTGGGCAAATGGTCAGAACGCCCTGAGCTTCGATCTGATCCACGAGTCGGAAGCAAGGCTGGATCGTGGGATCGTTCCCCGGAAGGAGCCCGGAGCGGTCCAGCGTGGCTTCAGCAGTGCCACCAGGCGCCTGCGGGGTGGCCTGCAGGACCCGGATTCCAGCCAGCTTATCCTCGATCCGGCGGTCTCCAGTGAGGACCTGGGTTGGGTTCTGGAGGCCTGGGCGGGGCGTTGAGGCCTTGCCCCTCCGGTACCCTGCATAAGTAGTGGCATCCAAGAGACAGATATTCGTAGGCCGGGTACCGGTCGGTGGCGGGGCACCCGTCGCTGTCCAGACCATGACCAAGACCGAGACGGCAAACCTCTCGGCCACCATGGAGCAGATCGAGAAGGTGGCCGAAGCTGGCGCCGACATCGTCCGTGTTGCGGTGCCACGGGACAAGGACATCGAAGCCCTGAAGGTGATCGTCAAGAAGTCGCCGATCCCGATCATCGCCGACATTCACTTCAATCACACTCTCGCCCTGAAGGCGATCGAGGCGGGGGCGGACTGCATCCGCCTGAACCCCGGCAACATCGGCGGCCGCGACAAGGTGGCGGAGGTCGCCGCCCTTGCTAACCAGCACGGCACCCCGATGCGAATCGGCGTCAACTCCGGTTCCCTGCCGAAACACCTGCATGCGCTCGAACGTGAAAACTCGGTCGAAGCTTTGGTCACGGCCGCGGCCGAGTTCGTGACGCTGATGGAGGACCTTGACTTCACCAACTTCAAGGTTTCGATCAAATCGACCAACGTGCCGAACACGATCGCCGCGAATCGCCTGCTCTCCGAAAAGATTCCGTACCCGCTCCATCTCGGCATCACCGAAGCCGGCACCAAATGGTCAGGTTCGCTGAAGTCCGCGGTTGGCCTCGGAACGCTGCTGGCCGATGACATCGGCGACACGATCCGGATCAGCCTTTCGACCTTTCATGCCGAAGAAGAAGTCAAGGTTGCCTGGGAGATCCTCAAGGCGCTCCAGTTGCGCGAACGTGGTCCGGTGCTGATCGCCTGCCCGACCTGTGGCCGGCTCCAGTTCGACATGGATGCGGTTACCGCAGAAGTCGAGCAGCGCCTCGAGCAATACGACGAAGCGATTGAAGTGGCGGTGCTCGGTTGCGCGGTCAACGGCATCGGTGAAGCAAAACACGCCGACTTCGGCATCGCCGGCGCCAAGAACGAAGGTGTTGTTTTCGCCCATGGCAAAGCGATCAAGAAAGTCGCGACAGAAAAACTGGTCGACACGCTCTTCGAACAGATCGACCTTTCATTCGACCGCGGCGGCAAGGTCGAGTTCGATGAACGGGAATCAGCCGAGGGAGAAGCGTGGGTCGCGAAGATCGAAGAAGAGAACGCTGGCGACCTGACCCCGGAGAAGATCGCGGCAATGGAGCACGAAGCGTCCCAGAAGGCCGAAAACGACAAGGTCCTGGTTGACGAAGAGGTTTCACCTACAGCTGGCCGGCGGTTCACCCGGGCCTAGGGCCTTTGGGGGAATGCTGCTCCTTGTCGGGCGGTGGTGCGTGGCTGGCGGCAGGTGGGATGGCGGTTCTCGCCAAAGCCCGCCAGGATCCAAGAATCGACACCCCGCCTGCCACCTTGCCAGCACAGGTAGTGCTCCTCCTTGACTGCGCTA
>JBAUOE010000119.1:0-2655 GCA_049579585.1 Solirubrobacterales bacterium | reverse complement strand
CGCTGACCCGGGTGGACGAAGCACTGATCGAATGCTCCTTCGTCGAACTTTACGAAGGGCAGGCCCTGGCCGACGACGTGATCGGCCTGATGCGCGACAACGGTCACCGGCTGGCCGGAATCTACGGGCCAGTCAACTCACCCGATGGCACCATGCTCCAGGCGGACATGCTTTTCCGCCGGTCTTCCTGAAACGGCGTCCGGTTCCGGGCGCTTACGTCAGGAAACCGGATTGCCGAAGGGTGCCTGACGGAAGTCCTTGATCGGCTTGAGGGAGAAGTTGAGAGATCCCTGCTGGCCTCCCACCTTGCTGGCCGCACCACCAATGACCTTCGCTTTCAGAACGCCTTTGTTCTTCTTGCCTTTTCTCGTCCTGATCAAGCCGGTGAAGATTCCGTTCTTGTCAGTCTTCATCACCTTGATTTTCTGGAATCCGCCCCTCAGCTTGTAATAGACGGCAACTCTGCCGGTAAGGCTTGAAGCAGTGCGGCCCCAGACCCTGATGCCGGATCCACCACGGTAAGCAACAAAGGGGAAACGGAAAGACTTCAGGAACGGTTTGGCCTTGTCATTCTCAATGCTTGAGCTCCGGAAGTACAGACCGGATTCGAACGTCTCGCTGTAAGGGTCACCCTTTTCCCGGCTCCAGTCCCTGAGACTGAGCCATGAGAACCTGGTGACGCCAGCCTTCCAGGCCGTGTACATAGCTTCCGGGACCCATTTCTTCAGAATGTTCATCTTGACGCCGCCCGGATCTGGCCCCTTTGAGTCCCAGCTGAATTCAGTAACCCAGAACGGAACCGCAGATTTGTCGGTGACGACCTTCTTGTACTTCTTGGCGGCCTTGAGGATCGTCTTCACTTTTCCGAGATCACCCAGCGAGGCGTCATCGCGGCCTGCCGAAGCGTGGGTCGGGCCACCGGTAGTGAACGGATTGGTTGCCCAGATATCGAACGTCGCCGTCTGCCCACATCCGTTTTGCGGCCGCGGATTGTTGCGTCCCTTCAGGCAAAGAACCTGCCGTTGGAAATCAAGCGGTCCCAGCGAACCGGGACGTTCAAGCGGAGCGAGTCCGCCACCGACAACCAGGTTGTTCGGGTTGACCGCCTTGACGCTTTCAGCAAAACCGTTGAGCAGATTTCGATAGAGCTTGGGCGATACCGCCTTGCCGTTCTTGAACTGGGGCAGGAACGAAATGAAGAGATTCGGCTCGTTCCATGGTTTCCAGTACTTGATCCGGGGAAGGTCCTCGGTCTGGCCGCTGTAGCGCGTGGCTGCCGCTTCGGTGAAATCGGCGAACGCCTGAGGATCCGGGTTGCAGATTCCTTCGACCTCCGAGTTGCAGCGCTCGGCCCATTCGGGAGCCTGATAGATCGAAGCAAGAACTTCGACTCCGGCTTCGCCGGCCCGTTCGATGGCCAGGTCATAACCGGCCCAGTTGTAATTGGGATCATTGGGATCAGTCGGATCCCAGGCGACCGGCTCGTCGGCGGGAGCGATGTCCCGCCAGAAAAGAATTACCCGGGTGAAGCTGGCCCCGGCGGATTTGATTCGGTCGTATCCGAGCTGGGGAGCCAGCTCGATGTCAGGTGTCGTCACGCCGGTCGTCAGCGGCCGGTGCGCGTTGGCACTGGCGGGAGCGATGAAGAAGACCGCCACCAACATGAGGGTGGCCAGCACTGAGAGCTTGAGTGAATTCACTTGACCTCAGGAAAATTTCGTCGGCGCATGACGATGACAGCGGCCACGATGCCGGTCGAAACGATCAGGACAAGCGGGAACCAGATTCCCATACCGGTCCCGAGACCGGAAGATTCGGTGTCGTCACTGTTCGCCACCGCGGTGCCCGAGTCGGACTTGCCGCCAACGTCGCTCTTGGCTTTGTCCTTCTGTCCGGACTTGTCGTTCTTCTTGGCTTTCGACTTTTTCCCGTTGGCTTCAGACTTCTTGTCCGCAGCGGACTGTCCGGTGCCATCGGTCGAAGTTCCGGTTGAAGAAGTGCCAGGGGTGTCCTCGGTGGTCACACCCGAAGTGCTGTCGGTGGTATTCGAAGATCCATTGCCGTTCGAGCCGCCCTTGTCGGACGGATTCTGGCTGCCTCCGTTGCCACCCGGGGTCGGGATGACTTCTGTGTATTGATCGGTCACGTTGGAAGCTATAACCGCTTGCGGAGCGAAAGTTGCGCTCAGGCCGACGATCAGAAGTACACCGATTATTGCTTTGGAATGCATAACGTTCACTGTAGCGAAGGGTAGCCCCGGAGTATGTGCATATGCCCACATTGACGCGCCGCGTTCACCGGCGTCGGGGGGACCGCAGCTCACACATCCGGCAAATCCGAAAAGCTGCACTTATGGGAGAAAGCCAAAAACCGGGACAGGCCAGAGTCCAGATCTGGACCCAGAACTATGAACCTGAGCCGCAGGGGATCGGGCCGATCTCCTCAACCGTCGCCCGGGGCTTCGTTGAACACGGCATTGATGTCCTGGCTGTGTCCGCGCATCCCCACTACCCGCAGCCGGATTGGGGGGTGAGGTTCCGCCCCTACCGGGAGCGACGGGATGGCGTGCGTGTACTTCGCCTTCCGATCTGGCCGGGCCGCGGTTCCGGCATGCAGCGGATCCGCCAGGACCTGAGCACAACTGCGGTGAACACG
>JBAUOE010000118.1:0-3461 GCA_049579585.1 Solirubrobacterales bacterium | reverse complement strand
GCTCCCGTGACTGGGGTCTGGCCTCCACCACCTTCGGAGGGTTCACTTTGTCTGGATTCAGGTTCGGGGCAGGAACCACTCCGGCTGCCACGCAGGCGGCAGCACCTCCCGCAGTGCCAACGCACACCGCGGCCACCTTGGCGATCACCGCGGCACCAGCCCCGCGGGTTCCTCCGGCAACCACCGGCCCGAGAGTTGTTTCAGACCCACCACCGATCGCCTGGAACTTCAACTGGGCATAGATCGCCGTCTCCTGAAGGCGTTCCCAGAGAGACTGGCTGACCGGTACCGCGGGCAGCAGTGCCGCCGCGGCACGCGGGGCCGCTCGATATGCCCGCAGCGTTGCCCGGCAATGACCGCAGGCAGCCAGGTGGTTCTGCAGTTCCACCATCTTCTCCGCCTGAAGTTCACGGTCGCAGCATGCCGAAATCAGTGGTTCAAACTGGTCACAGCGCTCGCCCGCTTCACTGTCTCGAAAGACCGCGCGAAAACGCTGGCGACCCTCAGCCAGACAACGGTTCACTTTGGTTCTTGTCCAGTTGTTGATCGAGGCGATTTCGGCGTAGCTGTATCCCTCGGCCAGCATGGTCAGGGCTTTGAGCTCGTGAGGTTTGAGCTCGGCCAGCGCTTCGCGGCTTCGGGCGACCTTCTCTCTTTTAACCACCCGCTCGTCAGGGCCGTCGCTGGTGGCCGGGATCAGATTGACCCAATTCTCGGAGTCGTCCTCGAGAGCAACCAACCCTGGTCTCCCGAGGGTTCTTTGTCGCTGTTTCCGGACCGCCAGCGCTTCGTGTTTGATCACCGTTCGTGTCCACGGAAGCAGCTGGCGAAGATCAGTTGTCGGTGCCTTGGACAGAAGGATCTCGATGCCCCGCTGATAAGCATCTTCGGCGTCGTCGACACAGATCGAATAGCGCCGGGCAGAGCTTCGAAGGGCCGTGTCGTGATTACGGATCAGTTCAATCGCAGCCCGCTTCCGACTCGCAAGGTCCTCTGCCGAGGCTTCAGCTGCCCCGGCTGCGGATGGTTCTATTGCCGGTCGGACCTTCGCTGCCTGAAACATCAATCCCCTCCTGGGACCGCCGAAACTGAACAGACTCAGTGATCAATGCACTATCCGCTCCGGGACTGAATTGCCAGTCCATCCGGCCGCTTCCCACTCTGTCGACACCTGCTACGCCTCGAAGCCAAAACGAGGTATTTGCAGCAATAAAGGTCAGGTGGCGAAAATCTCTCCCCCACTACGGCGCAAAGGATTCCCGTAAATTGCGGCTTCTTTGAACTTTCCGAATCATCTTTCAGAAAGGACGCAAATTGCATACATTCGAGTTCAACCTTCCTCCCGAACCGAGGGTCGAATAGCTTTCAGCCATGGCCACCCGTGAAGAAATCGAATCGATCCTGCCGAAGCTTGGACGGGGCGCCAGGATCAACCTGAAACTCAAAGAGGGCGGCGAAGTCCTCGGCACCCTCTACGGCGTGTTCGACGGACAGGTCTTCCTGGAAGAAGAGGAGATCGATCCGATCGACCTAGACCGGATCGACAACCTGCTGGTCAGGATGAGGACCGAAGGCCCCGGCGGGGACCTGCCGGGCTGAGACCTACTCCTCGCTTGGTTCCGGGTTCTTTCTTATCCGGATCGGCGGCATTCCCTGCAGGCCGCCCTTGCCGACCGGCATGATTTCGATGTCTCCCTGCCGGAAATCACTTTCGGCTTGTCGCTTGCGCGGCAGTCGGACCGCCCGCTGGAGCTCATAAAGCGCGGTCCAGACGTCCATGTAAACACGGGCCCGCTCGGACCCCTGCCGTTCCTTGACCGCGTCCTTGAAGTTGGAGTAGTCGATGCTTTCCGCCAGGAGTCGCGCGGCCTCCTCCCAGTCCTTCCGGCTCACGTTGATCCGGCAGCGATAGTCACCGAACTCACTTTCCTGGATCCCGACTGCGTACTTCGCCATTGGCTCGAGTTCACAGAGCCGTTCGAGGTCCTCATGAACCCTCGCTCGAACACATAGCTCGCCTTCGGATTGCCCTTTGTCCACCACTGAATAGAAACCTCTATCCGTAACCATCCACATAGCCACCCCCGATCATTGTTTGCCCAGCGAAGGTCCGGCTCTGCGACAGGTATCTGACAACTGGCCGGGATCAGGCGGTCACAAATGATCCCTGTCAGGGCGAAGCAGCTACCTCGTCCAAAGCTGCCAGGGTCTGCAGCCAGATCAGGTTTCGGCGATTGGCTCCGTAGCGCAAGGCTTCATCGGTGAGGTTGACCGAGTTCTGGATGACCTCCGGTGATTTGCCACCCCCATAAACACTGAGATGAACGCCGTCCGGGCCGAGGCCACGATTCACCATCTGATCCTCCTCCATCGCCCGCCAGAGATTTATTACCGGCACCTTGACCTTCTCGGCCAGCTTCGCGATCTGCTGGTTGGAGACCATTATCCCTCCGTACTCGTCAACTTTCGGAGTTGACGGAACCCAGCTCGGTGGGAGGTTGCTGAGGATCGGCACCGAACCCGCCTGCCGGATCCGGGCGACCACCAGGGCCAGCCTCGGAGCCAGTTGCGTTCCCGGACTGATGCCGGCGAAGTTGATGTCCAGGCCAAGATCATTCGTGCCGGTCATGACGATCGTGTAGCGAGGGTTGATCAGCCTGATTTCGCAATCAAGCGGGATCTCTTCCAGGCTGCAGGCAGGATCAGGACGACCAAAGACGAGGTTGTAATCCTTGATTTTCGTTACCGGGAATACCGAATAGGAACCGGATCTGGTGGCTGCGGAAAGTCGGGAAAACGAGTTGGTCGGGGTGCATCCCGGTTCGGTCGCGAGGGTCGGCGGGAACTCGACGGCGTTGTACCTGTCCAGCACCGGCCCGAGCCCTTCCTGATCCCCGAAATCCACCGGACGGCAGCCAAACCCGTATAGGTTCCCGGGGAATTCGGTGTTCGAATCACCAACCTTGGCGAAAACCGCAGGGATGCGACCGGCCGCGTCAGCCAACGCAACATCCGCGAGGAACTGTTCACGGGTCTCCCCGGAAAGTTCCGGGATTACCGGCTGGTCCTGCCAGGACACCGGTTCATCCGACCCGGAACTCCCGCAGCCGTAAAAGCCTGCTGCTGCCACGACCGCCAAGGACAGGAAGAACCGTTTCACAGACTCAGGGTAAGGAACTCAACGTTTCGACCTCCTGCCGTCAACGATTCGGTCCAGCGCCGCGAGGGTCCGAAGATAGATGAGATTTCGGCGATTAGCGCCGTACCGCAGGGCTTCCGTGCTGAAATTCACCGAACCATCAAAAATTCCCGGGACCGGAAAAATCACTGACTCTTCATTTGGAAAGGTGCTCAGGTGGAGGCCGTCTTCGGAAAGGCCCTGATTGATCATCTGCTGGCCGGTCAAACCACGCCAGAGATTCACCAACGGCACCCGTTTCTTCCTCGCGACCGCAGTAATC
>JBAUOE010000117.1:0-7232 GCA_049579585.1 Solirubrobacterales bacterium | reverse complement strand
TGGCAGCACCTACCGCGGCCGATGCCCTTCGCCACTGCCAGTACTCCCGGCCTGAACTCCTGCTGCTGGATCTGGGACTTCCGGACGCATCCGGCCTTGACGTCCTCCGGGAGGTCCGGGATCCGGAAAGTTCCACCGGTCGTTTCGACCCGCGTATGGGGGTGATCGTGCTCAGCGGACGCGGCACCGAACGTGACCGGGTCCGCGGCCTCGAACAGGGTGCGGACGATTACGTAGTGAAGCCTTACGCCTACGGCGAGCTGCTGGCCCGGATCAGTGCGGTGCTGAGGCGTCGGCTTGGCGGCCGCGAATCACTGGTCAGGGTTGGTGAAATATCGATCAACCGCGCCGAACGTACGGTGAAGGTGGGTGAACGTCTGATCGAGCTTTCCAGCAAGGAATTCGCACTGCTAGGTGCCCTTGCGATCGAGCCAACCCGGGTCTATTCAAAAGAAGAACTGTTGCGGGATGTCTGGGGATACCGTTCGCTGGGCCACACCAGGACACTTGAGGCCCACGCCAGCCGGCTGCGTCGCAAGCTCGATCCCGAAGAAGGAAAGTTCATCGTGAACTGCTGGGGGGTCGGTTACCGGCTCGTGGGACCGTGAGATGTCCGGGTCAGTTCTTGGAACCGGCACTTTGTTCCTGGCGATGATCCTGGTTTTCTGTTTCGTCCATTTGCGGCGGGTGGCGCGCATGAGGCTGGCGATAAACCAGGCGCTGCACGAGATCCGTCGTCCACTCCAGGCCCTGGCTCTTGGTTCTACCGCGGAAAGCCGCCCCGGAGCTCAAACCTTCGCTTTCCCGAGCCGGGCTCCGGCGCCGACCGGACCGCCGGCGGGCGTACTCTGGCAGGCGATCCGTGCGGTAGGCGACCTTGACCGCCAACTCAACGGCGGCACCCATTGCGATTCACGCGAACTGGTGGCCTGCCGGTTGATGGTCGATGCCTGTGTGCGGCGATGGCAAAGGAGGGCAAGGCTTGATGGCGCCGAAATCAGGGTGCGCTGGACCGGACCCGACGCCCTGGTCCGGGGCGACGGGGTAATCCTCGCTGCGGCGCTGGAGAACCTTCTGGTGAACGCGATCGAACACGGTGGCCCGGTGATCACGGTCAACGCGCTGATCGTCGCGAAGAGGCTGCGGATCGAAGTGATTGATACGGGACGTGATTCGCCGCCCTGCAGCTCGGAAGGACGCAGACGGATCATCCGTTCGATCAGACGTACCCGCCACGGACATGGATTGTCGGTGGTGGAGAGGGCGGCGGCCGGTCATGGCGGCCGGTTCGACCTCGCAGTCGATGACGGTGGTGCCAAAGCGACATTGATCCTGCCGGTCAATCAGGCAGGCGCCTCCCGCTCGGTGCCGGTGCGGGTCAACTGGTGAACAGGCGCAACCGGGCAATCATGTTCAGCGGGATGGCGATCGGCGCGGCCCTGCTTGCGGTCTCGCTGGTCAGGGGATATTCGGCATCGGTAGTGGACAGCTACGGCACGATGCGGCCAGTCACGGTGGTGACCAGAGAGATTCCAGGGGGCCGCGAAATCACCCCTGAGATAGCCCGGTCGGGATTCGAAGTAAGGCAGGTTCCAGCGCGATTCGCCCCGGCCGGGATCGTTCCCGGGGCCGGATCGGCGATCGGCCTGAAGACCGCGGGCCCGCTTTTCGAAGGCAGCTACCTGACGACCAACATGCTGAAGAATGCTGACACCGGGAAACGCAAGAGACCAGAACCCGGCCGGGGCAGGCATGCTGTCGAAATCGCGGTCACCGGCGCCGGCGCGCTCGCCGGGACAACCGGGCAGGTGGATGTCCTGGTAACAACCGAACCCGGTGCCGGCGGTTCCGGAAGGACCTACATTGCGGCCAGCCACGTGCCGTTGCTCGGAATAGGCCAGACCGGGGCGAGCGATGCGGGCATCGGTTTGACCCAGGTCACACTGGGCCTCACGCGGCGCCAGGCCATCGACCTGATCGAAGCCGAAAGCTTTGCCCGCAAAGTGACCATCCTCCCGGGAAAGACATGACCGGTCAACCGGGACATGCCGCTGCCGTAGATGCCCTCGCGAGGTCGATCCACGCTTCACTGGTGGATCGCCGTCGCGCCGGAGGTGGCTCAGCCCGAAAGGACGAAACGATCGAACAGGCGATCGTCGGTGCAGTGGACGAAACCGCCGCGGTTCTCTCCCCCGACCTGCGGGCAGATCTGGTGGAAAGGGTGCGGCGGGAAGCAACCGGCCTGGGACCGCTCGAAGAACTGCTGGACGACTCCCGGGTCGAAGAAGTGATGGTCAACGGACACGGTCGGGTGTACGTCGAACGAGACGGACAAATGGAACCGGCCGGGGTGAGCTTTGCCGATGATGACCAACTCCGGAACACGATCGAGAGGATCCTCGCCCCACTGGGGCGACGGGTCGATGAACTGAGTCCGATGGCCGACGCCCGCCTGCCGGACGGGTCCCGGGTGAATGTCGTGATCCCACCCCTGGCGGTGGATGGTCCGGCTGTTTCGATCCGTCGGTTTTCGATCGAACGTCCGGGACCGGATCGCCTGATCGAACTAGGGACGCTGAGCGAAGACCAGGCGGAAACCCTGCGAGTTGCGATCGCCAGCCACCGGAGTGTGCTGATCAGCGGCGGCACCGGTTCAGGAAAGACAACGCTGCTGAACGCCCTCGCCCGGTTTATCGACCCGGCCGAAAGGATCATCACCATCGAAGATGCCGCCGAGCTCAACCTGGGGCAGCCTCATGTTGTCCGGCTGGAATCCCGCCCGCCAAGCATCGAAGGCCGTGGAGAAGTGACGATCCGTGACCTTTTACGGAACGCATTGCGAATGCGACCCGATCGCATTCTGATCGGCGAAGTCCGTGGGCCGGAAGCCCTGGATCTGCTGACCGCCCTCAACACAGGCCATGACGGTGCACTTTCCACGGTTCATGCCAGCTCAGCGGAGGATGCGATGAGCCGGCTAGAAGTACTGACCCTGATGGCCGGGGTCGGGCTGCCCCTCGACGTGATTGGTCATCAACTGCGCCGGGGAATCGATCTGGTCGTCCACATCGAACGCCAGGACGACGGCAGCCGGCGGGTGGTGTCGATTGACCGGATCCCGGACTGATGGCCGGGCTGCCCGCGGTCCCGCTCGTTTTCGGTGCCCTTGCGGGTGTGCTCGGAATGCTGGCCGCACGGGAGCTGGCCGTGAACAGTCCCTTGCTGTCGGATTGGTTGAAAACTTCACTCGAACCGCTCTGGAGGGCCCGGGGCGAGGGCTACCTGCCGACCTCCTCGGAACGTATGCGGTTGATCGGGCTCGCCGGGCTGGCCGCCATCCTCGCCGGCTGGTACCTGTCAGGGCCTGTGGCCGGGCTGGCCCTCGCGACCGCAAGTCCAATCCTGGCCGGATACGTACTCAAGCGAAGTCGCGGCCGGTACCGGCGGGCAGTCGAAAGGTCGCTACCCGATGTGGCCCGGGCGATCGCCGACAGCCTCTCGGCCGGCCACTCGCCACGCGGCGCTCTGGCTGCGGTTCCGGTTTCGCTCGAAGGTCCGTCTGCCACCGAGTTTCTGCGGGTTCAATATGCGCTGGAGCTCGGCCATCCGACATCGAAAGCAATCCGGGACCTCGCCGACCGGTTCAGTTCCCAGCGGGTGGACGCTTTCGCGACAGCCCTGGTCAGCCAGCGGACTGCCGGGGGAGACCTGGCAGCGCTGCTCCGCCGGTTCGCGGATGGTGCTGCCGAACAGGACCGGGTGGCAGAAGATGCCCGGTCGGCAACCGCACAGGCCCGGTTCACCGGATACCTGGTCGTGGCGATGCCGGTTGGCGCAGCACTTTTCATCGAGTTGGTCGAACCCGGGTTCACCGCTTCGATTTTGCGATCAACCCCGGCTCTCGTGTTGCTGGGGCTGGCTGCCGGCCTTCAGGCAACGGGTTTCGTCGTGATCTCGAAACTGGCAAAGGTAGGCGAAGCCTGATGGCCTGGGCCGTGACCCTGTTTGTGATTGCCGGAACTCTCGCTTTGCTTGCCTGGCGCGATTTCGGAGCAACCGGTCCGGAGGCGGTTGAGGATGAAGGACCACCGGACTCGCCCAAGGTGCCGCCGGTCGCGATCAGTCTTGGCCTGCCTGACCGGCTGCGCCGGGCGGGGCGGGAAAACAGGGTGAGCCACCGGTCCCTGCTGGCCGGAAAGGCCTTTGCCGGTGCCGCCGGGCTGATGTCCGGGATCACCGTGGCGCCCCTGATCGCCGGTCGTTTCGCCCCGGTCGTGATCGCTTCGATGGGGTTGGCCGGATTCTTTGCTCCCGACCTGTTGCTGGAACGGACCGCGCGACGACGGCATCGTCGCATGATCAATTCATTGCCCGACGCGCTTGACCTGCTTTCCGTATCCGTGGCAACGGGACGGAGCCTCGGAGCCGGTTTTATCGAACTGGGGCAGTCCGGAAGGGGGCCGCTCGCAAAGGAGCTTGCTACCGCCGGGGAAGACATGGCCTGGGGCAGCGGCCAGGCAGTCGCGCTTGAATCGCTTCGCCTGCGAATCAGGGGCAAGGAGATCGCCTCTCTTTGCTCCGCCCTCGAGCGGTCACGCAAGCTGGGTTCGCCTCTTGCCGATCAATTGCGCCGTCAGTCAGCCGGCCTGCGGCAGGATCAGCGACGGGCGATCGAAGAAGAAGCGGCACGGGCCGCCCCGAAGATCCAGCTGGTCATCGCCCTGGTGCTGGTTCCGTCTGTCCTGCTGCTGATCGTCGCGGCCCTGGTGGCCAACAGCGATGCCCTGCTGGGAGCGGGCCTCTGACCGGCACCCATCGGGGCAAGCGTTACTCAGATCCTTCGGAGCGCAGCCGGGCTGCGATGGCGCAGGCCACGCTGGTGATCTCGTCGAAACCGTCGATGCTGTCACGGTGCTTGGGCACGTAAGCGACCAGATTCCCGCTGACCAGTTCGAAGGCGAACTTCTTGGGCGGTATCTCAGTGAGCCAGACGATGAACGAGGGGGAGAACAAGCGCCGCACCTTGATCGCATCCTGGTCCTTGCGGACGAAGATCTCGTAACGGTCACGCATTGCTTCGGATTCGAGGGTTACCCGTTCGTGCTTGAGACGGAAAGCATCTTCGAACTTCTCAAGGGACTTCAAACCGGACTTGCGCTGGACCATCAGTTCGGGCAGGTCATTCACTGATTCGGGCACCTGGATCAATACGACAGTGAACGGATAGTCGGTTTCGGTCCGGTCCCCGTCGGAGTCGGTGCTTTCGACCGTGTAGGTGTAGAGCGCGAGACTGCCAACGAAGTCAGCGTTGAGCGAACCCGTGAACATCTCGTCGGTCTTCCGGCTGTCGCCTTTCTGTAGCAGTGGCGTGATTGCCGGCAACTGAACGTTCTTCTCCCGGGTCAGGCCCCGGGCCTTGGCGTAGGCGTCGAAGAACGCTTCCTCGGCGCGATGGTCCGCGACCCAGAGTGTGACCAGGACACCGATCACCAGTCCGGCGACGAATCCGCCACCGGCGAAAGCGGGACCAATGAACAGGCCGATCAGCGCCAGCACCACGGCGAGCAGTCCGATCCAGACCCAGGTCGAGGTCTTGTGGGTGAGGGCCTTGAACTCAGCACCTCTCAACTCGTTGGCGTTCGAGATCTCTGACATGCCGCCCAATCTACAACCGAATTCTGCAACCGGAATTGCGGTGGGCGAAAATGGGACACGAACATACATTCGTATTACTGGAGCCAAATACGCATGGTTGCGCGAATCCGCAGTTCAGCCCCGTGGGTTTCCCCGTATGCCGATAAACCCCTGCGAACGTCAAAGTGGGGGATGGTGTTGCAAAGTGGGAGGAAGTGGGTTATGTTTTCGATCGAGTTGAAGCCAAGGACCGGGGTGATGAGGTTCCTCCCACTTCATCACCTCGGTCCAACTCTTTCCCGCAGCACATTCGGTCGACTCAAATCTTTTAGAAAGGACAGGAGCGGTGGCGTTCAGAGGCCAGCACGAACACAGCCTCGATTCGAAGGACCGCCTCACCGTGCCGTCCAAGTTCCGCGACGGACTCGCCGAAGGTGTGGTTCTCTCCAAAGGCCCGGATGCCTGCCTCTGGATGATGACCGACAAGGCCTTCCAGTCCCTCGAAGACGAATACATCAAGCCGCACAGCCCGTTCGGTGCTGACGCGCGCCGACTTCGCCGTGTCTTCAACGCAACCGCCGACGAAAGCCAGCTCGATTCAGCCGGCCGCGTCCGGATTCCGAAGAACCTGGCCGAAGAAGCCGGGCTGGATGGTGCCTGTGTAGTCGTCGGTGCCGGTGACTACATCGAAATCTGGAATGCCGAAGCGTGGCAGCGCGAAGAGCAGGTACTCAAGGGCGCTTTCACTGAAATTGCCGAAACGCTTTCGGGGGCCCCGGAATGAGCGCCCTCGCGCGCGCTCAACAATCCTGGGAGCAGCACATGAACTCAACCCCACAGGGACACATCCCCGTTCTGGCCACTGAGCTGGTCGACCTGATCGGTCCCCAGGCAGGGGAGACCATCGTTGACTGCACATTCGGTGCCGGCGGCCACGCCCGCCTCGTCGCTGACCTGATCGGCCCGGAAGGCACCCTGATCGCGATCGACCGTGATCCGGTGGCCCGGGCCCGCTTCCAGGAATTCGAAACCGTCGCCAGATGCAAAACCCGTTTTCTCGCCGTCGAATTCAGTGAAGGCCTTAATGCCCTGCAAAATGAAGGTATTCGTGTCGACGCGCTGTATATGGATCTTGGAATGTCTTCCCTGCAGGTAGACGCCGCAGAACGCGGTTTCTCCTACTCCCACGAAGCCCCACTCGACATGAGAATGGATCCGAGGCAGGACCTGACCGCCGCGACCGTGCTCAACGAATGGCCGGAAAGCCGTATCAAGCAGATTCTCCGCAACTACGGGGAGGAACGTTACGCCGGAGGAATCGCCCGCGAAATCGTTCGCCGGCGTCCACTGGAAACCACCACCGAACTTGTAGACGCGATCAAATCCGGCATGCCAACTGCCGCCCGCTTCGGCAGCGGCCACCCGGCCCGTCGCACCTTCCAGGCCCTGCGGATCGCCGTCAACGGCGAACTTGAAGCGATCGACGCCGCCCTGCCGATCGCCTGGGACACCCTCGAGATCGGTGGTCGCATGGCAGCCATTTCGTTCCACTCACTTGAAGACCGGCGTGTAAAACAGTTCTTCGCCGGACTGGCGAC
>JBAUOE010000116.1:0-18735 GCA_049579585.1 Solirubrobacterales bacterium | reverse complement strand
GGCCACCGGCAATCAGGGCCGCGGCATTCTCGGCGAGGCGCTTCACCCCCATGTAAAACACGAGGGTCCCGGGAAAACTGGAAAGTGCAGGCCAGTCCAGCGCCGTCTCCGGTTTCGATGGATCTTCGTGCCCGGTGATGAATGCGACCGCCGATGCGTCGTCACGATGGGTCACCGGGATTCCCGCATAGGCGGTGGCAGCTATTCCGGCGGTAACTCCTGGCACCACTTCGAAGTCGAGTCCGGCTGCTTTCAGGCCTTCGGCTTCTTCGGCTCCCCGACCGAACAGGTACGGATCACCACCCTTGAGCCGGACAACCTTGAGTCCGTCCTTGCCACTTTCGATCAGTCTTTCGACTATCTCTTCCTGGGGAACGCTGGGCACCCCGGGCTTCTTGCCTACATAGACCAGTTCGGCATTGTCCCGGGCGCCATCGAGCGCGGTCGGTGGAATCAGCCGGTCGTAATAGATGACGTCGGCTTCGCTGATCAATTCGAGCGCACGCGCGGTCATCAGCCCGGGGTCACCGGGTCCGGCACCGACCAGAAACACACGATTTCGGATGGGTTCAGACATCTGACCTGAAGGGTATTCGGTGAACGTCCACTGCTTCAGCCGACCTGGTCGGCGCCACTGCCGAGCGCTGAAGATCGATCGAGGATTTCAGTGGCCCCCGCGTTCGCCATCCGCCGGGCCAGTTCGGTGCCGACCGCCGCCGCCTGTGCCGGGTCACCTTCCAGCTGGTCACGAACCCAGATCGACCCGTCAGCCATGCCGACGAATCCATCCACCACCAGCCGGGTGCCGACATGACGGGCGTGGATGCCTACCGGGCTGGAACAGTCAGCTTCGAGGGCGACCACCGCGGCCCTTTCTGCGAGAAGTTCCGCCTCCGACCGAAAGTCGTTGAGGTCTCGGGCTGGATCTTCCCGACCGGTCCGGGTCTGCACCACCAGCGCGCCCTGACCGGCTGCCGGGGTCATCTGTTCAAGGCTGAATGCAAAACTAGCCTCGTTGCCGCGGCCCAGACGGTTGAGCCCGGCCATCGCCAGGATGATGCCGTCGGCTTCGCCTTCACGCAGCTTGCGCAGGCGGGTATCGACGTTACCGCGCAGCTCCACCGGAACCAGGTCGGGCCGGATCGCGAGCAGTTGCGCCCGGCGACGCAGGCTGACTGTGCCCACCCGCGCACCTTCGGGAATGTCGGCCAGTGAGGTTCCGGCACCGATCCATGCGTCCCGCGGATCCTCCCGTGGTGGAACCGCGGCAATCGATAGCCCGCTGGTCATCACACCAGGGAGGTCTTTCGCCGAATGCACGCCGATATCGGCCTGACCTTCGAGAACGGCCAGTTCGACTCCCCTGACAAATCGTTCTTTGTCCCCCGGGGTCGGATCGGTCTCGACCGTGGTCAGCTCGAGCCCGCCGAGAGCCTCGGCAACCGTGCCCGACTGGGCCATCGCAAGGGCGCTGGATCGCGTCGCGACCCGCAAACTCATCCGCCCGCGGACTTGCGGCGTATCGGAGTGACCGTGGCCTGCGGTTCGGCTTCAGTTTCGGCTTCGGCCCCGGTTTCGATTTCATCGACGCCAAGTCCGAAAAGGGAACGCAGGGCATTCACGTTTTCGTATGACTCTTCGGCCCCGGCAGATTCCTTCAGCTTCAGGGTGGGCTCATGCAGCATGCGTCCGGCAACGGCGTAAGCCATCATCTCCATCCGCTGCCGGTCGGCGTTCGTAAGTGCCTCCCACCGGTGCTCGTTTTCGGCCAGTACCCGCTCGACGATCTGGTCGGCGTGACGGCGCAAAGCGATCACCGTCGGCAACACCTCGAGTGAAGCCAGCCAGCGATCAAACCTCTCGAGTTCCACTTCGATGATCTCCCGGGCCCCGAGCGCCTCGGATTCACGACCATTGGTATTACGTTCAACGATCGCCTGGATGTCATCGACGTTGCTGACCGTCACCCCGGGGATCTCCCGGCAGGCCGGGTCGATGTCACGCGGCACCGCCAGGTCGACCAGAAAGATCGGCCGTCCGCTGCGGGCCACCATCACATCGGCCAGCTCTTCACGTTCCACCAGATGATGGGGTGAGTTGGTCGCCGAGATCACGATGTCAGCTTCACTCAGCTGGGCCGGAAGGTCATCGATTCGAACCGCTTCACCGCCGAAACGGTCGGCAAGCCCGATCGCCCGGTCGTAATGGCGGTTGGCAATGAAAACAGTTTCGGAGCCACGATTGACCAGGGCCCGCGCGACCAGCTCGGCCGTTTCACCCGCTCCGATCACGAGTGCCCGGGCCGTCGAGAGATCCTGAAGCGTGCGGCGGGCCATCTCGATCGCAACCGATGGCACGGAAACACCCTTTTCTCCAACCTTGGTTTCGCTGCGAACCCGCCCCCCGGCCGAGAGGGCACCACGGAACAGACGGTTGAGAATCGGGCCGGTGGAGCCTTCCACCAAAGAGAGTTCGTAAGCACGTTTGACCTGGCCCTGGATTTCAGCTTCACCGACGATCATCGAGTCGAGGCCGGCAGTCACCTGGAAGAGGTGACGGGCAGCGTCGGAAGATCCCAGTGAATAAAGGTGGGCAATCAGTTCGGTGGGCCTGATGTCGGCCTGTCGTGAAAGCAGGCTGAGCGCGTTCGATTCTGCTTCAACCGCGTCATTCACAACCAGATAAAGCTCGGTCCGGTTGCAGGTTGAGACGATCACGGCCTCGGTGACCTGCCCGCTGTCGGTCAACTCGCCCATCACTCCGGCGGCGCGACCTTCAGTCAGGGCCAGACGTTCTCGCAACTCCAGCGGAGCCGTCTTGTGAGACAGGCCCAGCGCCAGGAGTTCAGACACCGCTTGACTCCTTCACCGGATCTTCCGGTGCGTTCTTTTCCGGGGCGGCATTTTTCGCTTCGATCTCGTCGGCCAGTTCGCCGACATCACGGTTCATGCGCTGGAATTTAGCTCCGAGAATCCCGATGTAGACCAGGACCATCAGCAGGAAGAGCAGGTATGCGGCCAGCACATATCCGCTGTCGTCGCTGGTGACGGCGGTTTCCTTGAATACATCGGCGATAACAAACATCTAACGAGCCTCCATGTTGGGGGCGATCCGTCCGCTGACGGATCCACTGCCCGCATCTGTGTTTAGTGCCCGACGCAGGCGCGATACCTGGCCGGAAGCTTTTTTTCCGGACAGTTCCACGGTGACCAGGGTCAGCCAGAGCAGACCCATGCCAACCAGGCAGATCAGGAAGGTGTAGAGCATCGAGTCCGGCAGGCCACCCTCGGAAGTAGCGAACACCCGGGGATGGATGATGCTGTCGGCCATCCGGACGGCCAGGAAGTTGAGTGGCACAAAAACGCCTGCGGTTATCGCGAAGACCGAGGCGTAACGCGCTTGCTGGTCACGATCCTCAATCGCGTAGCGGAACGGGTAATAGGTGCAGTACATGAGGAAGACGATCAGGAAACTGACCAGGGTTGGTTCTTCCCAGACCCACCAGTGTCCCCATGACGCTTTGGCCCAGAGCGCGCCGGTGGCGAGGACCGCCACGCCGAAAACCACGGAAAGGTGGATGAATACATAGGAGTTCGCGTCATGGCGACGGTCACCGGTACGCAGGTGCCTGAAGCCTTCGACCCCACCGGCGATGAAGCCGAGGAGTGCAACTATCGCCAGCGGCACATGCAGGTAGAAGATCTTCTGTTTGAACCCCTGGTCCGCATCCATCGGGGTCCAGAACAAAGCCATGCCGAAGCCGACGATGAGGGTCGCCACGGTCGCTACCGCGAGAATTTTGAATCTGTTGCTGGACATCAATGGTTACCCCGGTTGCTGATTTCAGTCTTCCAGGAGGAAGTCGAACACTGCGTAACCCACGAGGCAGAAGACCCCATCGTATAGACCCATGACCAGCAGCCATTGACCGAAGTCGTCATAGCTTGGTCCGGCCGCATCAAAAAGCGGGGCCGAAGCACCGGTTGCGGCGATCATCAACGGAATCACCAACGGCAGCAACAGCAGCGGAACCAGCAGATCCCGGGCCCGCGAATTCACTGCCATCGACGAGATCAACGTGCCGATCGCGGCAATTCCCAGGTTGGCACCGGCCAGGACGATGATCAGCGGCAGCAAACCACCCCACTGGTTCAGGAAGAAGACAGCGAACGTCGGAACGACAATCAGTTCCACCACCGACAGGTAGATGAACAGCGCGGCGGCTTTGGCCAGGAAGAGGACGGTGCGGTCAACCGGCGCGAGGCGGAAAGCATCGAAGCCGCCTTCTTCGCGTTCGGAGACGAAAACCCGGTTGATGCCGAGGATTGCCGCGAAAAGAAGGGTGGTCCAGAGCACCCCGCTGGCAAGGCTGCCGGAGAGGGCGATGCGATCGAGCCCGAAGCGGAAAATGATGAAGGTGGTGATCGCGAACAGGACCATCGCCGGCAGCGAACGCATGGTCCGCAGCTCGGTGCGCAGGTCCTTGCCGAGGATCGCCGTAAAAGCTGTCCGGGAGGGGGTCACGGTGCCGTCTCCATGATTCCCCCATGGGCCAGTCGCAGGACCGTGTCAGCTTCGGCAATCGCCCGTTCCGGTTCGTGGGACACCAGCACCCGGGTGCGTCCAGCGGCCGGGCCGATCAGTTCACGGGCCAGTTCGCGGCCTTCGGGATCGAGGTTGGAATCAGGTTCGTCGAGCAACAGCAGTTTCGGGCGATGGAGGATCGCCCGGCAGATCGCGATGCGCTGGCGCATGCCGGCCGAGTATTCATTGACCCGGCCGTTGGCCCGGCGACCCATCTCCATCAGGCCGAGATCGTGATCGATCCGGGCTTTCGCTTCGTCGGGTTTGAGACCGTGGAGCTTTGCCTGGAGTTCGAGGTTTTCCCGTCCGGTCAGGTCCTGGTAGAGCAGGGGTTCGTGCCCGAGATAGCCGATCATTCCGCGAAGCTTCCAGCCGTCTTTCGGAAGTTCAATGCCGAACACCCGGACTTCACCGCCGGTCGGGCGAAGCAGGGTTGCGAGGATCCGCAGCAATGTGCTTTTGCCGGAACCGTTGGGGCCGAGCACCGCGAGTGACTGACCAGCCTCCAGATCGAGGTCGATCCCGGTCAGAGCCGCCCGGTCCCCGTAATCCCGGTTCAGTCCGCGCAGGGTGATCGCGGTTTCGGACACCTCTGTCATGTCAGGCAGTCTGCCACCAAAGCGGTTGAAAGCGCGCCGGGCCGGATATTCGAGCGAGGCTTATCTGGCAACCGCGAATTCGATCACTTCGATCTGTTTCTGTCCGGCATGCCCGCGATAGACCGGTCCGGCCCCGCCGATCAGGTCACCGATGCCGGGCAGCGGATCGGGGCGCAGGTCGGTGCGAACATCGAAGATCGTTATGCCGGGGCCAGTAACGCTGTCGGTGCTCGCGGTCACGAAATGGGCGTCACCATCCCCATCCGGATCCACCTTTTCGACATAGATAACCCGGCCGGAGGCAACCACACAGTTGTCGAGGTCAACCGGGCAGGTTGATTCAGGCAGGGTTTTCGTTTCCGGGGCCAGCTCGCTGGAAATATCCGGTTCGGCTGGATCCGCCGCTGCGCCCGAATCATTCTGCCCTCCCGTTTTCTTGGCGGTCTTCGCTTTCGCCGACGGATTCCCCTGATTGCCGCCATCGTCGCCCCGGTCCGCGAGGACCAGGGACAGTCCTCCCGCCACCACAACCACGAGAACAAAAGACAGTCCTGCCAGCGCCCGACCCGACATGTCCTTCAACCCGTTTCGTTCAACGGGCGGATTTTTGATTCAAGATTTTCAGGACGGGATCACCGGGTCACCCACCCGGATCCGGCCGGGCTGCTCGACAGTGGCGTAGACGCCGAAGGGCAGCGGCTCTGGTGAGTCCGTGTCACCGCGGTAGGCACGAATGTGGTGAAGGGTCTTCAGGTCAACGTTGCCGCGGTCGGGATCACGGGTAGTTGCCGCGCAACGACCGACCCGCTCCTGGACTTCGACCTTAACCCCGCCGATGTCAACCTTCTTGCCCATCCACAGATCTTCCTCATGGGACTCAATTCCCTTGATGCCGAAGTTCATCCGAAACCGACGTCGATCGATCGTTCCGGGCTGACCGGCCTCAGCCGCCGCAGCTTCGAGGCGATCGATCGCTGCGACCCCGAGGAGTGTTACTGGCCCTTCGTTGCCACGATCAACTCCGGGCCGATCGTCCGGCCGGGCCATCAGGCGAAGATCCATTCCACAATGGTCCGAAATGGCTGCGGAGGCATCTCCGAGAACCGGTTGGGTGAGCAGCGTCTCGCCATAAAAGTTCACTTCTTCGGCGTTGCCCAGTTCAACCGTCCTCGAGACCGTGGATCCGTCAGGAAACACGAATGAAAGTTTGCCGTTATCCGGGCCGGACAGATACTCGGGAACTATTTCGAGAAGAGGGCCGATCCGGCTGACACTCAACAGCACGTTCTTTTCGTTGACCAGAAAAAACTGGCGGTCGCCCGGCAGGCCGTCGGTGTCGACCTCGACCTCGTCGAGTTCCTGCAATCGCATGCCTTTTACAGGCGAAAAGGAGATCCAGTCGACGGTGGCGGTCAAGGGTTCCGATCCTATCGTTCGGAGCCGGTCAGTTACCGCGTTTGGTGACGCGCTTTCCGACCTTGAGCAGCGGCCCCGCGCCCTTCTTCAGCGCTTCAACCCGGTCGCCGCCTTTGCCGTAAAGCAGCTTGGCTGAAGCTTTCATCGCATCGCTCAGGGTTTCGTCGTACGGATGCCACCAGAAGTTACGGGTCAGGCCAGGTTCGTAAGTGACCAGTTTGATCTCGACACACTCGTAGAAACCGAACTTGGAATGCGAATTACCAAGACCGGAATCCTTGACTCCTCCCCAGTTGCACTGGCAGGCCCCGTGAGTGAACATGTGGTCGTTGATCCAGACCATCCCGGAATCGATACGGCCGGCGATGCGTTCACCGCGCTGCCGGTCCTTGGTCCAGACCGATGCTCCGAGGCCGAACTCGGAATCGTTGGCCAGGTCCAGTGCTTCCTGTTCGGAATCAACGACCATTATCGGCAGCACCGGGCCGAAGATCTCTTCTTTCATGATGCGCATCTCGTGGGTGACCCCGGTCAGCACGGTCGGGGCGATGAAATTGCCGGGGAAACCTTCGATTTCCACCGGACCACCGCAACGACGTTCGGCCCCGTTGGCAATCGCATCATCGACCAGTTCGTTGACCAGCTGGAACTGGTCCTCGGAAACCATCGGGCCGATCTCGGTGTCAACCACCGAGGGGTCACCGACCTTGAGGGAAGAGGCTTTGGCGATCACACCTTCAATGAATTCTTCGCTGACGTCCCGCATCACGTATGCGCGTTCGATCCCGGCACAGGTCTGGCCGGCGTTCGCGAACCCGCCCCAGACCGCTCCGGAAACGGCGAAATCGAGATTGGCATCGCCCAGCACGATCATCGGGTCCTTGCCACCGAGTTCGAGCACGCAGCCCTTCATCAGCTTGGCGCACTCTTCACCAACCTTGTAGCCAACCGGAACGGAACCGGTGAAGAAGATCTTGCCGGCGCTCGATTTGGTGAGGGCGTCACCGATGCGGCCACCGCCGTGGACGGTACGGATCAGGCCCTGGGGCAGGCCCGCATCCTCGAAGATGCTCTGGATCATCTCCCCGAGAAGTGGTGTCAGACTGGCCGGTTTGAGCACAACTCCGTTGCCGCACATCAGGGCAATCGCGATTTCCTGAAGCGGGATCGTGAACGGGTAGTTCCAGGGGGCGATGACGCCAACCACGCCGATCGGCTGGTACCGGAACTTCGAACGCTTGGTCTTGAAGAACGGCTGCGGGTAGGAGACCTTTTCGTCCTTGAGGATCTTCGGGCCTTCCTTGGCGCACCAGCGCAGAGCGTCGATCGATGGGATCAGTTCCATCGTGTAGCACTCGGAAATCGGTTTGCCCTGCTCAGCTGAAAGCAGCTCGGCCACTTCATCCAGGCGATCAAGCAGGACTGAAGCTGCCCTTTTCAGATAGACGCCACGTTCACCGGGGGTCAGCTCCGCCCAGGCAGGCTGAATGGTCGCGACGTCATCGACGATCCCCTGGACCTGTTCCGGGGTAATGGTCGGCACGGTGCCAACGACTTCACCCGTCGCCGGGTTCAGCGAGTCGAGAGTTGAAGAGGATTTGGTGGGCGTTTCTGCAGTCTCAGTGGCCATCGCAGAAGTGTACGACCAATTACACGAACCGTCAGCGGTCCTGCCACACCCGATGCCGCCGCCTCATGCAAAGAGAAAGGCCGGAGACCCCCAGTCCGAGTCTCCGGCCGACACAGCACCCATTTGAAGTGTCTTACATCAGCTGGGTCGATTACATAAACCCGTCAACTGGCAGGTAGTTGTGGCGCCGCCAATAAAGGTTGCCTAAGCATTTGGCTCGGGTTCTGCCTTTCTTGAATCTCCATCCGGATTGGTCAGCCCCCGGCGAATTCGGTCGGCGGCGTTCTGGCGTCGTTTGAGCTCAGCTTCAAATCCGTACTCGGTCGGTTCGTAAAATCGACGGCCGACGAGGTCCGGCGGGAGCAGTGGCTGTCGGCTCACCCCGCCTTTCTGGTCGTGTGGATAGACGTAGCCGACCCCGCGGCCGAGCTTGGCCGCCCCGGCGTAGTGGCCGTCTCGCAGGTGGTCCGGTGGCAGCTTCGGGCCGTTCTTCCTGACTTCTTCCCGGGCGGCGTTGATCGCGGCATAGGACGCATTCGACTTCGGTGCCAGGGCGAGATAGGTGGCTGCCTGGGCGAGGTTCAGGGCTGCCTCGGGCATGCCGATCCGGTCCACTGCCTGTCCGGCGGCGGTCGCGACCACCAGCGCCTGGGGGTCAGCGTTGCCGATGTCTTCGGAGGCCAGAATGATCATTCGCCGGACGATGAACCGCGGGTCCTCGCCCGCTTCGATCATCACCGCGAGGTAATAGAGCGATGCGTCGGGATCGGAGCCACGGGTCGCTTTGATCCAGGCGGAGATGTAGTCGTAATGATGGTCGCCGTCGCGGTCATAGGCGATCGCCTGTGCCTGAAGCGCATCTTCTACTTCAGACACTCCGGCCTGGCCGCCCGCGGAAGCAAGCCGTTCCAGCGCAGCCAGCGCGGCGCGCGCGTCGCCCCCCACCCTTTCGGCCAGGATTTCGAGCGCAGCGGGGTCCACCTCAACCCGACCGGCGACACCGCGTTCGCTGTCGCTGAGGGCACGGTCGAGCAGGGTCCGGATCTGTTCCGGGCCGAGCGGTTTCAGTTCGTAAACCTGGGTGCGTGAGATCAGGGCCGAGTTGACTTCGAAGTACGGGTTTTCGGTGGTCGCGCCAATCAGGGTCAAGGTCCCACTTTCCACCGCGGGCAGCAGGGCGTCCTGCTGGGCTTTGTTGAACCGGTGGATCTCGTCGAGGAAAAGCACGGTGCGCCGGCCGGAGAGACGCTGGCGTTCTTCCGCCCTTTCAATCACGGCACGGATCTGGGCCCGGCCGGCATTCACCGCCGATTCTTCTTCGAATGCGCCGTCAGCCATGGTCGCGACGATCCGGGCCAGGGTTGTCTTGCCGGTGCCCGGAGGGCCGTAGAGGATCGCGCTGTGCGGACGTCCCGATTCGACCGCGCCGCGCAGGGTGGTGCCCTCTCCGAGTATGTGTTCCTGGCCGACTACCTCTTCCAGCCGGACCGGCCTCATGCGGGCGGCCAGCGGTGCGTCAGGTCCGGGGCCGGCGGATGGTTCCGGGCCATGATCGTCGGCACTGAAGAGTTGGTCGTTCATGCCTCACGAGTATGACTGTCCTGATGGTCGTGACCGACCGGTGCCGGTGGCCCTGGGGACTGGGAATAGGCTTGACCCCAGATGAGGGAGGGAAACGAGGACAAAGGAATGGACCCGGCACCTTCGTGGCAGGCACAACTGCGTGAACGCCTGCCGCTGATTCTGCTCGCCGTTCTGACCCTGGTGTCAGGGTTCCTGATCCTGCGGCTGACCGCGAGCATTTCGTTCGTCAGCGACGAATGGGACCTGCTGCTGCTTCGTCAGGGCTGGGGAATCGACCAGTTCATGGCACCGTTCCATGAGCACACCGTGATCGCACCGGCTTTCGTTTACCACCTGATTCAGGAAGTCTTCGGAATGGATTCGGCGCGCCCCAACCAGCTGCTCGCGACCGGCACTTTCCTGCTCAGCTGCGTGCTTTTCTTCCTCTACGTGCGTCGCCGGGTCGGACCCTGGATGGCATTGATAATGACCGCCCTCATCCTTTTTCTCGGGGCGGCATTCGAAGATCTGCTCTGGGCCTTCCAGTTCGGGTATTTCGGATCGCTGGCCGCCGGGCTCGGAGCTTTGATCGCCCTGGACCGCGATGACCGGACTGGCGATGTCGTGGCCTCGGTCCTGCTTTTTTCCTCTTTGCTGTTCTCCAGCCTGGGGATCCCGTTCGTGGCGGCGGCCGTGGTCGAATGGCTGATCAATCCGCGCAATCGACTCCGGCGGCTGTTCGTTCCGGGAGCGGCCATTGCCTTCTATGCCTTCTGGTGGCTGGGCTGGGGACACAGTGCCGAGAGTGAACTCAGCCTCGCCAACATTCCCGACCTGCCGTCATATCTGTTCACCGCGATTTCGGCGGGCTTCACCTCGATTGCCGGTCTGGCAACCGGGGACGGGTCCGAAGCCGAGCAGCCCCATCTGGTCTGGGGCCGGATCATCTTCGTGGTCGGCCTGGCTGCAGCTGTCTGGCACCTACGCAAGCGCGGTTCGGTTCCTGCAGGCCTCTGGGTGGTTGGTGCGGCCGGTCTCAGTTTCTATCTGCTGGCCGGACTCAACATGTCTGACCTGCGCCCACCGGAATCCAGCCGGTACCAGTTGCCGTCCGCCATTTTCATCCTGCTGGTTGCGGCCTGGGTACTCGACGGGGTGCGATTCCGGGCCCCGGTACTGGCGGTTTCGGCGCTGCTTTCCTGTCTGGCGATCGTCAGCGGCCTCCAGTTGATGGACGAGCAGGCGAAAGCCCGCTGGCAGCCGACCTCGACCGCCCTGCTGAACTCACTTGGCGCGGTCGACATTGCCGGCGAAGCGGCCCGGCCGGGATACACCGTTCTGGTCGGACTGAAGGAACCGGTTCCGATGCAGGTTTACCTGGACGCAACCAGGGATTTCGGCTCGCCCGGAACTTCCGAGGAGGAACTGGCTGAAAGCGATTCGGCAACCAGGGCGGCCGCCGATTCCACACTGATCAACGCTCTGGGCATCGAACCGAGCGGCCGCGAGCCCCTGCGGCACCTCAAATGCCAGCGGCTCCTGCCCGGTGAAACCTACGAAACTTTCGGGCGCAACCCCGACGTTTTCAACCGGGGAGACGAAGACCTCGGGATTGGGCTTTCCCGGTTCTCTGATGCTCCCGGCCTCGAAGTCGGTGCGGTTCTGCCAAAACAGTCGGCCGGGCTGATCCTGCCCGACGATGAATCTGACCGGCCCTGGCGCATCGCAATCACCCGCGGCGGGCCAGCCACGGTCTGCGGTTAGAACCTCTTCGGAAGGTTGACGGGTCCTGGCAGTGACCTAGACTGGCGGCGTGGAGGACGGTTCAGTCAGCAAGATGCTGCGGCGGCGACCCTGGGAGCTGGCACTCGGGTTCCTGATGCTGGCGTCCGCGACCCTTCTGCTCACCGTCAGGGCGAAACTCGATTTCATGCTCGACGACTGGGCTTTCGTGATCTCGCGTGCGCCCGGCAATATTGGTGACTACCTCGAGCCGCACAACGAGCACATCTCGATCCTGCCGGTGGTGATCTACAAGCTCGTTCTCGGAATCTTCGGTATGACGTCGGCAATGCCGCTGCACGTTCTTTCAGTGGCGCTCTTCCTGCTCAGCGTCTGGGTGCTTTTTGTTTACCTGAAGCCACTGGCCGGAGCTCCGGCCGCATTCATCGGCTGCGGACTGGTCCTTTTTCTCGGCACTGCCTGGGAGGACCTTCTCTGGGTTTTCCAGCTGGGCTTCTCAATCTCGCTTGCTGCCGGGATCGGAGCGCTTCACTTGCTCCGGCGTGGCGATCGGGCGGGTGATCGCCTGGCTTGCCTGCTGCTGGTCATCTCCGTGATCAGCACCTCGATCGGCATCGCGTTCATCGCCGCGGCCCTGGTCGCACTGCTGCTCAGGCGCAGCGAATTGGTCAAATGTCTCTGGGTTGTTGCCGTGCCTTCGCTGGTCTACGCCACATGGTGGATCGGCTGGGGCCGGGACGCGCCGAACGGCTTCCGGCTCGAGAACACACTCGACGTGCCGCTCTGGATCTTCAACGCTTTGCGGCTGGCGATCGCCGATACCAACGGCTCTTTCCGCATCGCCGGTGAAACCGGCGAAATCGTGACCGCCATGGCATGCATCCTGGTGCTCGCCAGCCTGGCATTCTGCCTCTACCGTAGCCACCGGGTTCCACGAGCGTTTCTCGTGGCGCTGTCCCTGGGCCTGGTGTTCTGGGGCCTGGCCGCGTTGAACGGACGAAATTACGAAGCCGTCCGTTACCAGCTGCCAGGGGTGATGATCCTGCTGATGCTCGTTGCCGGTGCGATCGACGGCGTCAAGATCCCGTCGCGAATACTTGGTGTGGTCGCGGTGGTCGCGGTGGTCGGGGTTTCCTTCAACCTCATTGAGATGCGGGACGGATACCGGAATTTCTTCCACCCTCTTTCCGACAAGGGATTCGCCACCCTGACCGCACTGGAAATCGCTCGTGGCAGCGTCGACCCGGATTACGCGGCAGGCATGAATGAGGACGGCTCACTGGCTGTCACCGCCAGGGACTATTTCGATGCGGAAAAGCGTTACGGATCCGCTGCCTGGAACCCGGATGAAATCGGGCAGCGCAGCGGGGAGGCGAGGGCCAGGGTCGATCAGGTCCTGGTCGAAGCGTTGCCGGTCAGCGGCGTGCCGCTGCCGTCTGGCCTGAAAGCGAGCTCGTGCCAGAAGGTCGCCACCGGCACGGCCGGATCGGAAAAATTCATCCCCCTGCCAGCCCGTACCTTCACTTTCCGCCCTGACAACGAGGTATTCCTGGCGGTTGGGCGTTACGGCGACGGGGCGGCCACTGGCGCGATCTACGCCGATGCCGATACGGAAACTCTGGTGCGTGTTCCTGAAGACCGGTCAACCAGACCCTGGAGGATCAGCTTTCTCGGGACCGGGACGGTCCGGGTCTGCGGCGTTCTCGCGAAGGGTTGACCGACCCGGTTCGGCCCGGTCAGAGCGCGCGAACGTTGTACTCGTGAATCTCGGTGAGGATCTCTTCGATCCCGTAGCGCTGCTGCCATTCCGGATAGTCGGCTTCGAACGGTTTCAGGTCGGAGATCCACCACATGTGGTCGCCGATGCGGTTCTCTTCCGACATCGTCCAGTCAAGCTGTTTGCCGGCGATGCGTTCACAGTCCTTGATCGCTTCCAGCATTGAACAGTTGCTGCGACGTCCGCCACCGATGTTGTAGACCGCGGCTGACCGCGGGTTCTTCTGGAACTCCATGAACGCGGAGACCAGGTCGGCACAATGGATGTTGTCCCGGACCTGCCTGCCGCCGTAACCGAAGACGGTGTACGGATTGCCGGTGACAACACATTTCATGAGATAAGCAAGGAACCCGTGAAGCTCGGCCCCGGCGTGCTGCGGGCCGGTGAGGCAGCCACCCCGGAAGCAGACGGTCGGCAGGTCGAAATAGCGGCCGTATTCCTGGACCAGCAGGTCGGCGCTGGCCTTGGAGACACCGAAGAGCGAATGGGTGGACTGGTCGATCGACATCGAAGTATCGATGCCTCCGTACCAGGCGTGGTCCGCTGGAAGTTCAAGCCGGTCCGCTTCTTCGATCAGGGGCAGGCTGTTCGGCAGGTCGCCGTAAACCTTGTTGGTGGAGCAGAAAATGAACGGGGCATCCGGGCTGTGGGCACGGGATGCTTCGAGCAGGTTCAACGTGCCGATTGCGTTGACCCCGAAATCGGTCTGCGGGTCCCGGGCCGCCCAGTCATGGGAGGGCTGGGCTGCGGTGTGAATTATCAGGTCCGGTCCGCCTTCCACCCCGCCGAACACGCGGTTGACGCCTTCCGCATCCCGGATGTCGAGCTCGACGTTCTCGAAGTCGTCATACCTGGACACCAGGCTTTCCGAGGTCGGTCGGGTCGAGGACTCCGGGCCGAAGAACTGCGAACGCATGTCGTTCTCGATCCCGATCACATGCCAGCCCGCTTCAACCAGATGCGCAACTGACTGCGAGCCGATCAGTCCTCCTGAACCGGTGACAATCGCGGTCTTCATGTCAAACGGCGTGATCGGAGGACTGGGACATGGCGACTAAACTAACAAGATGGGAGTCGCCCCATCAGGCATCTACGAATCCGTCCGTAGACGCCCATTCCCCTTCCTGCTGGGCCTGCTGATGGTTGCATCGGCAGCCTTGCTGATCCATTACCGGTCTGGCCTGAACTTCATGCTGGATGACTGGGCTTTCGTCATCTACCGCGAGGACGGTGACATCGGTGATTTCCTCGACCCGCACAACGAGCACATCTCGATCCTGCCGGTCGCTATCTACAAGCTTTTCCTGTCCGTTTTCGGCATGGAATCGGCGATGCCGATCCAGGTGTTTTCGGTGCTGGTCTTCCTGGCCAGCGTTTTTGCGCTCTACCTGTACCTGAAGCCGCTGGTTGGTGAAGCGGCGGCGGTGATCGGCTGCTCCGTGATCCTTTTCTTCGGCGCCTCGTTCGAAGATCTGCTCTGGGCCTTCCAGATCGGCTTCTCACTCTCGATCGCGGGTGGCATCGGGGCGCTGATCATGCTCAGACGGCAGGACGCGTTCGGGGACCGGATCGCCTGCCTGCTGCTGGTCATCTCAATGATTTCAACGTCGCTCGGGATCCCGTTCGCGGTCGGGGCAGCGGTCAACCTTCTGCTCCAGCGAAAGAACCTGTGGCGACGGCTCTATGTGGTCGCGATCCCGGTCGCGATTTACGGGCTCTGGTACCTCGGCTGGGGACATACGGCGGAAAGCGCGGTCAGCATTCAGAATGCCGGCCATGCGCCTGGCTACATCGCCCGGTCCTTCGCGCTGACCGTGTCTGAACTGACTGGCGTCTTCAAGGTGATCGTCGATGACGGTTCGTTTCACAACACCGCACTCGGGGTCCTTTGTGGCCTGATCGGCCTGGCCGCAATCGCCTACGGGGTGATGCGGCAGGGACGGATCCCCCGGCCGCTGCTGGTAGCTGCCGCGATCGCCCTTGCGTTCTGGGGCCTGGCCGCGCTCAACCTTTCCCCCGGACGAGGGTTCCAGGCAAGCCGGTACCAGTTCCCGAATGCCGTTTTCGTTCTGATGATCCTCGCCGGTGCTTATGAGGGATACCGGCCCAAAGCCCGGGTGCTGGCCGCGCTCGGGCTGATTGCGCTGGTTGCGATCGCGGCCAACGTCGATGCGATGCGCAACGGTTACGCCAGTCTGTTCAAGCCGCTCGCGGACAAAGGCATCGCCGGGATGACCGCGGTGGACATTGCCCGCAACACCGTTGACCCGGGCTTCGAAGTCGGCATCAGCGCCGACGACTCGGCCCGGATCACAGCTGGCGCCTATCTGGACGCCGAAAAGAAATACGGGTCATTGACCTGGTCGGAATCAGAAATCGAGCAAGCGTCACCGGCCGCCAGGGAGAGGGTTGACCAGATTCTGGTTTCGGCGCTGCCGGTGCTTTCAGCACCGATCGAGAACTTCAGTGGAACCGGCTTGACGCCCTATTCCTGTCAGACACTTACCGCGGGCACCGCTGGGTCTGAACAGACGATCCCGCTCCCGAACAGAACCTTCTCGTTCCGGCCACAAGAAAGTGCGTTTCTGGCATTCGGCCGCTACCGCGAAGGGGCATCAACCGGCGCCGCTTTCGCGGAGGCCGGGGTTACGACCCTGGTGAACGTGCCAGCTGATGATTCCGATGAACCGTGGCGGATCGGTTTCCTCGGTGAAGGCAAAGTCCGGGTCTGCCCGGTGAAGCCTCAGCCTTTGCGGTAGTCGCCCCGGCTCAGGTGGTACTCGAGCCAGATGTAAAGCACGATGAACAGGTAACGGCTGCCCATTTCACGCATCGCCAGTTTCGCTTCACCGGTGGTGCGATTGGTCCAGGAAGTGGGCACCACTTTGTAGGTGTGTCCACGGGTGATCGCTTTCAGCGGCATTTCGACGGTGAGATTGAAATGTTTGGACAGCAGCGGGGAAATGGTTTCGATCACTTCTCGCCGGTAACCCTTGAAAGCGTTGGTCGTGTCGTTGTAGCCAAGCCGGAAGAGCGTGTTGACGAAAGTGTTGGCGATCCGGTTGAGGACAAATTTGAGCCGCGGATAGTCGGTGATCACCGCCCCGTGGAGGAACCTCGATCCGAATGCGCAGTCCCAGCCCTCATCGAGGATGTGGTGGTACATGACCAGATCCTCGGGGTTGTCGGACTTATCAGCCATCATGATCACGACAGCGTCGCCGCTGAACAACTCCAGGCCTGAGCGGACGGCCAGCCCGAATCCGCCGGGGCTGTAATGCGACGGACGGCAGAGCACCCGGGAGTTGGCTGCGTTCACACCGTCGACCAGTTCCCTGGTCCGGTCGGTGCTGCCGTCGTCGACCACGAGGATTTCGTAGTCGATCGATTCCCTTTCAAGCACGGTCACGACACCATCGATCGTCGGCAGGATCGAGCCCTCTTCGTTGCGGGCCGGAATCACAATCGAAAGTTTCACCTCAACACTCCTTCCAGCAGATCGCGATCCGAATCGATCCATTCGTAGATGTCCCGCAGAATCGTTTCAGCATCCCTCTGCGGCCGCCATGATGTGTGCGCAAAGAGCGCCGAGCAATCGGAAAGATAAACCGGGACATCACCGGCACGATCCTCCGGTACCGGTGTTATCTCGAGCGAGTTGCCGGTCAGCCGGGCGCAGATCCCCGATGATTCGAGCAACGAAAGGCTCACCTCGCGGCCACCGCCGACGTTGAAGGTCTGGCCGTCCCAGATTTCCGGTTCCAGCACCTGCAACTCGACCAGGTCGATCAGATCATCGATGTGGAGCAGGTCACGAACCTGCTTGCCGCTGCCGCCGTAACCAATGTAAGAAAGTGGTTTCCGGTCCAGGTGAGCGAGCATCCAGTGGGTAAAGACGCCCTGGTCGACTTTTCCCATCTGCCAGGGTCCGGCGATAACTCCACACCGGTTGATCACGGTCGGGATCCCGAACATTTCCCCGAACTCGGTGGTCAGCAGTTCGGCCGCGAGCTTGGTTGATCCATAGAGGGTTCGTGGGCCGGCGAGCGGCATCGCTTCCGAAACACCTTTCGACGAGATGCCCGGCTGCGGCTGGTCCCCGGACAGTTCGAAACGGGTCGGGGCTTCTTCCAGAGTGAGGTCCCGCAGGCCTCGCAGCGGATACACCCGGCTGGTCGAAAGAAATATGAACTGGCTGCCACGACGGCGGGCCAGCTCGAGACAGTTGTAGGCCCCTGTGAGATTGGTTTCGACCAGATAGGAAGTGTCGCCGTCGATTCCGCTCATCACCGATGGTTCGGCCGAGCATTCGATCAGTGCGTCAACCGGCCCGGCCTTTTCGAGGTCTTCGAGGCTGCGCACGTCGCCACGAAGAAATTCAACCCCGGCGTCCGCAAGCCGTCCGAGGTTGAGCTCGGATCCTTTGCGGTACAGGTTGTCGAATGCGGTGATTCGCCAGTCCGGATGTCTGGTGGCCAGGGCGATCGCGAGATTCGAGCCGACAAATCCGGCACCCCCCGTAACCAGTATTGAGTTCACAGAAACATCTCTCCTTGAGCTGACGATGGTGAACAATATGCGTAATGGGACCGATCGAAATAGTGATCCTTGTCGTCTGGAGCTTCACGGTCTCGTTTGCCGGAGGCATGATCGGACTGGTCCTCGGCAATCTGCGCCTGCCGGTGGTGGTCCTGCTCGGCAGTTCAACCGCCGCTGCCGCGGGCGCGAACGTCGCGATCTCGGGCGCGGCCGCATTGACTTCGGCAGTAGTCCACTGGCGAAACGGCCGGATCGACCCGAAGCTCTTCCTGATGATGGCGCCCAGTTCCCTGGTCGGCGCGATCTGCGGCGGACTGCTCGCCGGAGTTTTCCCTGAACGTATTCTGCTCGGGGCGATCTCGATCGTGGTCCTTTACGGCGCCGTCGAAGTCTGGCGTTACCGCAAGCCGAAAGTAGAGTTCGAGCCCGGGCAGGTACAGCAGCGCAACCTGCTGATCGAAGCCGTGCTGATCGGTTTCGCCGTCGGCCTGCTCGGTGGTTTCGTCGGGCTGATCCTCGGGTCCCTGCGACTGCCGGCGATGCTCAAATACATGGGCATGAGTGCGCATCGCGCGGTTGGCACCAACGCTGCGGTTGGCGTGGTTGTCGGGATCGGCGGACTGGTCGGGCACCTGCCTAGCGGCATCGACTGGCAAATATTCCTGATCGGAGCAGCGGCAGCGATGCCGGGTGCCTACTTCGGTTCCAGGTTCACCGGTCGCCTGAACGAAGACACTCTGGTCAAAGCGATGGCGGTTGTGCTGGTGATCAGCGGACTTGCCCTGGCCGGGCAGGCCGTTTTCTGATCCGGGCTACGGCTCGGTGTAGAGCGACGGGTCACCTTTGGCAGCCTGATCCGTCGACTGTCCGGTCGACTTCGTGGC
>JBAUOE010000115.1:0-6397 GCA_049579585.1 Solirubrobacterales bacterium | reverse complement strand
AACCAACCAACGATCTCGACATCGATACCCTGCGCGCCCTCGAAGAGGCCCTGCTCGCATTTGCCGGCTGCGCGGTCGTGATTTCCCATGATCGCTGGTTCCTCGATCGGGTCGCGACTCACATTCTCGCTTTCGAAGGAGATTCGCAAGTAACGTGGTTCGAAGGTAATCTGGAGGCCTACGAAGAGAATCGGCGCAACCTACTCGGTCCTGAAGCGGACCGGCCCCACCGAATTACCTACAAAAAACTTGTGCGCGACTGAGCGCAACAAGCATCATTTGTAGGGGTTAACAACCTCGTATCGTCTAATCCCCGTCCTAGAATCAATTGGAGGAGCAATCTTGCTAACAGTACCCCTGAAACGACTTCAGCCTGTCATGGCGGCAGTCCTTGCGTTATTCGCCTTTGGCGCGATCACCAGCAGCGCCCAGGCAATCAACAAGAATCCCATCGCCGTGTACCCGGCAGCTGGAACCCCGGTCGCATCAGATTCGACCTCATTCAGTTTCAGAGGTGTCAAGGCCAAGAACATGGGTCCGATCAAGGTAATCGGATCACGCTCCGGCCGGCACGGAGGAACCCGCAAAGTTCACTCCGACGGCAAGGGCGTCAGCTGGATCCCCAAGAAGAACTTCCAGTCCGGCGAGAACGTGCGTGTTGTAACCAAGCGCAAGCTCGTTCGGGCCAAGAACGGCACCTTCAAGGTTCGTATCGGCCGTTTCTACGGCAAAGACGACAAGTCAGGCAAGCCTGATGAAGTCGAAGTAAATGACGGTCTCAAGTCCCGTCCTGATCTGAAGCCGCCGAAACTGGACATGGTTGTCCCGGGCGTCAACGCCGCCCCGGGCAAGATCTTTGTCGCCCCGAAGGAAGAGGGACGCGTAATTGCCGACAACTTCGGTCGAATCTCCTGGTTCCGACCGATTGACTTTGAAGGTGCCGGCGAAACCGTCGAGAACTTCCAGGCTCAGGAGTGGAAGGGCCGTCCGGTTCTGACCAATTACCTCGGATCAACTACGGCCCGCGGTTATTCCCAGCGTGGTGTGTACGAGATCTTCAACAAGAAGTACAACCGGATCAAGCAGTTCAAGCCGGGCAACGGTTACGCCGCTGACACCCATGATTTCGAGATCACCCCGTGGGACACCGCACTGGTCCTTTCGTACCGCGGCGTCAAGTGGAACACCAGTTCAGCTGGTGGCGGCAAGAACGGCAAGCTCATGGACAACGTGTTCCAGGAGATCGACCTGAAGACCGGTGCCGTTCTGTTCGAATGGCACTCGATCGGCAACGTTCCGATGAACGAAGACAATCCGGACACGCCGCCGGAGCAGGAAGAAAACGGCAACTGGCCGGTGTGGGATTACTTCCACATCAACGCAGTCAAGCCTGATGGCAAGAACGCCTTCCTGATCTCAGGTCGTCGCAACAGCGGTATCTACCGGATCGACCGGAAGACCGCCAGGAACAAGTGGTACCTGAACGGAGCTGGCAACGGCGGTGACTTCAAGGTCGCAGCTGACGCTACTTTCGGTTATCAGCACGACATGAACCGACTGCCGAACGGAGATATTTCGATCTTCGACAACGGCATCGCCGGTGGCCTGCCGACCGTCAACGAAGTTGGCAGCGGTCTGGTAATCAGGCTCTCGGGCAAGGGTAAGAACCGCCGGGCCGATCTGGTTCAGCGCAACCTGGAACCGACCGGAAAGGGCGTTGGCTCGCAGGGAAGCGCGCGGGTCCTCCCGGATGGCGGCATGTTCGTCGGCTGGGGTTCAACCAAGCGGGCAACTGAATACGACGTCAACGGCAACATCGTTCTCGACATGACGTTCGACGACTCACCGGGTAACTCCTACCGGGCATTCAAGTCCACCTGGAACGGCGTTCCGAAGCGTCGTCCGGCGATCGCATCCGAAGCCACCGAAGGCGGCGGAGCGAATGTCTACGCGAGCTGGAACGGCTCACAGGAGACCACTGACTGGAAGGTCCTCACCGGACCGAACGCCAGTGATCTCTCGGTAGCCGCAAGCAGCAGTTGGCAGAACCTCGAAACGATGATTCCGGTGCCCGCCATCGGTGCCGTCGTACAGGTCCAGTCAATCGACAAGGACGGCAAGGTTCTCGGCGAATCTGCGGTCACCTCGATCGGCCAGCAGTCGCGATAGCAGTATCGAAGCAATCGCTGGCCTGAAAGCCAGCGAAGGATGTGAGAACGGGGCCCTGCGGGGCCCCGTTCTTTTTGCAGAATCAGCTAAAACTGACCTTCGCTTCCACCTTTCGAAAGGAATGTCCGATCCGTCCCGCCAGTTCATACCGCGTTCCCCTGCTGGCTATCGCCGTGCTTCTGGCCGGTCTGGCTTTCGACTCCGCCGCCCAGGCAGCCAAACCGAAACCGGTGAGCGTATTTCCCGCCCCGGGAACCCCGGTGGCTTCCGACTCCACCACCTTCAGTTTCCGCGGGTTGAAACCAGGCCAGCTCGGCCCGGTCAAGGTTGTCGGGTCACGCAGCGGCTTCCACGGCGGGAAACGGCTCGCCCACTCCGATGGCAAAGGAGTGAGTTTCGTCCCCCATCGCCGGTTCAAACCCGGTGAAACAGTCAGGGTTTTCACCAAAAGGCGGATCAAGCTCACCCGGAATGGCGACTTCACAGTCCAGATCGGCCGTTTCTACGGACCGGACCGGAAAAGCAGCGTCCCTGAAATCCCGAACCAATACCCACGCCTGCATTCCCGGCCGGACCTGCGTCCAACGAAACTCGATGTGCTGGCCAGAAATGAATCCACCTATCCCGGCAAGATCTTCTTCGCCCCGAAACAGACCGGCCTGACCATCGCCGACAGCTACGGGCGAACCACCTGGTTCCAGGCGACCGGACACGGCGGCAACGGAGAAGAAGTCCAGAACTTCGGCCCCCAGCGTTACGAGGGCCGGCAGGTCCTGACTTACTGGAAGGGATCCTCAAGTTCGGACGGGAAAAGCCAGATCGGATACTTCACGATCCTCAACCGTTCGTATGGCAAGATCGCCCGGTTCAGGGTCGGCAATGGTTACAAGCCGGATGCCCATGAGTTCACGATCACCCCCCGCAATACGGCCCTGGTGCTTGCTTACCGGGCGGTCCGTTGGGACACCAGCAAGTTCGGCGGCCTGCGCAACGGGAAGCTTTTCGACAACGTGGTTCAGGAGATCGACATCAAGACCGGCGCCGTGTTGTTCGAATGGCACAGCATCGGCAACGTCGGCCTGGAAGCGACAGTCAGCAAACCGGAACCGGACGGGTCGGCCTGGGACTATTTCCATGTCAACTCAGTGGTCAACGATGGTGATTCAGTGCTCGTTTCGGCGCGTAAAGTAAATACGCTTTACCGCATCGATCGTGCCACCGGACGGGTCCGCTGGCGGCTTCGCGGTGATGGAATGAAGGGAAAAACGAACAACTTCGCGATGAAGCCCGGTGCCAGGTTCGGTTTCCAGCACGACGCGAGACGCCTGCCGAACGGCGACATCTCCCTGTTCGACAACGGCTCGGCGAAAAGACTGTCGACGGTTCGTGCGCAATCCAGCGGCATGATCCTGCGGATCGAGGGCAGGAAAGGAAAACGGCCTGTGGTGACCCTGGTCAAACGCTACCCGCACCGGCCCGAACCGATAGTTGCCGGATCCCAGGGCAGCGCCCAGGTGCTCCCCGGCGGCAACATGTTTGTCGGCTGGGGTTCCCGCTCCCAGATCACGGAATTCACACCCGATGGGAACGTTGCTTTCGACGCCACTTTCGCCGATGCCCCGGTCAACTCATACCGGGCGCGCAAGGAGCAGTGGACCGGATTCCCGACGGACAGACCGGCGATCGCGAGTCGCAGAACGAAAAAGGACGCGGTGGTCTGGGCATCCTGGAACGGTGCGGACCGGGTTCACACCTGGCAGGTTTTCACCGGACCGAACGCCAAATCCCTGAAACCGGTGAAGTCCGCCCTGTGGACGGGCCTTGAAACGAAGATCCCGTTCCGGCAACTGGGGTCCTGGGTGATGGTGCGGGCCATCGACCGTGAAGGCAAGCTGCTCCGCCGTTCTGCCGTCGCACGGGCCGGCACCAGGGCCAACTGAAGAACCAGCCCTGAACCGGTGCGATCCTCAGCCAGCCGGGCTGGGCTGGGGTTCCGGCCGGGCCCCGTCTTCCGGAGAACGGCTCGGCGACAGAGTTTCGAAGACCACCACGCCAATCAGGATCGCGACCAGCAGGAGCCCGACCGAAACTGCCGGGATGTGGGTGATCGAAGCGAAGATCCCGACCGCAATGCATCCCGCTGCCCCGCTCACCCTTTTGACTGGAAGCCCGCCGGTTGCTTTCAACCGGCTTGGAACGTAGGCCAGTAGATAAACAACCGGGCCGGCCACCACCGCCAGCAGATATGGCGTTTTCAGATATTCAGTCGGGTGGGTGATGATGATCTCGTCACCGACCGCGCAAAGGATGATTCCGGCGATTATCGGGATGTGGCCGTAGGTATAAAGATTGCGCGCGACCACGCTGCGGTTCGTGGCCGATACGAGCATGTGCTCGAACACCGTGGCGACATAGTTGAAATACAGCCACCAGAGACAGACCGTGCTTAGGAAAGCGGTCGAGAACGCCGTGACTGTCGCGAAGTCCAGTTCCAACCCCGAGGTGGTCGCGCCGGTAAGGACGATTGTTTCGCCTAGCGCAATGATCGTGAACAACTGAAACCTTTCGGCGAAGTGGGATCCCCCGATTTGCCAGGCGTCAAGGCCGATTCGGTCCATGAATGGCACCCGGTAGGCCAGTGAGGCCCCGCCGTAGTCGATGGCGAGGGCAACGAGCCACAGGAAGATGCGACTGTCGCCATCCACCAGGGCACCCCAGATCCAGAAGATTGCCCCGAAGCAGAACCAGATCAGTATGTGAAGCGCGCGGTTGCGCTCGGTGGTGCCACGATCGGCCGCAGCGAAAGTCATGAAGGAATGGCGTCCGACCTGAATGAAGACGTAGGCCGCAGCGAAAAGCAGGCCTCTGTCACCGAATGCGTCCGGGATGGCGACAGACATCAGCAGGCTGGCCAGCATGATCACGATCAGCAACAGCCGAATCGGAATCGCTTCAGGGTCGAGCTCGTTGGTGGCCCAGGTCGTGAACTGCCAGGCCCACCAGACCGTGAGCAGGATGATCGTTGACTGGAGAACCCCTAGCCAGGTGAGATGGCCGATCAGGAGGTGGGTGACCTGCGTGATCGCAAAAACGAACACCAGGTCGTAGAACAGCTCCAGCATGCTGGCGCCGTACTCTTTGTCAGGGTTCCGTCTGTAGGCGAAGCGGCTCAAAGAGAGCTGAATCTACAGCCCCATACCCCAGGGCGGCACGTTCTGCTCCATTGCCGGCCGTGGATCGTCTTTGATTCCCTGATCGTCACCGGACTGAGTCGTGATCGTTTCGGCCTTCTTCGGGGACGGGACGGCGAGCTTCACAATCGACCAGGTGCCGTCGGCACCCTCCCGCGGCATCCAGCTGTGGGTCTCCCGCTCGGGACTCTCGACCGCCAGTGCCGCACAGCGCTCTTTTGCCTGCTGCTCGTCCATCAACCAATCCTAGACCCCGGGCCTCGTCGGCCCCGGGGAATCAGCGCTTCTTGATCTTGATTACGACCTTGACCGGCTTCGACTTGTTGCCGAGCTTGTCCCGGGTCTTGATCTTCAGAACGGTCTTGCCCCTCTTCTTTATTACCTTCTTCTTCGGGACTGACTTGTTCTTGAGCCCGACGCCGGCGCTTCCGTCTGGCAGCTTCACGTCCGGCCTGCCGATTACCTTCACCCGGACTTTGCCGCGATAGGTGTTCTTGACCTTCTTGCCGTTCCGCTTGAACTTCTTGCCCTTGATCTTGACCTTGGGCTTCTTCGGTCCGGAACGGTCAACCTTGACTTCGCCGAACTCCTCCGAGTACGGGGTCACAACCGTGCGCGGCTCCGAGATGTTGGTTCCCGGCAGGATTGTCGTATTGCGCAGCCGGTACTTGTGTGTGCCTTCAGCTTCCTTGTTGAAGTTGGCCGTGGCGCCGTCGATGGTCGGACTCACGTTCACCCAGTTGTCTTTTCCGGCGGCGGCCCGTTGGACTTCGAACGTCGTATCGGGCGCTTCGGTGCCAACCCAGGTCAGACCGAAATTGCCTTTGTTCTTGGCATTGCCGACCAGCAGCGGTGCCGTCGGACGGATTTCCGCAAACTGGCGGGCGGATTCCTTCAGGCGCTCTACATCTTCCGGCAAGATGAACCCGTCCGGGAGCATCGCGTCGGCCGCAACGTCGTACTTGCCGAGGTAGTCCGCGAAATCGGTGTAGAGGGAGCTGAGCTGTTCTTCGCTGAACGGCGTGCTCGATCCGAGC
>JBAUOE010000114.1:0-2040 GCA_049579585.1 Solirubrobacterales bacterium | reverse complement strand
CTGCTGGTCGCACTGGCCTGGCGCAACCGGGAGGCGGCGGTGCTGGCGGTCGAAGGCCGGGATGGCGTGAGGTTCCTGGTAGAACCGGGTTCACCGTTCCGGGCAGTGAAGCTGGTCAGGACCCCGGGCTTCCGGGCCTTCTGAGAAACAGCATGTCCGGGTCGACTTTTCCGCGTCGATCGCGGTGAAACCGACCCGGCCCCCTTCGGGCCCGGACTCCACTTTGGTCTGGAACCCGACCCGGGTCCACGGCAGACAGCGACCCGTCGGGTCCTATTTCCACCAGCTGCTGGTGTTCTTGACGTCGCTTGCGGTTAGCCAGGCGCGACGTGCGGTGGCGACCGCGTAGCTCATGTTCGGCAGGGTTTCCGGTCCGTGCGAGTCAGTGTTCAGCACGATCTTCACTCCGGCCTCCATCGCCATGCGGGCATGGATGTCGTTGAGGTCACGACGTTGCGGGCTGCCGTTGATCTCGAACATGGTGTCGTTTTCGGCGGCCGCGAGAATCACCTTCTCGATGTCCAGCGGGTAGCCCTCACGTTTATTGATCAGGCGGCCGGTGGGGTGGCCGATACAGTCGACCAGCGGATTTTCGATCGCGATGATCATGCGTCCGGTCATTTTCGTTTCATCGTTGCTGAACGAGGTGTGGATTGAAGCGATCACCCAGTCAAGCGCCCGCAACAGATCCTCGTCGTAATCAAGTTCGCCGCGGGTACCGATGTTCACTTCGGAACCGGCCAGCAGCCGGAAGGTCCCCTTCTTCTTAGCTCGCTTCTTGTTGAAGGCTTTGATTTCTTCGATGCGTTCCCAGAGGCGGTCCGGGGTTACGTGGTTGCCGAAACCGTGGCTGGCCGAATGGTCGGTTATCGCCAGGTATTCGTAACCGAGAGCTTCGGCGGCTTCGGCCATTTCTTCGAGGCTTCCGCGACCGTCGGAGAGCGTTGTGTGGGAGTGCAGATCGCCCTTGATTTCGTCGATCCCGACCAGGTTCGGCAGTTTTCCGTTCCGGGCCGCTTCGAGTTCACCCCGGTTTTCCCGGAGTTCGGGAACGATGTAGTCGTATCCGAGTCGGGCGTAAACCTCCTCTTCGGTGGTGAATCGTTCAGTCTCCCCGGTCTTGTCGTCGAGGATGCCGTTTTCGGATACGTGGAGTCCTTCCTGAACGGCGAGCGTCCGCAGCTTCTCATTGTGAGCGGCCGAGCCGGTGAAGTGCTGGAGCAGGTTTCCGAAGGCATCCGGTTTGACGATGCGGACGTCAACCCCGATGCCGGAGTTGGTTTCCAGCTTGACGCCGTTCTCCCCGGGCGAACCGGCTTTGGCAACCAGGTCATGGTCGGCGATCGCGGTCGCGAGTCCGGTTGGGTCATCCGAGGTGGCAATCAGGTCGATGTCGTGACAGGTTTCTGCCATGCGGCGGGCCGAGCCGGCAATTTCGGCCCGGTCGCAGTTTGGGTGTGCCCGCAAAGCGGCGAGCAGTTCGCCGGCGACCGGCAGAATCTCGTCCAGCCGGACCCGTTCCGGACCTTCCGGCTGTGCTTCCAGGCGGTCGAGGCCTTCGAGGATGTTCTCTTCGACTTTTGCGCCGAGCCCTTTGAGCTTTCGGACTTCGCCGGCTTCAGCGGCTGCGCGCAGATCCTCGGGGGTGTTCACATCGAGTTCGTCGTGGAGGCGGCGCACGGTTTTTGGTCCGAGTCCCGGGATGCGGTTGATCTCGATCAGTCCCGCCGGGAGCTTTTCCTTGAGTTTGACCGCGGCCGGGATCTCCCCGGTTTCGACCAGGGCAATGATCTTTTCCTCGAGCGTCTTGCCGACCCCGGGAAGGTCAGTGACGGTGCCTTCTTTCGCCATCTTTTCGACCGAACTGCCTTCGTTCTTGATGGTCCGGGCCGAGTTCACATAGGCGAGGACCCGGTATCGGTCAGCTCCATCCAGCTGGTAGAGCACAGCCAGTTCTTCGATGGCGGCAGCAATCACGGAGTTGGTCATGGCCTAAAGATAAGTCACAACAGCCAACGAACGAAAAGACTGGCAATGAAT
>JBAUOE010000113.1:0-2575 GCA_049579585.1 Solirubrobacterales bacterium | reverse complement strand
CGTCTCGACCTCGACCAGCGATAGCTCCCGGGAATGAAGCCCGCGCAGTAGTTCCTGAAGGGCGGGAAGGTCGAAGACGTCCTGGAGGCATTCGCGGTAGGTCTCGAGGATCACCGGGAAACGCGGGAAGTCCTCGGCGACCTCGAGCAGGCTCTGTGCTTTCAGTCGCTGCTGCCAGAGCGGGGTGCGTTTGCCCGGATACGCGCGTGGAATCAGCAGCGAACGGGCGGCATTCTCGCGGAAACGTGCCCCGAACAGTGCCGAGCCACCAAGCTCACGAACCACCAGATCCTCGAGTTCTTCCGGGTCGATCATCACCAGATCGGATGAGGGTGGTTCGTCGGCGTCGGGCAGGTGGACGGCGATGCCGTCGTCCGAATGGATCGCGTCAGCTTCCAGCCCGTGTTCATCGCGCAGCCTGGCGGCGATCGCCATCCCCCAGGCGGCATGGACCCGGCCACCGTATGGGGAAAGAACGCAGAGCCGCCAGTCACCGATCTCGTCGCGGAACCGTTCGATCACGATCGTTGTATCGGAGGGCACCACCCGGGTCGCGGCCTGCTGTTCCTGCAGATAGCTGACCAGGTTCGCTGCGGCCATCGGATCAAGGTCGTGTGACTTTTCGAGTTCTTCGGGCTTGCTGTTCACCGCTTCCCTCGAGAAAGCCCCGATCGCTTTGCCGAGTTCGACCGGACGGCCGATGCCGTCGCCCCGCCAGAACGGCACCGCACCCGGGACCCCGGGGGCGGGAATCACGATTACACGGTCGCGGGTGATCTCCTGGATGCGCCAGCTGGACGCACCGAGCAGGAATACTTGTCCTGCCCGTGCTTCGTAAACCATTTCTTCGTCGAGTTCACCAACTCTCCGTCCGTCCGGCAGGTGAACCCCGTACAGCCCGCGGTCGGGGATCGTGCCGGCGTTGGTGACGACCAGCGAGCGCGATCCTTTGCGCCCTTCGATAGTGCCTTCGGTGCGGTCCCAGACGATCCGCGGGCGCAGTTCAGCGAACCGGTCCGAGGGGTACCGGCCGTCGAGCATGTCGAGCACGTTCTCGTACTGCTCTTCGGAAAGTTCAGCGAATGAACTGGTGCTGGTGACCAGGTCGTAGGCATCCCTGGTTTTCCAGTTGTCGAGGGCCGCCATCGAGATCAGGTGCTGGGCGAGCACATCGAGCGGGTTGGTCGGGATCACTGTCTCTTCTATCGATCCTTCTCGCATCCGCTGGGTTACCACGGCGCTTTCCAGGAGGTCGCCCCGGAATTTGGGGAAGATGCGGCCCTTCGAGGTCTCCCCGAGTCCGTGACCGGCCCGGCCGATGCGCTGCAGGCCGCGGGCCACTGATTTCGGTGACTCGACCTGGATCACCAGGTCAACGGCCCCCATGTCGATGCCGAGTTCGAGCGAAGAGGTTGCTACCAGGCAGGGAATCTGGCCGGATTTGAGCTGCTCCTCGATCTGGGTACGTTCGTCATGGGAGAGCGATCCGTGATGGGCCCGGGCCAGGACCGGGCCTGCGTCCTCCCCGGCTTCTGCCAGTTCGGCGGCTTTCTTCGCGGTGGTTTCGGTGGCGGTCGGGTTTGGCAGCTCGGAATTCAGGGATGCGGCGAGGCTTTCGCCGTCCTCTTCGTCGAGTTCGTTCAGCCGCTGGGCCAGGCGTTCAGCGGCACGGCGGTTGTTGACGAAGATGATGGTCGAGGTGTGTTGCCGGACGAGACTGAGCAGTTCCGGGTAGATGGCCGGCCAGATCGACCGCATGTGTCCTTCGGCCGGACCGGTCACCGCCTGGTCGCTGACCACCGGGTTCGACATGACTTCCACCGGAACGACGATCTCGAGGTCGAGCTTTTTGCGTTCACCGGCGTCGATAACGCTGCATTCACGTTTCGGTCCGACCAGGTACTTCGCAATGCGTTCGAGTGGACGCTGAGTAGCGGAAAGCCCAATCCGCTGAATCCCCCGCCCACTGGCAATGCTTTTCACATCATAAGACGACAATTCATTGCCAGTCTTCGGTTTTTTTTCTGGTTCTTTGGTCTTTGGCTGGCTGCGCTGGACCAGGTGATCCAGCCTTTCCAGGGTCAGGGCCAGGTGGGCTCCGCGTTTGGTTGCGGCTACCGCGTGGATCTCATCGACGATCACCGCTTCGACCGAATGGAAAATCTCCCGGGCCCCCGAAGACAGCATCAGGTAAAGCGATTCCGGGGTGGTGATCAGGATGTCCGGCGGGTTACGGCGCATCTTCGCCCGCTCCGACTGCGGCGTATCACCCGTTCGCAAAGCAACCGAGATGTCGGCCCCGATGCCACGCAACGGAGCTTTCAGGTTGCGTTCGATGTCATACGAAAGGGCCTTTAGCGGCGAGACATAAACGATCTTCACACCGGGTGCCCGGTCCGGACGCCGGGCGAGGCTGTCAATACCCCAAAGGAAACTGGCCAGGGTTTTGCCCGAACCGGTAGGGGCGCAGATCAGCGTGCTGGATCCTTCGCTGATGGCCCGCCAGCCTTCCGCCTGGGCCGGGGTCGCCCCGTCAAAGGAAGCCTCGAACCATCGCCGGACTTCCGGGCTGAAC
>JBAUOE010000112.1:0-9498 GCA_049579585.1 Solirubrobacterales bacterium | reverse complement strand
GGCCAGCCACTCAATCCATTCACCCTGCCGAATCTGGTCGGGCTAATCCGCCTGCTCGCCATCCCGGTATTCCTGGTGGTGGCTTTCAACAGCGGAAACGGCGAGTCCTGGGTGGCCGCGGCGATTTTCTGGTGCATCTCGGCCGGTGACTACCTTGACGGCCTGCTGGCACGGGTAACCGGGCAGTACAGCCGCCTCGGGGCTTTGCTCGACCCGGTGGTTGACCGTCTCACGATCCTGGCGGGTGTTGTGGTCTGCTGGAACTTCGAACTTCTGCCGCGCTGGCTGCTTGCGCTGCTCGCGTTACGTGAACTCGTAACCCTGGTACTTGCCCGATGGGGACTGAGCCACGGGGTGGACATCGAAGTGAACTGGGCCGGTCGAATGGCCGTGTTCCCGGTCATGTCTTCGCTCTTCTTCGCGATGATCTGGCCGGGATGGTTCCCGACCACCCTGCTGGTCATCGGATTGGTGATGGCCTGCATGGCTACGTACCTCTATGCCCGGGTCGGCCGGGACCAGGTACGCGAAGCGAGAGATTCAGCCCAACAGTAAAGCCACAGTTGAAGGTTAGGCTGGGGCCCTATAATGGGCTCTATGTCGGCTCACTGTCCAGAATGTGGCTTGGTAAACACCGAAGCCGCGAACTATTGCCAGAAGTGCGGCACCTTCATTGGTACCCGTGAGGGGGCGGAGGAGGCCAGCACCACGACCTATCAGGTCGGCGAAACCGGTGAGATCGCGGCGATCGACATCGATGCGGAGATTGAACGCTCAGGCGCAGCCCTGGTGATTCGCAGTGGCGGTGGACGGGCCGGAGAGAGCTTTCCGATGGCAGAGGACAGGATTGCGATCGGTCGCAGTCCCGACGCCGGGGTGTTCCTTGACGACGTCACCGTTTCGAGAAACCACGCTCTGCTGGTCACCCGGAACGACGGCACATATATCGATGACCTTGGATCACTGAACGGCACCTACGTCAACCGCAGTCGAATTGAATCGCAGCGGCTCGAAGATGGCGATGAGATCCAGGTTGGCAAGTACAAGCTGAGCTACCTGGAGAAATAGTGCCTGTTTCAGACCGACAGATCCCGGAAGTCGCGCCGGCCGCTCCGGCCCGCCCACGCAAAGCTTTGACAATTGGTGCCGTTGCCAAAGTCCTCAGCAAAGAGTTCGACGACGTGTCGATCTCCAAGATCCGATATCTCGAAGACCAGAAACTGGTGACCCCGAGGCGTACCCAGGGTGGGTATCGGCTCTACAGCCAGGCGGATGTCGACCGTCTTCGCACGATCCTCCGGCTCCAGCGCGACGAGTTCCTCCCGTTGCGGGTGATCCGTCAGGAACTGGCGTCCGGCCCTTCTCTATCCGGCCTCGCTGGCTCGAACGGGTCTTCGGCATCGAACGCCACCCGCCGGGCCAAACTGGTCGGAACCGCAAGCTCGCGCTTCACGCTTGACGAAGTGATCGAAGAGACGGGGGCCCGCCCGGAGTTCGTCCGTGAGCTGGCCGAGTTCGGCCTGGTTTCACCAAGAACTGAAAACGGCGGCGAGATCTACGATGAAACTGACATGGAGATAGTGCGTGCCGGAAACGAACTTGCCCGAAGCGGGGTCGCCGCGCGAAACCTGAAGGTTTTCAAGACATCAGCAGACCGCGAGGTTCAGCTGATCGAAGCTCTGCTGCGACCGAAACTCGCCTCACGTAACCCGCAGCGACGCAAGGAAGCTGTCGAAAGTCTCGAACGTATGGCTTCGGTCCTTTCTGAACTGAAACACGCGTTGCTGGTCAGGGACCTGCGTCGCCTCGCCGACAGCTAGGGAAGCTTGCCGAAAGTCACTCGCAAGAAGTTGCTGTCCGCTGAGCCGGATCAGGTCTATGACGTGATCAGTGATCCCCGACGCCTGAAGGACTGGTGGCCCCGGGTGAGCCGGGTCGAAGACGTCGAAGGCAAAGCCGGCGCTGCCCGTACCCGATGGACCAACGTGATGGCGGCTGACTCCGGACGCAAACTGCGAATGGATTACACCAGCACTGCCGCTACCCGTCCCGAGCGCTACGCATGGGAACACGAACTGGAAGGCACCCCGTTCGAGAAACACATGTCAAACCAGACCACCGAGGTCCGCCTGAAGCCATCCGCGGAAGGCACCCTGGTTGAACTGACTGCCAGTCACACACTTCGGGGAAGTGCGCGCATCGCCGGTTTCATGATGAAGAAAACGCAGCGCCAGATGCTCGACCAGGCGCTGGTATCACTCGAGACCCTTTTTGAGAGCAAGGACACCGGCGAAGAGACCGGATGACCGAACCGCGGCGCGATACGAGGTGGTGGGGTTGGGGCGACCCGGAAGAGACCGCAGCACTTTCGCCTGCCGCTGAATCCCTCCTGAACGACCGGGAAATACTTCCTCCCGATTCACCGGAACGGGTCGAACTGGCAGATGTCTCCCTCCCCGAAGCTGCCCCGCTCCCTGAAGAGATCATCCGGATAGTCGGTGAAGGCAGCGTTTTCACTGGCCGCGAGGATCGAATCCGGCACGCCGCCGGCCAGAGCTACCTTGACGTGCTCGCCAAACGCTCAGGTGACCTGAACCACGCCCCCGACGCGATCGTCGTGCCCGAGACAAAGGAACAGATCCTTCCCCTGCTGGAAGCCTGCTCCCGTCTTGGCATAGCGGTGGTGCCGTTCGGTGGCGGAACCAGTGTGGTCGGAGGCATCACGCCGCTCGCTGGCGCCCACGACCGGGTCATCAGCCTCGACATGGTCAGCCTGCAGACGGTCGATGTCGACGAGCGCTCCCTGACGGCCCGGCTCGGCGCCGGATTGCGTGGCCCCGAAGCAGAAGCCCTGCTTGGCGCGAAGGGGTACACCCTCGGACATTTTCCGCAGTCATTCGAATACGCGACGATCGGCGGTTTTGCCGCCACCAGATCCGCAGGCCAGTCGTCGAGCGGCTACGGACGTTTCGATTCCCTGGTCAGTTCGATCCGGATGGTAACGCCGTCCGGCGAGATCTCGACCCTGGCGACACCGCATACCGCGATCGGGCCGAGCCTCAGGGAAGTCGTAGTCGGCTCAGAAGGGATTTTCGGGGTGATCCCTGACGTTGACGTTCGGATCCGGCCGGCGCCCGCCAGGAAACGATATGAAGCCTGGATCGCACCCGGATTCGAGGAAGGCAACGAGATCATCCGTGGGATGGCGCAAAGCGACAGCCTGCCGACCATCGCCCGGGTTTCGGACGAAGAGGAAACCGAAGTCAACCTGACCATGGCCCTGCCAGGCGGCACCGCCGGGGATCTGTTCCGGCGCTACCTGAAGATTCGGGGACGCGGGGCGGGAGCCCTGATGATCACTGGTTTTGAAGGCACGGCCGATCAGGTCCGCATACAGCGGGCCAGCACCGCGAAAGCCTTGCGCAAAGGCGGGGCAATATACCTCGGCCAGAACGCCGGTAACGGCTGGGCCAAAGGCCGGTTTCATGGCCCGTACTTCCGCGAAACTCTGCTCGACCGGGGTGTGCTCGTCGAAACCCTCGAAACGTCCCAGCTGTGGGGTGACCATCGGGCGCTCTACGCGGGCGTGCGGGCCGCTGTGAAGCGGGCGATGGCGAATCGCCGGATGACCGGCGTAGTCATGTGCCACCTGTCCCACGCTTACCGTGACGGAGCATCGCTCTACTTCACCATCATCGCTTCTCCGGGCATCGATGGCGGGGCCGCAAGCTGGCCGTCGATCAAAGAAGCCGCCTGCCGGGCGATCCAGGAGCATGGCGGCACGCTTTCCCATCACCACGCGACCGGCACCGACCACGCGCCATATCTCGAAGGAGAAATCGGTCAGGTCGGAACAGGCGCCCTGGCGGCGCTCAAGGAACAGTTTGATCCGGCCGGGGTAATGAACCCCGGCAAGATCCTCAGTTAGCCGACTGGCCGCCGGTTGTGTTGGTGGGGGCGGAGCAGCTCTCCTGGACAGTCGCCTTGAGCGATTGCTCCATGGCGATCGGACCTTCGAAGACAGTGTCCCCGGCGTAGTCAGGCAGCTTGTTCTGGTTGCCGCCGTCGACAGCTTTCTCGGTATCCGCCAGGACCTGTTTGCGCTCGGCACCCGTCAGCTTCGAAAGGCGCATGTCGGTGAAGACATCGGACGCGATCGAACAGAAAACAACAGCCGGAATCAGGATCGTCTGGTTGATCTGCCCGTTTTGTTTGACGACGGTTTCGTTCAACGGGAAGGAACCAACCGAACCAACAGTCCAGAGCACATAGCTGGAGTCATTGTTGGTGGGATCAAGCTCGGTGAATGTCAGGCGGGCCGCAAATTGATCCTCGGCCTGCCCGAACTGAACCCTGCCGTTGCCTTCCTGGTTTCCAACTGGCTGGAGTACGGAGACGGCAGCGTCGGCACCGGCCTGCTGAACCTCGGCCGGGTCGTCATCACTGCCGCCGGTGATCAGAACGATTCCGACTACGACCAGAATGGCCAGAAGGACCAGTGCGGCGATCAGGCGGAGATGTGTCTTGCTGAGTGGCGATCTGCCTGATTCACCGTTGTCGTCCGATTTCCCGCTCCGGGACTTAGGCTTCGAGGTTGAACTGCGGGTTGAAGATTTCGTGGCGACGCTGCCGCCGCTTCCGTCGGGCCGGGGAAGGTGGGCGCCGGGGACCAGCAGCCTCAGTTGGTCGCTGAGGCTGGATGCGGTCTCCGCTGCCTCTTCGTTTCGGGAAAGTTCACGCGCAACATCGGCGCGGCCGATCGGATCACTCTGGCCGAGCAGGTAGTCGGTCAGGTTGACGTCGACGTCGGGGTCGCTGCCGTTGATTTCCGTCAGTGCCTGATGGGCACGGTCGCGAACTTCGGCTTCATCGATGCCGAGCAGTCCGGAAATGTCACTGTAACTTTTGCCGCGTCCGAGCAGGAGCTGGAGCAGGGTGCGGCTGTCCTCGCTTAGAGCCATGGGCGGGAACTCTATGCGTTATTCATTAACGCCAGATATATGGGTCTATGATCTCAGTCATATGACCGACGTCACGCTTCCCGACTCCCCGTTCGATGTCCTCCTCGGAACCGAGTGGATCTCTTCTGATCCCGACCATGCGGTTGTCCGTCTGAAGATGAAAGACGAGCACCGACAGCCCATGGGCATCATGCATGGTGGGGTGATGGCATCGATGGTCGAGAGCCTCTGCTCGATGGCTACCGCCACCGCGGTGGTGCCGGACAACCGGATCGCGATGGGTCAGAGCATTTCCGTCAACTTGTTGCGTCCCGTGTCAACGGGCGGCATCGAAGTCGAAGCGGAAGCCGTTCACCGGGGACGCATGACCTGGGTGTGGCGGGCGACGGTCAAAGACCTTGAAGGTCGTACCTGCGCGATGGCGCAGATGACGATGGCGATCAGGGATGCGCCCGAAGGCGTAGACCTTGCTTTCCTTGCAAAGGAAGCCCAGAAGAAGTAGGCGGGCGGACGCCGCCCTGGCTCAGGAAGCCTGCCAGGGCCGGTAACGGTTGGTGATCGGCATCCGCCGGTCACGACCGAAGCCTTTCGGGGTAACCCGGAGGCCAGGCGGCGACTGGCGGCGTTTGTATTCCGCCCGGTCGACCAGGGCGACTATTTCGGAGACGGTGTCGGGGTCCTCGCCAGCTTCAACGATCTCTGCCGGTCCCAGGTCCCGTTCGACGTACATCTCGAGGATCCGGTCCAGGACCGGATAGTCGGGCAGAGAATCAGAATCCTTCTGGTCGGGCCGCAGCTCGGCTGATGGCGGGCGAACCAGAATCGAATCTGGAATCACGGGGGAAGCGCCGTTGCGGTGCCGGCAGAGTTCGTAAACCAGCATTTTCGGCACGTCCTGGATCGGGGCCAGGCCACCGGCCATGTCGCCGTAGAGGGTTGAGTAGCCAACTGAGGTTTCGCTCTTGTTGGCGGTGGTAAGGACCAGCCATCCGCGACTGTTTGAGAGCGCCATCATCAAGTTGCCGCGAATTCGTGCCTGAAGGTTCTCGGCGGCAAGTCCGGTTGCGTCTTCGCCAAGCAGGCTGTCGTAGGCCCTCATCGGTTCTTCGATCGGAATCTCGATCAGTTCGACCCCGAGGCGCCTGGCCATCTCGCGGGCGTCGCCCTGGGTGTCACCGCTGGAATGCCGGGAAGGCATGACGACGCAGGTGACGCGTTCAGGACCGAGCGCATCTGTGGCCAGTGCGGCCACCAGGGCCGAATCGATACCGCCCGACAGGCCGAGTCCGACGTGAGCGAAGCCGTTCTTCTGCACGTAGTCGCGGAGGCCGGTTACGAGGGCGGTATAGACCTCGTCAAGGTCGTCCATCCAGGTAGCGGGGGAGGTCTCGTTTTCGACTATGACCAGGTCTTCGGTGAACTGGCCGGCCCGGGCAAGGACCGATCCGTCGGGAGCGAGCACGACGCTGCCACCGTCGAAGATCAGTTCGTCCTGGCCGCCAACCATGTTGACCATGGCGACTGGGCGGTTTTCGCGGATCGCTACCTGCCGGAAGATTTCCTCCCGCTGGCGGACTTTCCCACGGTTATATGGCGAAGCAGAAAGGTTGGCGATCAGGTCCGCATCCGGGGCCAGATTGTCGGCCACTGGTGATTCAGGGTCCCAGCAGTCTTCGCAGACGGTCAAGGCGACGTTGGCTCCGGCAGTTTCGATCGAAACCGGGCCGATTCCGTTGCGGAAGGTTCTGAATTCATCGAACACCCCGTAGTTGGGGAGCAGCCGCTTGTGGTAGATCGCTTTGACTTCACCATCGGCGACCGCGGCAACGGCATTCGCGGCGATTGCTTTTCCGACCGGGTCACCGACCGGGTTGGCGAAACCGACCAGGGCGGTGATGCCAGAGGTTGCCGCGGCGATTTCTTCGATCACCCGTGCGTTGGCCCGGATGAAGTCCGGGCGCAGGTAAAGATCTTCGGCTGGATATCCGGTCAGGCAGAGCTCGGGAAAGATGACCAGTTCGGCTCCGGCTGCTTTCGCTTTACTGGTCCAGTCGGTGATCAGGGCCGCGTTGCCGTCGAGGTCACCAACGGTCGGATTGATCTGGGCCAGGGCGAGGCGGGGGAGGCGGGTCATGACTCAAGTATTCCGAGCTTGCCCTCCGGGCCGCTGTCCGGGCGGAAAATTTCCATGTGAGGCTACTCACACCGCCGCATCACGATAGGCCCTTGACTGTTGAAGCTAACACAACGCTAATAGAACGCCGAGCCATCACTAACAATTCTGATGGGCGGGGGACCCAAAAGCCAACCGGCAGCTCAGGTTGGCACGGGGCGAATCCAGCGGTGATCCGCTGGTAGGCCGGACAAACGTCCGGGCGAGTCCGACAGCTAACCCCGCAGGCGGACAAGGAGATTCAGTTGAACCGCTCACTAAAGACCTTTGGGTCTGGTTTTCTCATGCTCTGTGCCATCTTCGCCTTTTCGGCTCTGGCTGCCGTTGTTTCACCGGCTTCGGCCAAGACAAGTGCGACCACCCTCAAGGTGAAAGTTGCCCCGAAGAAGGTCCGTCTCGGCAAATCAGTTGCGATCCACGGCGTCAGTGGTGCCAGGGGCCGACACAAAGTTTCACTGCTGTTTCGTGGAGCCGGAACCTCTTCATGGAGCCGCGTAAAGAAACTGACCACCGACCTGCGTGGTGCCTACGAAACCGATGTGAAGGCACGTAAGAACGGGGCGTTCAAAGTCACCACCAGTGCTGGCGTGACTTCGCCGACAAAGAAAATCCGGGTGCGCAGCAAGTTGAAACTCGGCAGCGTCAACCGATACGTGAAGCTCGGCGGCAAACTCGGTATTCGTGGAGTTGTCAGGCCCGCTGGCGTGCGTCGCATCAAAGTAGTCGTCAACGGTGCCGGCAAGACGATCCGGACCAAGACGAAGAAGCACGGCGGTTTTGCCGTGAAATGGGCACCGAAGGCCTCCGGTTCGTACCGGGTCCGCGTGTTCAGTGCCAACAACAAGGTTGCCATCGGTGACGCCAGCCGCCGCGTCCGGGTATTCGGCTTGCGTCCCGGCCACGCTTCTTACTATGGCCCGGGCCTCTACGGCAACGGTGTTGCCTGTGGCGGAACCCTGACGCCGGGCACGATGGGTGTCGCCCACAAGACGCTGCCCTGCGGCACCAAAGTCACCATCCGTTACGAAGGCCGAACCGTGACCGTGCCGGTGATCGATCGTGGTCCGTACATCGCCGGTCGTGACTGGGACCTCACCGAAGCCACCCGGAATGCGCTCGGCTTTGGGGGAGTCGGCACCGTCTGGACCAATCGCTGATCGTCGCCGGCGGCAGCGGAACCCGTCGATTTCTCGCACGGTTCCTTTTCTCCAGGCACGGATTTCCTGACCCGGGAAGTCCGTGCCTGGGCCAGTTCGGTCCATCGGCACGGCTGATCCCGGGCCGCCAGGTTGCGTTTCGGCATAATTGACCCATGGCTTCTCCCGAATCGAAAAACCTTGAGGCGATCTCGAAGGCAATCGACCACCACAACTCGAGTTGTGCTTACCCGGCTTCGGAAGTGCGGATGAACCCGTTCGAAATCGAACGGCTTGGCTGGGAGGAAATTCGCGGTTTGCCGATAGTCGGGGACGCCGACCTCGGAACGGGACGCTTCCGGATCATCTGTTCTGGCGATACGAACGATGAGACGCTCGAAGAAACCGAAGCGATCGGCGAAGATCTGGTCACGGTCGGGCCTGCCCCGACCCCATCACCGGGTCAGCCAGCAGAAGCACCACCACACTTCAACTGAGCAAACCCGGGGCACCATTCGACCCCGAGCCGCCGCCTAACCCCGGCATCGCTCCTCCTTCTCTGCGCATAGCGATCAGAACAAGGAGCATCGCTCTCTTGGGGCGGCTGCGGCCTCAGCCGATGCCAATGTTCCGGGTCGGTTTTGCGGGCAATGCTGCGGCAAAGTCGACCCGGACCTTTGCTGGGTGGTGCTCAGGCGTTGGTCAGGAAATCGATTCCGGAATCGTTCATCCAGTTCTGGGCCTGGATGTTCAGCCGGGTGAACTCGCCGGTGAGGATCAGGATCCCCATGGCGATGAGAATGAAGCCGCCGACGGCGATAATCACGCTGTAGTGACGCTTGACCACGGCGAACGCGGTAGTCATGCGATTGAAGGCAACCGCGGTCAGCAGGAACGGGATAGCGAGTCCGGCTGAATAGACCGCCAGCAGGAAAGCGCCCTTTGCTGCCGAGTCGGAAAGTGAGGCAGCGGACAGGATCGCCCCGAGGGTGGGGCCGATGCATGGGGTCCAGGCGATCGCGAAAGCTGCTCCCGCGACGATCGGGCCACCCCTGCCGGCTTTCTCCATCAGCGCGTCGAAATGCCATTCCCGGTTCAGCTTCATGAAGAAAAACTGCGAAACGAAAAGCACGCCCATCGCGATTATCAGGACACCAGAGATCGTTTCCAGTAGATCCCGGTGGTCATTCAGCAGCGAACCAAGCTTGGTTGCCGTAAGGCCCATCAG
>JBAUOE010000111.1:0-3919 GCA_049579585.1 Solirubrobacterales bacterium | reverse complement strand
AAACAAGGAGGACCGCTTCGGAAGCTGGTAGGAAGCGGCCCTCCAAGTCTGGTGCTGCCTTGCCCTTTCGGGCCTACCCCTAGAGGTTCCCGATCACCGGGTTCTCAATCCGAAAGGACTGAACCCGGATGCCCGCCACCCGGTCAGGGGGCGGGAATCACAGTCATGGTCTTGGTGGCGGTGAAGAACTCTCCGGCCGCACGGCCCTGCTCCCTCGGCCCGAAGCTCGAAAGCCCCTCGCCTCCGAAAGGCGCGTAGAAATCAACCCCGGGGGTCGGCGCGTTGATACGCCTGAGGCCACAGTCAAGTTGTGAAGCGACTTCGGCTGCCCGGGACAGGTCACGTCCGTGAACCGCACCAACCAGTCCGAACCGGGTGGCGTTGGCGGCAGCAACAGCAGCCTCCGTGTCCGCTACCGAAAGCAGGGTGAGCAGCGGGCCGAAAGTCTCTTCCTGGTTGACCGTTGCGGCAGGGTCATCCTCGCGCAGGAGTCTGGGCTGGGCGAAAAACCCGGGTCCGCCTGGCACGTCCGCGGCGGCCACCTCGCGGGCGCCAGCATCAAGTGCCTGCCGGACCGCATCTTCGGTCTCGTCCACGGCCTGCGAGGAAATCAATGGGCCGGCGGTGACCCCGGACTGAGCCGGGTCCCCCACCTTCACTGAATTGAACCGGTCGGCGAGCAGGCTTTCGAGTTCTTCAGTCACTTCGGCCACGGCGACTACCCGGCGGGTAGCCGTACATTTCTGGCCAGCGAAACCAAGGGCACCACCGACGATCGCGTCGGCCGCTGCCTCGAGATTGGCGTCCGCCAGGACGATCGCCGGGTTCTGGCCGCCCATTTCAGCCTGGGCCGGCGCGGCGCGCCTCGCCATGCGTTCTGCCACCGAAATACCGACCTCGGTCGAACCGGTGAAAGTCACCCCGGCGATGACCGGGTCATCAAGCAGATCCCCGGCCCGCGCACCCGAAATCACGAGTTGCTGCAGCACGCCTTCCGGCAATGCCTGATCGACGCATTCCTGCAGCAACGCTGCGGTCCCGATTGCCGGCGTTGCCGGTTTCATGATCACCGAGTTGCCGTAAGCCATGGCGGGGGCTGCTTTCCAGAGCGGGATCGCCAGCGGGAAGTTCCACGGGCAGATCGCCAGCACCACCCCGAGCGGCTCCCGCTGAACGAGAACCTTCGCTCCCGGGGTCGAACCCGGATAAGTAGTGCCGTTGGAATCGAGGACCACCTGCGAGTAGTAACGCAGGATTGCGAGGGCGCGTTCGAGTTCACCTTCGGCTTCCGGGACCGGCTTGCCGACCTCCCGAACCATCATGTCGATGAACTCGTCGCGGCGGGCCGCAATCGATTCACCAAGGGCGCTCAGCGCACCTGAGCGCAGCATCGCGTCGCTTCGCCATGCGCGCTGGGCCTTGGTCGAGAGATCCAGCACCTGCTGGATCTGACTGTCGTCAGCGACCTGGGCCTCGGCGACCGTCTGTTCCGGGTCGAATGGGTTCACGCTGCTTATCGTTTTCAAAAAATCACCTTCCGTTGCCACAAGTTTCAGTTTTAAATCAGGTTTCTTCGCTGCCGACGACGAGGTCTTCCCAGCCAAGGCCGATTGAAGAATCACGGCCACCCTCCTGCTCGAGAATGAGCGCGGAAGTGTTGACCAGGTGACGTTTCATCGCTGCTGCGGCGCCGTCGGCATCAGCTTTTTCGAGGGCGTCGATTATCGACTGGTGTTCGACCACGATCTCTTTCAGGGAACGTTTCGTATCAACCGTTGAAACGCCCCGGGTCAGGATCAGGTCGCGCAGCGAATCAACGTATTCGGCGAGGCGTGTATTGCCGGAGGCAGTGTTGATGATCTCGTGAAAACGCCGGTCATGATGCATCATTTTTGCCTCTTCGCCCGCCTTGGCCGCTTTGCCCATCGTCCGCAGTTCTTCACGAAGGTCACTCAGTTCGGGCTCATTGATCCGGGTCGCTGCCCGGTGAGCTGCCGGCACCTCAAGCAGGATGCGAAGGGCAAGGATCTCTTCGAGATCGTGAACGGAGGTCTGGAGGATGCGTACGCCACGGTTACGTTCGAACTCGACCATGTCAGCCCCGGCGAGGTCGATCAGGGCTTCACGGACCGGCGTTCGGGATACCTTGAAGACATCCGCGAGGGACTGCACCGAATGGAGCGATCCGGGTACCAGCTGGCCATCGATTATCGCTTCGCGAATCGACGCTTTTACCCGGCCGGTGATCGACTCCGTTTTGATCTCCCGCAGGGAACCATCCGGGGTTCTGCCGGTTTCAGCTGTGGCCAAGCCTTCCTCTCCTAAAGATCCGAAATCCGTATTCGCACGCCTTGTTCGGCTGAACGATATGCGGCTTCGACTATCGCGACGGTTTCTCGCCCCTCAGCCAGGCCGATTTCGGGATCGGTGTCCTCGGCGAAAGACCCGAGGATGGCTCCAACTGAAGCGCGGACCGAATCGTCCCACCGATCGCTGACCGGGTCGTCTTTCCATTCACCGTCCTGGCGGAGCCGCAGCTGGGTTTCGCCCTTGAGGTCACCTTCGAAGAAAGCTTCGCAGCCGAGGACCTCGGCCATGCCGTTGCTGGCCTGGATACCGATCGAGTCGTCGAACACGCCATCTGGCCCGTGATAGGAGCCCTGGATCACCCCGGTCGCTCCGCTCTCGAAGTTCAGCGTGATCGTGAATGAATCTTCCGAACGGGGATTGTCCATTTCGGCTGAAACTGATTGGACTTTGCCACCGAAACGACTTGCCATGTACACCCGGTGAATGCCGGCATCCATCAGCAGCCCGCCTCCCACCTGGGTTGAATCTTCCCGCCAGCCCCCGTATTTGCCACCCATCCAGAGCCGCATGTAGAGGGAACGCAGATCGCCAAGTTGCCCCTGGTCGAGCATTTCGGCGAGACGGCGATGTGGCGCGAAGAAAACCTGGTTGTAGGAGATGCCGACCCGGCGTCCGGAAGCAGCCGCGGCAGCGGCGATCTCGTCGCAACCGGGCAAATCGGTTGCGATCGGCTTCTCGAGGATTACGTGGCAATCCGCCCGCAGCGCTTCGGTCGCGAACGGCACGTGCAGATGGTGGGGCAGACAGATGTCGACTACGTCCAGATCGGCTTCGGCCAGCATCTTCGTGAAGTCATCAAAGATCGCGGTGTTTTCGCCAACGCTTTTCGCGGCGAGATCAGCATCGAGTTCGCAGACGGCAGCGAGTTCGGCTTCATCCGAACCATTGATTGCCTGGAGGTGAAACTGGCCGATCTCTCCGAGTCCGCAGAGTCCGACCCGCAACTTCTTACGGTCGCTCACTGGTTGTCCTCGCCGAGCAGGGCTGCCACCTGTTCCCGGGCGAGACGGGCCGCTGCAGCCGGGTCCTTTTTCAGGACCTGTTCGTAATAACGGTACGCCTCGAACTCAACTGAAAGGGCACCTTCGTAACCCACTTCGTCGAGGGCCGCGAAAGTCTCGGGCCAAGGCACTTTGCCTTCACCGAGCAGGCAGAAAATGAAATCTTCGTCTTCGAACCCGGGGCGCCCGAAAGCGTCCTTCAGGTGGAAGTGAACAATGCGGTCACCCCAACGCCGGATCAGTTCCGGGATCGGGTCGCCGGTCATCACGAAATGGCTCGGGTCGAAGTTGACCGACACCGGGACTGCGTCGAGCACCCGCTGGGCGGTCGCGGCATCATGGGCAAGCGTTCCCCAGCAGGGTTCGAAACCGATCGCCACACCGGCCTTTTCGCCGTGCTCACAGATCCTTTCGAGCCCGGTCAGGACCGAGTTCCAGATGGATTCGTCGGCCACGAAATCGCGCGAGCCGTCCTCCCACAGGTTGGGTCCGGTAAGCACGTTGACGACGCCGATCCCTGCTTCGGCAGCAGCATCGATGCCTTTCAG
>JBAUOE010000110.1:0-16765 GCA_049579585.1 Solirubrobacterales bacterium | reverse complement strand
CTCCATAGGAAAGGACAATATGCCAGCCAACCAGAGCACCGAAACCGACTGGCAATGAATTGCACATCTATATGCGCAAATTCATTGCCAGTTGGTTTCGTTTTGGGCCGGTTCGTAATCTCGGTTGCCGGGCCTCCTATCTGACCGTGAAGAACTTCGTTACCGAATCGACCGCTGCTTCCGGGTCTTCTTCAAGGCTGCGGTAGGTGATGCGCCTTACCCGGAACCCGGCGGCCTGCAGGATCCCGTCCCGGTGGCGATCGGTTTCGAACGCGATCGGGTTGAGGTGATGGGCCCGACTGTCCAGTTCCACTATCAGCCGGTCGTCGCGCCATAGACAGTCGACCTCGAACCCCTCGACGACCACGTTCACGGCTGGCAACGGCAGTCCCTTCCGCCGGCAGATCGAGAAGAACCGCTCTTCGAGATCGGAGCGGGTCATGGTGATTTCGTGGTTCCAGTTGTTCAGAACGCGCCGAAGCCGCCCGATTCCTTTCCATCCCGGTCCCCGCTCCAGGACCTGTTCCATCCTCGTGAGATCGAATACCCGCATACGCTCCGCTGCGGTCAGGCAGGATTCGAGCTTTCGTTCGTCAACTTTTGCCGCGAGATCAAGCAGCGTCCGTTCAACCGACGTGACCGGGAACCCCGCGTGGCGGGCGACCTCGTTCTCAGGAAGGAACCGGGTCCGGTGCACAACCAGCCAGCGATCCTTCTTCCTGCCCGGGAGCACCCGATTGAAATCACGCAATACGTGAACCGGCCCCAGCCAGCCGGCAAGGCCCCAGTGGAGCGCCGCCGAATGGTGGGAAAGCACTGATTGCGGTCCGGCGAAGAGGAGCCCGGCCTGGAGCCTCGCTTTTGCGTTCAGGCGATCATGGCCGACGGCGTAGACACCGTCCACCACGGGGATCAGCCGGGCCGTCCGCTTCCGGACATCGATCTGCCACCGATCGATTCCCTTACCAGTCAACTGCTGACGGCTAATCAGCCCGTGCTGGCGTCTCGCCATCTCGAGGATCCACTCATCGATCGTCCGGCTGTCCATGCCGCAACCCTCGCGCCGACCGGCGCAAAAGTGGGTCAAAAACCAACACAAACACCAAAGAAAGACGAACGTCCCAGCCCACCAGAAGGACTGGCAATGAATTGACGCATATAGGTATGCGATTCATTGCCAGTCCTGTTTGGTTTAGGGTTGCTGCTTATGGCGAACATCGAAGCTCACATCACTGGAAACGTCTGGAAAATCACCTGTGCAATCGGTGACACGATCGAAGATGGTGACGAAGTAGTCATCCTGGAATCCATGAAAATGGAGATTCCGGTCGAATCCGAAGATGACGGTGTTGTCAAAGAGATCAAGTGCGAAGAGGGTCAGTCAGTCACCGAAGGTGACGTCCTCATCGTCCTCGAGTAGCCAGACGTGAGCGGGGCCGACGCATCGCCAGACAATTCGATCGAAACCGGCACCGAAAAGCTGCTGCTTGACTATCCGGCCGACGCAGTTGCACGGCTGACGATCTCCAATCCGAGCAAACGGAACGCACTCGACCACGAGATCCTCGATGCGATCACGGCCACCCTGCCGCAGCTTGACCGGGGAATCGAAATCCGCTGCCTGATCATCACCGGAGCCGACCCTGTCTTCTCCGCCGGATACGACATCGGCGGCATTCCGAAAGAAAGCTTCGAACAGGACGCCGAGGCCCTCGTCGCCCATCCATTCCCGGCCGCGCTCGCAGCACTCGACGCCTATCCGTGGCCGGTAGTTGCCGCGCTGAACGGTCACTGCCTCGGAGGCGGACTCGAACTCGCAATCACCTGTGACCTGCGGATCGCCGCCCGCAGCGCCAAACTGGGAATGCCCCCGGCGAAACTCGGCCTGATCTACGGTCACACCGGACTGGAACGGTTCATCCACACCATCGGCGCGCCCCGTACCCGGGAGCTTTTCTTCACCGGCCGGAACCTGAACGCCGAACAGGCTGACCAGATCGACCTGGTCAACCAGGTAGTCGAAGACGAAGACCTTCCATCCGCCGCAGTTGAACTGGCCGCCGGCATCGCCGCCAACGCACCGCTGTCAATGAAAGGCAACAAGCAGGCAATCAACACCCTGCTGGCCAACCCCGAACTCTCCGAAGAGCAGATCACCGAACTCGTAGAGCTACGCGAATCCTGCTTCGCTTCAGATGATTTCTTCGAAGGCATCACCGCTTTCGGTGAGAAACGCAAGCCACGCTGGACCGGACGCTGAACGCAGCCCTCCGGTTGAAAGCTTCAGCCGGGCAAGGTGGATCGCAACGCGAGGATCCGCCCAACTGATTTTTCGAAAGCGGCCCGTTTGAGCTTCCCGCTCTTCAGTCGCTTCGCCAGGGCATCTTCGCCCTTGAGGGCTTCACCGAGGCTGCCGAAAAGGAGAATGTCCATGCCGGCTTTCGCCGCGACGATCGAGACCTTCTTCGACGAACCAAAGCTCTGGGCCGCAACCGCTTCGAGCGAATCAGTGATGGTCACGCCATCGAAACCCAGACGATTTCGCAATTCGCCCTGAACGACCTTCCTCTCGAAAGCCGCGGGCTTCCGGCCCAGGGCCGGATAGATCGCAGTGCCAACCATGATCAGCCGGCCCCCGGATTTGATGAACGGCCGGTAGGGAGCTTCGTCGACCTTCCGCAGCGCCGCCTTTGACAGCCGGATCGTCTGAACGGCGTCGTCGGTGTTCAGCTGGACATCGCCCAGGCCCGGAAAGTGTTTGGCGGTAGCCGCCACACCGTTTGCCTGGAGTCCTTTCGCGAAAGGAATCGCGGTTTGTGAAACCTTCGCGGCAGTACTGCCGAAACCACGGTCGTCGCTGGCGATGTTGCCACCTGGCCGGGCAACGTCCAGCACCGGGGCAAGGTTGACGTTGATCCCGGCATTGCGCAGGTTACGGCCGGTGAGCCTGCCCTGATTGCGGGAAAAGGACGGGCCGCGGCTACCCATCACTTCAGCCGAAACAGTCGGTGCGCCGGAGAGCCGTTTGACCAGCCCGCCCTCCTGGTCGATCATGATCGGCAAGGGGAACTTCCGCAACTGGCGTGGCCGTTTGATCCGCCGGAGTTGACTGGTGACCGACCTCGCGATCGCGCGGGTCGGAACGTTGTCGGCGAAAAGAATTGCCCCGCCGATCCGGCCAGTCCGGACCGCACGTTTGAAATCAGCCGGAACCGAAGTCCCGGTGAACCCGGCGACGAAGCGCTGACCGGCGACCTGATGATCGGTGAGGCCTTTCGGAACGGTGATTGTCGACGCCGCCCGGCTGGCTGGCACCTGTTCGGAACCGGAACCGACAACAACCCCGAGGGCGAGGGCCAGACAAGCGAGGATCCCGCCGACCGAGGCGACCTTGATCCGGTTCGACCTCACGCGGGAACCGGGTTTTCCGAAGATTTGGCTGCTGGATGGCATGGGCAGTCCACCCTAACCGGACTCGATCACGTCGATGTTTCCATCCCGGGTTTCCACCCGCAGGTCGGCTCCAGAGAGCACCTCGGCAACCCCGTCGATGTCGGTGGGCATCTTCGGTGCGTTCAGCACCAGGCGGGCGACATCACCGCGAATCGACTTGGCCATGTGCGAAATGACTTTGCGCTGTCCATCCCTTTCGGTGAAACCACGTACCGGCACGAGGTTCGCGAGCTTCGGCTTCCAAACCGACTGGTAGGGACCGGAACGCATGTCCAGCACGATCTCACCGACTTCGTCAAAGCCGCTGTCCCGCATCGCGACTTCCACCGGCTTGCGCCAGTAGGCACCGAGGGCACCGACCCGGGCCAGCCGGGCTTTCATTGACAGCCGGTAGTACGGAATGCGGTCATCGGGCCGCAACATTCCCCACATCGCACTCGCAATCAGCACGTGCTCGGCCGCACGTTCGCTGCCTCGTTTCCCCATCGATCCGAATCCCAGCCGGTCGTAGAGAACACCGGTATAAACCTCACTTGCCGGGCCGGCCGGTGAGTTCAGGATCTCTGCGTTCCGGGGGATGTCGCCAGCGAGCCCCGGGGTGATGCCCATGACTTCGATCGCTTTCTTTTCCGGTCGCAGGGCCAGCTTCTCGAGGGCGGAAATCAGCCGTTCACGTTTGTCGGTCAGGTCATCGGCGAAAGCGAGGGTCTGCAGGGCCAGTGGCACGTTGCCGTCAGGGGACGACTTGCCTTCGGATGGGGGGAGCAGGATAAGCACGGCCCAGAACCTATCCGGTCGGGGCCTCCGGTCTTCAGCCGCCGATCATGCCCTGATCCAGCGCGTACCTGACCAGATCGGACCGCCCGCCGAGGTCCAGTTTTGACTGGATGCTCGCCCGATGGCTCTCCACCGTCCGAATGCTCAAAAAAAGCTGCTCAGCGATTTCGGCATTGGTGTGACCCAGGGCGATCAGGCGCAGCACTTCACGTTCGCGATCGGTCAACCCGCCGTCAGAGTCGGCACGGGATTCGGCTGCGAGCCGGGCACCGAGCGCCGGCTGCAGATAGGTCTCCCCCGCTGCCGCACTGCGTACCGCCTGCACCAGTTCAGCATCAGCGGCTTCTTTCAGTACATAGCCGACCACGCCGGCCTGAAGTGCCTGCCGGGCGAAAGCCGGTTCGTTTCGCATGGTGAGGATCACCACTTTGGTTTCTGGCGAAACTTCGGCCAGGCGGGGCATCACCTCGAGGCTGGGGGTGCCTGGCATGTTCAGGTCGAGAATCAGAACCTCGGGACGGTGGCCCATCACGTACCGCACCGCGTCGTCCGCCGTGCCGGCTTCGGCGACCACCTGGAAACCCGTTTCGCTTTCCAGGAGCATCCGCAGCGCACTCCTGACGACAACATGGTCATCGGCCAGAACGATGCTCAGGGCATCTTCTTCAGTCGTTCCCGGCACACCCATGATTGAAAGGCTACACACGTAAAGATGGTCGCTGTCCGTGTTTTTCCGTGATCCTCGTCGCGGCGGACTTCTAACATGGCGGAATGCCCTACCCGCCGACGCACCTCGATGAAGCACGCCTGAACCGGTTGATCGAGGTCGGACGCGGACTGGTAACCGAACACGACACCGAAGTGGTGATCCACGAGGCCCTCTCCGCGGCCAGGGAATTGACCGGTGCCAGATATGCGGCCCTCGGGGTCCTCGATTCGAGACGGGCGGAGCTGGAACGTTTCCTGACCCAGGGAATGGATCGGGCAGAACGGGAGGCGATTGGTGACCTCCCCCATGGCCGAGGGGTGCTCGGACTGCTTATCGAAGAGCCCGAGCCCTTGATCCTCAGTGACGTCAGTGCCCATCCGCGATCGGCCGGGTTTCCGCCGAATCATCCACCGATGAAATCGTTCCTTGGGGTCCCGGTGAAGATCCATGGGGAAGCATGGGGCAACCTGTACCTCACCGACAAACCGGATGGCCGGTTCGACGAAGCCGATGAACAGTCCGCCACAATCCTCGCGGAATGGATCGCGATCGCGATCAACAATGCCCGTTCGGTTGCCTCGGAACTTGTCCAGCGCAGCATCGAAGCCGCTGAAGGCGAACGCGGCCGCTGGGCACGTGAACTTCATGACGAAACCCTCCAGAACCTGGCTGGGTTGCGGGTGCTGCTCTCCGGTGCACGTCGAAAAATGGAATCGGACCCCGCCCAGTCGAACCTTGACCAGGCGATTGAACGGGTTGACGAAACGATTGTGGAAATGCGGCGTCTGATCGCCGACCTGCGCCCGGCCGCCCTCGATGAGCTCGGGGTTGAACCCGCCCTGAATGCCCTCGTCGAAAGGGTCTCAACCGACTCAGGCCTGGAGATTGATCTCCAGGTTGACCTCGCTGCCGAAAACATTGACCAGCGGCTGATTCCGCAGATCGAAGATACGGTCTACCGGCTGGTGCAGGAGGCGCTGACCAATGCCGTGAAACATGGTGGCGCCGACCGGGCGATCGTGGAAATCACCGCTGATTCGACTGACCTCAAAGTGAGGGTTGCCGATGATGGCCGCGGATTCGATCCAGCGGCGGCAACCAGGGGTTTCGGACTGGTGGGAATGAGGGAGCGGGTAACCCTGGCTGGCGGCCAGCTGGAGATCCGCTCGGAGTCAGGTGGTTCCGTTGTTGAAGCGAGCCTGCCGGCCCGCCGGCGCGGTCAGGAGCGAACTGCGTCCCTGAGCTGACCCTGATCCAGCTCAAGGATGCGGTCGTAGTTGGATTCATCGGCGATTGCGTGCGTGATCACGAGAACTCCGCGTCCTGAGTCGGCCCGGCGAACCAGTCTGCGTTCGAGGTTGGCTGCCCCTTCGGGATCGAGGTGCGCCATCGGTTCATCGAAAATCAGGAATCGGGCCTGGGAAAGAAACACCCTGGCTGCGGCTATTCGTTGCCTCTGGCCGCCGGATACACGGGCGCCACCTTCACCGACCCAGGTGTCTATTCCGTCGTCGAGTTCGTTGATCCAGTCTTCGAGTCCGACTTCGGCAAGCGCTTCGATCACCCGTTCTTCGTCTGACCCCTGCCGTCCGATCAGAACGTTTTCCCGGATGGTTGAGTCAAAGAGATATGCGTCCTGAGGGGCCAGCCTGACTGCCTGCCGCAATTCGTGGCTGTCGAGATCTTTCAGGTTCACTCCCCCGAGGGTGAGGCGTCCGGCTGACGGGTCACGGAACCTGACCATCAGGTCGGCCATGGTGCTTTTGCCGATGCCGCTTCGCCCGACCAGGGCCACGGCCTCACCGGGTTTGAGTTCGAAACTGGCATCGGTGAGCATCCTGCGTCCGCCGCTTTCGTAAGCAAAGCTGACGTTTTCGAAGGCGAGCGGCCCACCTGGGGGGAATGGCACGGGTTCTGCCGGTTCTGCCGCCGGTACCGGCAGTTCAGTTATGTCTTCGAGTCGTCCGGCGGCATCGGCGCAGGCGTCGATGCCTGCCGCGGCCTGACCGAGCGGCAGGATCGCTTCGAAAGAGGCGAGGGCAAGCAGAGCCAGGGCGGCCAGCAGAACTCCGTTGAGGGTTCCGTCGTGGACGGCGGGGATGGCGACGGCGGTGACTGCCACCGCAGCGCCGACCGAGAGCAGGGTCATGAGTCCGACCGCCAGACCGTTGTTGATCGCATCCCGGTGCTGGATGCGGGTGACCTCCCGGTCTGAGGTTTCGGCACGCTGGAGCCAGTCCGATTCGCGTCCGGCAAGCGCGATTTCTGCGCCGCCCGTCGTGATTTCATGGAGATCAACCAGCAGAGATGCCCGGGCACCCGCCTGTCGGCGGCCAGCGGACCGTGATGCCCATCGGGTTATCGATGGTGCAAGCAGGCCACCGAGCAGCAGGGTGACCGCCAGGACGATTCCGGCAACGGGAAGGATCAGGGTCGCGATCAGTACACAGACGAAGCTCGAAACGATGGCGACGAGTGGCGGTGACAGTGCCCTCAGGTACAGGTCCTGGAGACGGTCGACGTCGCCGACGAAACGACTGAGCAGATCGGCGCGGCGGGTTCCGGCGAGACCCCCTGGCACGAGGGGGACCAACCGGTCGAAGAACCGGCGGCGCAGATCGGTGAGCGTGCGGAAAGCGAGATCGTGGGAGCTGAGTCGTTCGCCGTAGCGAAGCAGTGCCCGGGAGATCCCGAAGAACCGTACAGCGACGATGGCCACTGTCAGTGACAGGATTTCGGGCCGTTCCGCGGCCCGGCTGATCAGGTATCCCGACGCGGTGAGCAGGCCGACGGCGGCCAGTATGGCGGCCGTCCCGAGGGCTACGGAGCCGAGGAAGAGGCCCCAGCGGCTGCGGGTGGCGAGGGCGGCGCGGCCGAGGGGTCCACGATCGAGTCGCATGCTGATCATTTTCGACCCACTGCCGTTGGGGTTTCGTGAAGCTGGCCCGCGGTGAGTTCGAGGACACGATCCGCCGTTGTGATCGGCTGGTCCCGGTGGGAGACGATCAGCGCGGTGGTTTCACGCGTCAGGTCATCCATCGCGCTGGCGAGGAGGATTTCTGTGCTGCGATCAAGGTGGGCGGTCGGTTCGTCGAGGACGATCAGGGCGGCGCGGCTCAACATCGCGCGGCCGAGGGCCAGGCGTTGTGACTGTCCGAGGGAGAGCCGGCGGCCGCCTTCGCCAACCTGTGTTCCCACGCCATCGGGCAGCTCCGCAACCAGGTCCTGAAGGTCGGCCCGGACAACGACTTCGCTGATTTCCGCTTCGGTTGCGTCGGTTCTGTAGAGCCGCAGGTTGTCGGCGATCGAACCGGCGAAGATCGTCGGTCGCTGCGGCACCCAGGCGATCTGTCGACGCCAGTCGGTCGGGTTTGCCGCCGTCAGATCAACCCCGTCACAGCTGATGGTGCCTGCTTCCGGATCGGCGAGCCGGAGCAGTAGTGAAACCAGGGTCGATTTGCCGCCACCGCTGGGTCCGGTTATCGCGACCGTTTCTCCGGGTTCAATTTTCAGGTCGAGTTCCCGGAGCACCGGTGCCCGCCCCGGGTAGGCGAATGAAACCGCGTCGAACACGATCGTCCCCCGGGAGGGATCGGGGGCTGACGCGGGCTCGTCCGGGATCGTGACCGGTGACGGCTGGTCGAGTACTTCGAAGATTCGTTCGGCGGCAGCCATGCCGTCGGTGCTGGCGTGGAACTGGGCACCGAGCTGTCGTAACGGCATGTAGAGCTCTGGGGCGAGCAGGAGGACGGTCAGGCCTGCGGCGAGGGTGATGTGTCCGCCGACCAGCTGGATTCCGATGGCGGTCGCCACCATGGCTACCCCGAGCATTGCCAGCAGTTCGAGCACCAGGGCCGAGAGGAATCCGATGCGCAGGGCACCCATGGTCTCCCGCCGGTAGTCGTCGCCTACTTTGGCGATCGAGTCGGCCTGGGCCCCTGCCCGGCCGTTTGCCCGGAGTGTTTCGAGTCCACCGACGAGATCCATGAAGTGGGCGCTGAGCCGTGACATGTGCTGCCAGCGTTTACGGGTGCGGCTTTCGGTCAGGAATCCGATCAGAACCATGAAAAGGATGATCAGGGGCGCGGTGACGGCCAGGATCGCGGCTGCTTCCCAGTCGTACTGAACGACCCAGGCGAGGATCGCGATCGGAACCATCGCAGCCAGGACGGCCTGCGGCAGATATTTGGCGAAGTAGTTTTCGAGCGCTTCCACCCCGCCGACCGCCGAGTTCACGAGCTCCCCGGACTGTTCGGCCTGAAGTGCGCCCGGCCGTTTGAGCAGCAGGTGTCGGGCGAGTCGTCCGCGCAGTTCTGACATCACTTTGGCCGCGCCGAGGCGTCCGGATGATTCGAATCCCGCCGCGGCCACACCGCGTCCGACCGATATTGCGGCCAGCCAGGCCAGCTGCGGCAGGACGTCGGTGAATGATTTGCCGTCCATGAAAACCCCGGCGATCACGCTGGCGAGAAGTGTTGCCTGGGCGATTATCAGGACGGTGGTGACCAGCCCGATCGCCACCGTGGTGATCAGGTGTTTTTTGGCGGTCCGGCTGGTGCGCGCCAATCGGCGCTGGGTTTCACGAGCCCGTTGGCTTGCGCCCGGTGCCCGTGTCTGAGCCGGTGCCATCGTCGCCTTCCTTCTTCCTGGCGTCGATCAGATCCAGGGGTGTTTTGATGTCACCGAAATCCTCGGATGAAAGCCGCGCCCGGAACACCCAGTAGGTCCACCCCTGGTAGAGCAGAACCAGTGGGATGAGCAGGACCGCGACGACGGTCATCACTACCAGCGTGTAGTTCGAGGAGCTGGAAAAGTTGAGGGTCATGTCGTATGCCGAGTTGAGGCTGGAAATCATCGTGTGCGGGAATAGATCGATGAATTGTGTAGTGAAGTAGAGCGCGATTCCGGCTGCGGTTCCGGCGAAAGCCCGGGCCGGTTTGCTGCGGGCGTAGGCACTTGCGAGCAGGAAGCATCCGACTGCTGCGAGCGCGGTGATCAGGGTGAGGATGTTCAGGACGTCCTGTCGGGCCAGGGTCCAGATCAGGAATCCACCCGCGAGGATCGTGGCGACCGGCATTGCGCTGGCCGCGACCGCCTGGGCCCTTGTGCGAATTTCGCCTTCGGTTTTCAGTTCGAGGAACAGTGCCCCGTGGGCGAAGAAGATCGCCAGTGAGGCCAGACCTGCGAACAGGGCGTATGGGGAGAGCAGGTCGAAGAAATTGCCGATGAATTCGGCATCGGCGTCGATCGGTGTGCCACCGATTATGTTGGCCCACGCAACTCCCCACAGCAGGGCGGGGACGGCACTGCCGATAGCTATGCACCATTCCCAGCCGTTGCGCCATCTGGAGGTGGTTCCTTTGCCCCAGAACTCGAAGCCGACGTTTCTCACGATCAGGGCGACGAGGATTACGAACAGGGCCAGGTAGAACCCGGAGAACAGGGTTGCGTACCACTCCGGGAAAGCCGCGAAGGTAGCTCCGCCGGCAACGATCAGCCAGACTTCGTTGCCGTCCCAGAGCGGGCCGATGGAGTGCAGGATCGCCCGCTTTTCGGCTTCGTTTCGCCCGAGCAGCTTCATCAGGATCCCGACTCCGAAATCGAATCCTTCGAGGATGAAGTACCCGATCCAGAGGACCGAGATCAGGACGAACCAGACAACCTGAAGTGTTGTGAAATCTTCCATGTCAGTAGGCCATTCCGAGGTGTGGTTTATCGGGGTCTTCGTCGCCTTCTTTGGCGGGACCCTTGCCGGCGTACTTGAAGAAAATCTTGCCGGCGATCACTGCCAGCACCCCGTAGAGCAGGGTGAAACCGATCAGGCTGATCAGGACTTCGTAGGTGGGCACGGTTGGCGAGACCCCGAATTCGGTCTTGAGCAGTCCGAATACGACCCAGGGCTGACGACCCATCTCGGTGAAGATCCAGCCGGCTGAACTGGCCACGATGGGCAGTACGGATGCGCCGATCGCCAGCTTGAGAAAAAGCGGCGAGTCTTCCAGTTTGGATTTGCGCATCAGCCACCAGCCGACCAGGCCGAACAGGGCCAGCAGCATGCCGCAGCCGATCATTATCCGCCAGGACCAGTAAGCGACCCAGACCACGGGGGCATATTCACCCGGGCCGAATCGTTCCTGGTACTCGGCGTTGAGGTTGTTGATCCCTTCGACTTCCGACATCGGTTTGCCGGTCATGACGAAGGAGAGCAGGTTGGGGACCTCGATGTTCCGGTTGAGGCCCTGCGGGTTGCTTTCCATGTCACCGGTCGCGAAGAGTGAAAGGCCGGCTCCTTCAGTGGTTTCGAACACGGCGTCGGCAGCAGCCATTTTCATTGGCTGCTGTTCGGTCATGAGGACCCCGTTGAAATGTCCCACGCCGATGGTCAGAACTGCTGATGCGGCCAGTGCCGGCAGCACGACTTTCATCGACGAACTGAAAACTGCCACCTCGTTCTTGCGGAGCAGGTGCCAGGCGGAGATGCCGGCGATGACCATGCCTCCGGTCAGGAGCGCGGCAAGGATGGTGTGAGTGAAAGCGTAGATCGCTGTGTTGTTGCTCAGCACCGCCCAGATTGATGTCAGCTGGGCTTTGCCGTCGACCATTTTGTATCCGACCGGGTGCTGCATCCAGGAGTTCGCCGCGAGGATGAAGTAGGCCGACAGGATGGTTGAGATCGAAACCATCCAGATCGTGAACAGGTGGACTTTCTTCGACAGCCTGCCCCAGCCGAATATCCAGAGGCCGAGGAAGGTTGATTCGACGAAGAATGCGGCGAGGCCTTCCATCGCGAGGGGCGCTCCGAAGATGTCGCCGACGAACCGTGAGTAGTCGGACCAGTTCATGCCGAACTGGAATTCCTGAACGATTCCGGTGGCCACGCCCATCGCGAAAGAGACCAGCATCAGTTTGCCCCAGAAGCGGGTGGCACGCATCCATTTTTCGTCTCCGGTGCGGTACCACATGGTCTGGAACCAGGCGGTGAAGAACACGAGTCCGATGGTCAGCGGCACGAAGATGAAGTGATAGAGCGTCGTGATGCCGAACTGCCAGCGGGCGAGTTCAAGGGAAGTCATTGCGATGCTCATTCTGGACGGGACCTCATGGGGTCATGCTACGAATCCGCTGGGCCTGATTTTTCCGGTCAATCCGCCTATTCGTTTCGGGAAACTACGGATGCGGACGGCCCTGGTCCGGACATGAAAAAGGCCGGTCCGTATTCGGGACCGGCCTTTGTTCGGATCTTGTTCTGCTCAGTCGGCGCTGACTGACGCCGAGGGGTCGAGTCCACCGGTCGGACCGAGGTCGGGGCCGATATCGGCCGGCGGGGTGATGCCGCCGCTGAAGGGCTTGGCTCCGTTCTTCGAACGGAAAGCATCACCGTAGGTGTGGACCGGCATCCCGATCTGGGTGATGTTGTAGACCCTTGGCTGATCGGCGATGAAGGTTCTCAGGCAGCCGTGGCTGGCCGGGTAGTTCGGCACCGACTTGTAGCCGTGGGTTGCGTATCCACGGATGAAGTAGGACGAGTAGTACATGCCGAGCTCGTTGTAGCCGGCATCCTTGCGGTAGAAGCTCCAGGTGCCGAGAATTGTCGGTGTGGCCGGGGCGCCCGAAGCGGTCGGGAAGATCGCGTATGGCTTTTTGCCCTTGGAGAACACGATCACCTGTTTGGAGAGCGGGGCTTCCATGTGATCACCCAGTTCTGGCTTGCGAACCCGGTAACCACCGACCCGGTTGAAGACACGCTTGACGATCGTTTTCGAGGCCTGTGAGTTGCGGGTCAGGTCGTTCAGTTTGCGGTAGGCGAGAACGGCGCGATCCATCTTTCCGTCGAAGCATTTGCTGTCGCCCGGAACCATGGCGAGATCGTTCAGTGCCTGCCGGAAACCCTGGACGACCCTTGAGCACTCACCGTGGGAGAGCGAGACGAAAGAAACTTTCCAGGATTTGCGGACGGTGCTGTTTCGCCCGACCGGATCCTTTCCGCCTTTGCCGAAGTACTTGGCCTGGACTGCGTACTTGCCACCTTCCTTGGTGATGATGCTCGACCGGAAGGTGCCGTAGTTGCCTTTGCCTTTTTTGACTTTGACGCTGCGGTTGACGTATTTCTTGCCGTTGTGGAAGAACCAGACCCGGACCCGCTGATTTTTGCGGTAGGGCTTTATGTTGCCGCCGGCGGTGATCGTGCTCATGATCTTGGCGCGGCCTTTGTTCAGCCCGAAAGGCTTGACCTTTACTTTTGCGGGATTGACTTTCGTTTTCGCCGCCTTGGTGGTTGCCGCGGTTGCTGGAACGGCAGTCAGGGCGAGGGCCCCGAGAACGGCAGCGACCAGCGAAACGATGGTAAGACGCAGGCGGCTTGGCGATTCAGGAAGTGATGTGGAACGCACGAAAGTTCTCCTTGGCTGATTGGCCCTGAACAGGGGCAGCATCAAAGGATAGCCGGATCGAGGGTCGGATATGGCGGGTCAGGTGACTGGCGCCGCGCCAGACGCGGTTGCTGAGACAAGCTCGGTTTCTTCGTCCATCGATTCACCGTGGTCGCGAATGAGCAGGAAGGCGATCAGAACCCCGATCACGGCGATCCCGACCGAGAGGACCATCGCGTGGCTGAGTCCGTAAACGAAGGCCTCGTGCCCGGTCTGGACGAGCTGCGCGGCTTTGCCGGCCGGCACTCCGTCGAGCTGTGGGGTTCCTCCGGTTAGCTGGTGGGCAAAGTCGGATTTCTGGGCGGCCGAAAGCCCGGAGTTGGCGAGGTCCTGGTCGATCTTTACCTGGGCCTGATTCTGGAACAGGGCGCCGAGTGCGGCCACGCCGAAGGTGCCACCGACCATGCGGAACATGGAGAGCACCCCGGAGGCCACGCCGGCTTTGGTTTTGTTGACGGCGTTCATGGCCGCGGTCGACATTGGCGACATGGTCAGGCCTATGCCGGCGCCGAGCAGGATGAAGCTGGGGAGCAGGCCGGAGAATGTGGTTCCGACTTCGATCGTTGAGAACAGGTAGAGCGAGAGTGCGATCAGAGCCATTCCGGACACGATCGGCCAGCGTGGGCCGATCCGGTCGGAGAGCCTTCCCGACAGCGGCGAAAGCACCATGATCACGAGGGTCGTCGGCAGGAATCTGACTCCGGCTTCCAGGGCCGAGTAGCCGAGGATGTTCTGCATGTAGAGGGCGAGGAAGAAAAAGACCCCCATCATCGCGAAGGAGATGATGAACGCAACGATCACCGATCCGATGAAGTTGCGGCTCTTGAAGAGCGAGAATTCGATGATCGGGGCTCTGACCCGCAGTTCAGCCGCAACGAAAGTGACCAGCATGACTACTGAAAGCGCGACCAGGCCAATTACGGCCGGCGACCCCCAGCCCCAGCTGTTGCCTTCGATCAGGGCGAGGACGAGGGCGGTCAGGCCGACGGTGAGGATTCCGACGCCGAGCACGTCGACCTGGCGGCCGACGGTGGTATCGCGGGATTCGCGGACCACGAAGAGCGCAGCGAGGACGGCCAGGACGCCGACCGGCAGGTTGATGTAGAAGATCGCCCGCCAGGAGACCTGTTCGGTGAGGAATCCACCGAGTACCGGTCCGACCGCGAGGGCCAGGGCGGAAACACCGGCCCAGGTCCCGATCGCTTTTCCGCGTTCGTGGGCCGGGAAGGCGTCGGTGATTATTGAGAGGGTGCCGGGCATCATGAAGGCGGCGCCGATCCCCTGGATCACGCGGCTGACGACCAGGGCGGTGTCGGTTGGCGCGAAGCCAGCGGTGGTCGAAGCGAAGGTGAAGATGATCACTCCGATGACGAACATCTTTCGCCGGCCGAAGATGTCGCCCATGCGTCCACCGACGGCGAGCAGCACGGCGAAGGAGAGCGTGTAACCGTTGACTATCCATTCGAGTCCGGAAATCGAGGTTCCGAGGTCACGCTGGATCGATGGCAGGGCCACGTTGACGACGGTGTTGTCGAGCATGACCATGAACAGGGCCAGGCACATCGCGCCGAGGGTCCACCATTTGCGGTTTTCGTCGGTGATCAGGTGCTGGTATCGGCTCATTTGCGGGTGACTCCCTGTTCGAACTGTTCGTAGATCGGGGCGATGTCTTCGCGGTCGAGCAACAAGCCGATTGCGGAGTCGAGGGCGCTGCGCTGTTCGTCGTCGAGGCTGTTCGCGAACTGGATGACGCTTGAAGCCCGGCTCTGGAAGAACCGGTTGCAGATCTCGCTGCCGGCTTCGGTGAGGTTGATGCGGCGGCGGCGGCGGTCGTCGGGGTCTTCGGCCCGGGTGACGAGGTCCTTGCGGACCAGGCCGTCGACCGCACGGCTTAGTGATGGCATCGAGACGCCGAGACGTTCCGAGAGTTCCTGGAGGTAAGGCGGCTCGTCGGGGTTGGCGACTGACAGGTTCATCAGCGTCTTGAACTGGACGAAGGTGAGGCCGCGCTCGTCGATGTCGCGCAGGGCCTGACCACCGTCGCTGTAGGAGAGCAGGTGGCGAAAGAGCACTCCTACCCTCACGGCGGTTTCGCGAACCTCTTCGGCAACGTCGAGGTCGGCGAGCGGGCCTTTGTTGGTGTTGTCAGCCGAAGCCATCCCGAGATACTTCCACTTTCGCAACTGTTTTACAAGAGGAACCTTTGCTTAGGTGATGCATGTCACCCGAATCCCCGCCCCTGGCCCGGCAGCCAGACCCGCAGAAAACATTCTGTGACGGAATCGCAGCCGATCCGTAGTAGAGATATGAACGTGATGCTTGAACCCTCGAAAGCTGAAACCGCCCCCCGGGCCCAGACCTTCGAGGACGTTTACCGATCGAGCCGAGACGACATCTACGCCTACGTCGCCGGCTTGCTGCGGGACCGGGTCGCCGCCGAAGACGTGACCGCCCTCGCATTCGAACGGGCATACCGCAAATGGGACCGTTTTGACCCTGAGCGCGGCAGCGCCCGCGGCTGGCTTTTCGGAATTGCCCGCAACGCCGCGCTCGACGAATTGCGACGGCGTAAACACGAAGCACCCCTCACCCACGATCCGGCGGCTCCAGAGTCCGTCGAACCCGGGGCCGATCTTGAGCGTGAGCAGCGGGTCACCCAGGCGCTCGGCACCCTGCCCGGAGCCGACCGCGAGTTGATTTCCCTCAAGTTCTTTGCCGGCCTCACCAACGTCGAGATCGCCGAAACGACCGGCATCTCCCCCAGCAACGTCGGCACCCGGATCCACCGGTCGATGACGAAACTCCGCCAAGCCTGTCAGGAGGCAGAAAATGTCTGATCTCAACGAATTCGCCGATCTGGCAGAAGCACTCGAAGCAAATCGCCCGCAGCCCAGCGCCGGGTTCACCGAAAAGCTCGATACCGCCGTGGCCGATCATTTCCCGAAGGAATGGTCGGCTGATTCCTGGGGGAACTCCCGGACCGGCTTCTTCGATCCCGCTCGTCATCGTCTGGCCAACCTCTTCGAGAACATGCTTCCAGCCGCCGCCGGACTGGCCACAGTGCTGCTGGTAGTCGTGGCGGTCGGGGTTGGCCTCAATCAGGGCGGAAGTTCAACCTCGGATGACACTTCCCCGGATTTCAGCGCCCAAAGCACATCCGACAGTGCCTCCTCAACGGCTGCCTCACCACAGGAAAGCGGCGAAGGCCCCACCTTCTCCGACAAAGTTCCAGTGCCGACTGGAATTTCACAGGACGAATCCTCCGTGGGACGAGCTATCGGAAATGTCGGCCCCAACGCCGCCGGTGTCAAAAACCGCAAGGTCGCGCAGGACGTCGAGATCACCCTGGGCACGAATCCCGACGAGCTTCAGGGCGTGAGCAACGAGATCATCAAGG
>JBAUOE010000109.1:0-10823 GCA_049579585.1 Solirubrobacterales bacterium | reverse complement strand
CCGGGCATCTCGCCGATCAGCGACCAGACGCAGTGCTTGATCGGACCGGGTTGGTTCTCGGGTTCAGGGGCGCCCGGATATGCGGGGTCGAGCCTGAGTACAAGGCCACGCGCATCGCCATATGCCTTCAGATCTGCTTCGCACTGGCGCAGGTCCTCCATCGCTGCACCACCATCGCCGGATAGATCCATGACCAGTCCTTCCTCTTCGTGAATGCGACCTGGCTCTCCCGACCGATACTCGCGCAGTGACGGGGCCGGGTCAAACAAGTCACAATCCAGCCGTGGCCGATACCGAAACACGAGTGCTCCCGGAAATCGGGCATGGGCTGAGTTCGGAAGAAGCCGCCCACCGGCTCCACGAACTGGGCCCTGCGCCGCCGCATTCATCACGGTCGACCTCGAGCATCGTTGCCGGCAACGTATTCACGCTCTTCAACCTGATCATCGGCATCTTTTTCATCCTGATCCTGTCGCTCGGACTCTTTGCGGATGCGATCTTCGGCCTGATAGCGATCATCAATTCCTGGATCGGCATTCGTCAGGAAATGAAGGCGAAAGAAACTCTGGACCGGCTCGCCATCCTGGTTGCGCCGAGGGCCGGAGTGATCCGTGATGGACAAGAAATCGAACTTCTGGCTGACGAAATCGTGCCGGGGGACACGGTGCGGATCGTGCCGGGTGACCAATTGGTAGCGGACGGACTCATTCTTTCTTCGCGGGGACTGACCGTCGACGAATCGAGCCTGACCGGTGAATCTGATGGCATCGGCAAGGATTCCGGTGACGAAGTCCTGTCGAGTTCCTTCGTGCTTTCGGGCTCCGGATATTTCGAAGTGACTGCGGTCCGCGAAGAGAGCTACGCGGGACGCATCGCCGGCGAAGCAAAAGCATTCCGCCACCCGCCGTCCCCGCTGGAAAAGGAAGTCAACCGGGTAATCGTCGTTTGCACCCAGGTGCTGATCCCCCTGGCCATCCTGCTGATCGGTTCCCTTTACCTGCGCAAAGTGCCGATAGTCGAGGCCGCCCAGACCGCCACCGCCGGCCTGATCACGCTGATTCCGGAAGGCCTCGTCCTGCTGATGAGCGTGACCTTCGCTGTGGCCGCGGTGAAACTGGCCAAACGACAGACCTTGATCCAGCAGATGAGTGCCACCGAATCGCTCGCTTCGGTCGACACGATCTGCGTCGACAAGACCGGCACTCTGACTGACGGCAATCTTTCCCTGGTCGGCATCGAACCGGCATACGTGACCGACTCCCGGCTGGCGGAGCGCGAACTGGGCCGTTTTGCGGCGAGTGCCGGTGAGCGTAACCAGACTCTCGAAGCGATCGCCCAGGGGTTCCCGGGCGATGCCGAGCGGGTGACTGACGAAATCACTTTCTCCTCGGAGTGGAAATGGAGCGGACTGACCCTCGACGATGGTTCCGGGCCAGTGAGCCTGGTTCTCGGGGCACCGGACCTGATGATCGAGTCGGGAGCCCTTTCACTCAACGAAACGATGTCGGCCCGTCTGGAAACCGAGACCGCTGCCGGCCGTCGGGTGGTCGCCCTCAGCCAGACAAAATTGCCGCTGCCGGCGGATGCTTCCAATGGCCACCCGGAAGGTCTTGAGCCGATCGCCCTGGTTGTGCTGGAGGAAAACCTGCGGCCAGGTGTGACCGAAACCCTGGAGTTGATGCGCAGCGAAGATGTCGCCCTGAAACTGATCTCGGGTGATGCGCGGGCAACCGTGACTTCGGTCGCCCAGGCGGTCGGGATCTCGGTGGATGCCGGGGTCATTGAGGGCACCCAGCTTTCCGAGGACCCCGAGGTGCTGACCGCGCAGGCGCGCGACAACACCATTTTCTGCCGGATCCGTCCGGAACAGAAGAAGGCCCTGGTCACGGCGCTTTCCGAGTCCGGCGCGTATACCGCAATGATCGGGGACGGAGTCAACGACGTTCCCGCCCTGAAGAGCGCCCGCATGGCCGTAGCGATGGGATCAGGCAGCCAGGTCACCAAGAGCGTCGCCGACGTGGTGCTGCTGGAAGATGAGTTCAGTCGCCTGCCGGAAGCGATCGCCGAAGGCCGCCGGATCGCGCGGAACATTCACCGCCTGGGGCGTCTCTACCTGACCAAGTCTGTTTACGCGGCCGCCCTGATCCTGCTGGTTTCCGTTCCGGGCTTTGCTTTTCCGTTCCTGCCGAGGCACCTGACCCTGGCCGCCTTCCTGACTATCGGCATCCCTTCGTTCGTGCTGGCGTTGGCTCCCTCTGACGGTCCGCTCTACCGGGGGCGTCTGCTGCGCTCACTTGGCGCCTTTGCGGTTCCGGCGGGGCTCGCTACAGCTCTGGCATCGATCCTGTCCTTCCTTCTGGTCGATGGCGTTTTCGGCGGATCGCTCGAGGATGGGCGGACCGCGGCGACGACAACGTTGATCATTCTCGGCCTCTGTTTCATTCTGCTGCTCGAACGGGGTCCGGGCCGGGAACACATTGCTATTCAGAGCTACATGCTGGCGATGATCGCCGGCCTGGGAGCACTTTTTGCAGGCATCCTCGCGGTGACTCCGGTCAGAGAGTTCTTCGAGATGGAGATGATGAGTGCCGACCAGTGGTTCATCGCGATGCTTGCCGCCGCACTGGGCCTGGTTGCCGCCGCCCTGATGTGGCGCCTGCCGATCATCCAGAGTTGGGAAGCGCCGGACCCCGAAGCGATTCCTCCGCTCGAGAAGTAGCGGCCTTCAGACTTCGCAGTCGCTGCGGGATTCGAGTTCGCTGACGGCGCTGCCGGCGACACGGCCCAGCATGTCAGCGAGCAGCACGGCTTCTTCTGTTGTGAGGTTCGCTGTGAAGTGCTCTTCGAATACCGCGTTGCGAATTGGCTTCATGCGACCGAGTGTCTTCCGGCCTTCTTTGGTGATCGAGAGGAAGGTCCCGCGCCGGTCGGAGGGGCAGTAGCTGCGTTCGACCAGTCCGGCTTTCTCGATCCGGTCGAGCAGACGGGTCAGGCCTGATTTGGTGACATCGACCTGGCAGAGCATGTCTTTCGGGCGCAGTGGTGCGGCCGAAAGCTCAAGCTTGGCCAGCACGTCGTAGAAAGCGAGCGGCGGCAGACCAGCCTCGGAAAGGTCGATTTCGATCCGCTCGACAACTGTCCGGTGGGCGTTACGAACGGCCTGCCATGCGGATACATAAGCCGCACTTTCTGCCGTCGGGTTCTTTGCCGGAGTGGAAGTCGTTTGTGCCATAGGGAACATTGTAGCGGATGTAGTTGACACCGCAACTAAATCTGTTATGGTTGATTTCAGGACAGTTGCTTAGTCAATTAGTTCTTAGTCAACATTTGAAATCAGTCATCGAAGGGATCACAAATGAGCACCACAGCACAGGCAGTAAGCATCGAAACCGGCGCCTACGGAGTCGACACCGTCCACACCCAGGTCGGATTCGAAGTCAAGCACCTCGGCATCTCCACTTTCCGCGGAAGCTTCGGCGGCTTCGCCGGAACCGTGACCGTTGGTGAGAACGGCATCGAAAAAGTTGATGGCTCGATCGAGATCGCCAGCGTCAAGGTTCCGGAAGAGCAGCTCACCGGCCACCTGCTCAGCGCAGACTTCTTCGACGCCGAGCAGTACCCGCAGGGCCGGTACACCTCGACCAGCGTCGAAAAGGTTGACGGCGAGAACTACAAAGTCACCGGCGACCTCACCCTGCGCGGCGTAACCAACCAGGTCGTGCTTGACGTCGAAGTCGAAGGCGCCGGAGTCGGTATGGACGGCAACTCCGTGCTCAGCCTCAAGGCTGACGGACTCGTAAACCGCAACGACTACGGCATCTCCTGGGGCGCAGCCCTGGACAGTGGCGCCGCCGTCGTCGCCGAAAAGGTCCGCATAGTGCTCACGGTCGAAGCGGTCAAGTCATGAAAGTCCTCGCCATCCACGGTTCGCTGCGCAAAGGCGCTTTCTCATCGCGACTGGCAGCGGCCGCAGCTGACCTCGCCCCGGAAGGGGTTGAGGTCGAGCTGTACGACGCTCTCGATTCGATTCCCGGGTTCAACCAGGACCTCGAGCCCGACCGGCTCCCGGCCGGCGTGGTCGACCTGAACCGCAAGCTGAACGACAGCGATGCGCTCCTGATCGTCACCCCGGAATACAACGCTTCGGCACCGGGCGCGCTCAAGAACGCCATCGACTGGGGTTCACGGCCACACGGGTCTTCCGCCCTGGCTGGCCTGCCTGCCGCGATCATCTCTTCCAGCCCGATGCCGTTCGGTGGCCTCTGGGCCAACCAGCAGATCCGCAAGGCGTTCACGATCACCGGTTCCCCGACGGTCGAGCGTGAAGTCGCCATCGGCAAAATCAACGAGAAGCTCGGTGCGGACGGCCAGATAACCGACGACAAGGCCCGCGAAGAAGTGGCCAGCCTCCTGACCGAACTCGAAGAGCTGGTCGGTCAGGTCAAGCAGGAAACGGCAGAAGAAGCAGCCGCCTGACGGCATACTGCGGTCATGGACCGCTTTCAGCCCCCACCACCGCAGGTCGATTTCGCGGTGGTGGGCGCTGGCATCCTCGGCCTCGCTGTTGCCCGCGAGGTCCTCTCCCGCAACCCGGGAGCGACGCTTGCTGTCCTTGAAGCGGAGAACCAGTTGGCGGCCCATCAGACGTCACATTCGAGCGGGGTGATCCATGCCGGGGTCTACTACGAACCCGGATCTTTGCGGGCGAAGCTGTGCGTCGAAGGCGCTGCCGAACTGATTGCGTACTGCGATGAGCACAGCATTCCGTGGCAGCGCAAGGGCAAGTTGATCGTCGCCACTTCGGAAGAAGAGGTGGCGCGGCTGGACCGGCTCGAAAGGCGCGGCGTGGCCAACGGCGTGCCCGGCCTGGAAAGGATCCCGGAAGACCGGATTCGGGAGGTCGAACCGAACGCGGCCGGGATCTCCGCCCTTCACTCCCCCAATACCGGCGTTGTCGATTTCAGTCTCGTTGCCGGTTCTTTCGCCGCCGATCTGGAAAGGGCCGGTGGCTCCGTTCATCTCGGAGCGAAAGTGACCGCGGTCCGGTCAGGTCACGGAACCGGACCCGACCGCCTGGCGATCGAGACGGCCCTTGGCAGTACTTTCGCCACCCGCGCCGTCTTCTGTGGCGGACTTCATTCCGACCGACTGGCGCGGATGGCCGGTGGTGAAGCGGTCCCGAGGATCGTGCCGGTCCGTGGTGGTTACCTGCGGGTCCGGGCTGGCCGAGAGAACCTGGTCAGCGGCAACGTCTACCCCGTTCCCGATCCGGACCTTCCGTTCCTCGGGGCCCATTTCACCCGCGGATTCGACGGGTCACTGCTGATCGGACCAACCGCGATGCTGGTCGGCGCCCGTGATGCCTATCGCCTCAGCCGGGTCCGGCCGAAGGACCTGCTTTCGACAGTCACCTGGCCAGGCACCTGGCGACTGGTCGCCCGCCATCCCGGGGCGACCCTGAACGAGGTCCGGCATTCCTTCAGCCCGAAAGCCCTGGTCGAAGAAGCCCGCCGCCTGATCCCCGGCCTCGAAACGGACGACGTGGAACCGGGCCCGTCCGGCATCCGGGCCCAGGCCCTCGGTCGCGACGGCAAGCTGATCGAAGACTTCCTGATCGAACGCACACCCGACGCAATCCACGTACGAAACGCCCCCTCCCCCGCGGCCACCTCATCGATGGCCCTCGCCCGATTGATCGCGGACGAGATCACGGCGGCCTGAGTCAGAAGGGCCAGCCCGCGAAGCGCGGAACAAAAGGTTCTGGAACAGATATTTCGGAAATAACAACAAGAACCGAGCCAGAACCCAATCACCCACCCAGCCACATCGTTCCGGGTCGGTTTCACCGCGAACTGAGCGGCAAAACCGACCCGAAGCGATCCCGCCAGGTCCAGCCACATGTTCCGGGTCGACTTCACCGCAAGACCAACGGCAAAACCGACCCGGACCTCAGGGACAACCAACCGGCTCCCGTCCCGAGCCACCCCACGCGCGAAGCGCGGAGCAAAGCGACCAGCTGTCAAAACTCGGCCTTACGCGCTGGTCATCTTCGGTTTTCCCATTAACCAAAAGCCTCCGCGACTCGGCCGTACCCCGCGCCTAAGAGTGGTGCACCGGGCCCGTTGTAGGCGCGCCTGGCAAGGAACGGGCGAAGCGGGAGAAAGGGGCGCACTCATGTGCGTTCCCGAACCCGCAAGCGACTGACGAAGCCAGGCGCGCATACAACGCAGCGGCGCGAGGAGGCAATTTCGCCGTCAGGCGCAACTGCCGGTCGCAGCGCCGCCCTTATTTTCACGCCGCTCGCTCCCACCCCTGCAAAAGCAACGGCCGCCCAAAGGGGCGGCCGTTGCGGAGCTCACAGCGTCAGCGACGCGGCAGCGTCTACTTGAGGCGCTCGACCAGCATTGCTTCGCCCTGTCCACCGGCGACGCACATGGTCTCGATGCCGAACTGATGGTCATCGGTTTCCATGACGTTGAGCAGGGTTCCCATGATGCGGGCTCCGGTCATGCCGAAGGGGTGACCGAGAGCGATCGCTCCACCGTGGGTGTTGAGCTTGTCCATCGGGATTCCGACTTCTTCCGAGATCGGGATCACCTGGGCGGCGAACGCTTCGTTCAGCTCAACCGTGTCGATGTCGTTGACGGACATGCCGGCGCGATCAAGCAGCTTCTTGAGAGCGTTGATCGGGGCGACACCCATCAGTTCCGGCTCGTTTCCGGCGGTGGCCGAAGTGACGATGCGGGCACGCGGGGTAAGACCGAGTTCCTTGGCCTTGGTGTCGCTCATGATCAGAACGGCGGCAGCACCGTCGTTCAGCGGGCAGGAGTTGCCGGCAGTTACGCCGCCTTCGCCGAAAGCGTCCGGCAGCGAACCGAGCTTCTCGCGCATGTCGCCCTTGTCGGCGCGGGGACCGTCATCCTTCGAGACAACGGTGCCGTCAGCCAGGGTTACCGGGACGATCTCACGATCGAAGAAACCGGATTCCTGCGAAGCCACGGCGAGGTGCTGCGAACGCAGGGCGTAGTCGTCCATCGCGTCGCGGCTGACGCCGTACTTCTTGGCGACGTTGACGGCGGTGATGCCCATGTCGATGTAAGCGTTGGGCGTACCGTCGTTGCCGATCAGGTACTCGCTCTGGTCTTCCTGGCCTGCGGCCCGGGAACCGGCGATTTCGGAACGCTCGTTGAACGAGCTTACGAACTCGACTCCGGCGGCGATGTAAATGTCACCTTCACCGTTCTTGACGGCGTTCGAGGCGTGACGGATCGCGTCGAGGCTCGAGGCGCAGTAACGCGACACGGTGACACCAGTGGTGGCCTGGGTCAGCTTGTCGGAAAGCAGAACGAGGATGCGGGCCAGGTTGTAGGCCTGCTTGCCCTGGGGCATACCAACGCCACAGAAAACTTCTTCTACGGTGGCGGGATCCACGCCGGGGTTGCGCTCGAGGAGCTGGTCGATTACGTAAGCACCGGTGTCATCCGGACGAAGCGAGGCGAGCGAGCCCTTGAAGGCGCGGCCAATCGGGGTGCGGACTGTGTCCACGATCACTGCTTCAGGCATGCGAGTGAATCTCCTTAGGTCATTTTCGGCCGGGGAAAGTGTCTCGGGCGGAGACGCGGGCCGATTCGTGTAAGTGGAAAGGTATTGAACTTCGATGCTCCGGGGCGAGTAGATTGCCGTGGATGAGCAATCCGCCGAGACCCGGAACGGTCCCCCCGCGCCCTCCGCAGGCCGGCTCGGGACCGCAGCGAACCCCGACGCCACGTCCGCAGCAGCCGGTTCCGCCCCGGCCGCCAGGCGATATTTCGACCCGTCTGGATGGCCAGCGCGGTTGGCTCAATGAACTCGATCGATCACTGAAGAAACGCTCGATCATCGCTCTGGTACTCACTTGCCTGGCGGTAGGCGTTGGTGCTGCCGCGATGTATATCGCGATCACGAAGAACAGCGACGGGGATCGGATCACCGCACTACAGACCCGGGTCGAAGCCCTTGAGGCTGCATCCGGCGTGACTACGGCCGACCCGGCAACGCTGATTCCGGAAACCGGTACCACGCTGCCGGAGCCCGTCCCGCCAACCGGGACTACCGAAACGACGATTCCGACCGAGTGAACGGGAACTCACTTCCCGAAACGATCCTCTGGGAAGACCTCGGCCCGGATGGCGTGAAGCTCCTGACCATCAACCGGCCGGAGCGGATGAACGCGATCGGCCCGGTTGAATCACGGGGCCTGTTCGAAGCCATCGGACGGTTCCGTGATGACGATGACGCAACGGTTTTGGTTATTACCGGGGCCGGAACCGAGGCATTCTGTGCTGGCGCGGATCTTCATTCCGTTGCCGCGATGTATCAGGACGAACCTGCTGTCGAGCCGCTTTTTGATCTGGCTGGCGGCGGCGATCCGCGGATTCCGGCGGAAGGCAATATCGGTCCGACCCGCTGGGCCGACATCCACAAGCCGGTGATCGCCGCGGTCAACGGAGCGGCCTACGCAGGCGGCCTTGAATGGGCCTGCTTTGCCCACATGCGGGTCGCCGACCAGCACGCATCGTTCGGGGTGACTTGCCGACGCTGGAATGTCGGACTCGGCGACGGCGGCACGCAGCGCCTGCCGCGCCTGGTTGGCATGGGTGCAGCCCTGGATCTGATCATCACCGGCCGGGTGATCGGCACCGAGGAAGCCACCCGTATCGGCCTGGTGAACCGGATCGCGCCGAGTGGCCGGTGTGTCGAAGAAGCCGTAGCGCTTGCTCATCAGATTGCGGCCCTGCCACAGCCGGCCCTGCGAACGGACCTCGAAGCCGCCATGCGCGGCTATGGCGAGCCGCTCGAACGGGGCCTCGAAATCGAAGCCGAACGTTTCAACAGCCTCATGGGGGATCCACAGCTTCGCCAGGGTGCCGAGCGTTTCGTGAATCGCGATCATCCCGATCGCAAAGCCGATGCCGAACCGCTTCATCGTCCGGCGGCCGCCTACGAATTCGCGAGGGACGCCCATCAGGACACCCCTGGCAAGTTCGGCTCGACCGCACCGTTCATCAACCATCCGGCGAATGTCGCTTGCGTGGTCGCGAGTTACGGAGGCGACGATGTGGCTGTCTGCGCTGCCTACCTCCATGACACTCTTGAGAAGTCCGCGACCGGAGCCGACGACATCGAGCGTGATTTCGGTCCGGTAATCCGGAACCTGGTGGATGTCCTGAGTGATGACCCGGCGATCACCGATCCGCAGGAGCGGCGCCTCGACCGACGCCGCCGCGCGCTGGCAGACGGGTCGCGCGCCCGCCTTATCCTCGCTGCCGACCGGCTCGATGGGTTCAGGCAGATGATCACCATGCTGGAGTCAGGAAGCAGTCCGGAAGAACTCAACCTCGGCCAGCGCATCCCTGCCTGGCAGGACGACCTGGAGGTTCTGGCCGGGTATGAACTCCCCCAAGGCCTCAAAGCGGATCTGGACCAGTCGATGTTGACCCTGACCGGCCTGATTTCCTGAGCGGAAGCGTCACGGCGAGATCCTGAATCTCTCGCCGTCCTGAATCTGGCGTTCACATTTCGGTCACGGCAGTTTCACCGGATGGCAACCTCCTCCCTGGCGGCGGCTTTTAGCTTGTGGCCATGGAAACGACGAACAAGACCCCGATGGCGAAGGTCGCCATTTCGCCCCGCACCCCGAAGGTCGTTGCCGCCGCTGTGCTCACCGGATCACTGCTGCTCGGTGCCGACAATGTCCTGTCCTTGACCCTTACCGCCGCGACTCTTGCGGCAGCCGAAGTGACACGCGCCCGGTTCGGCGTGAGAAGCTTGCGAACTGGTGTCCCCCGTTCCGCAAACTCACAACTCGAATCCGTCGCCGGCCACGCTCCCTGAGGGGAGTTTCGGCAAGAGATTCACCGATGTAGTCACTTTCGACCGGATGGAGGCCGTGAGCCTCACCCATTCGGTCATCTACGTCGGGCTTTTGGTCTGTGCCTTCATCCTGGACGGGCCGCAGCCGATCACCTTCATTCTCGGACTCTCCCACGGGGTGTTGTGGATCGGCATGTCGCTGGTCAGCGTCGTCGCCGTCCACCTGCGGGTGATCAACCTGCGGCTCGCAGTCGCGATCGCCCTGCTGGGCTGTGTGGCTCCCTTCTTCGGCAGCCTTGAGTTCCTCCGTCAGAAACGACAGAAACGTCGGCAGGTGACTGTCTCTTGACTCCGGGTGGCGGCGATCTCTGTGTAGTTAACGCATCGATTGATGGCAAAAAGGGCGGGCTGAGGGCCGAGGCTGGTGTGATCAGTGAAATCGGACCCGAGGTGAATGTCATGGACGGGGAGTCAGTTTTCGACGCGGATGGTTCGATTCTCGTTCCCCCGCTGATCAACGGTCATACCCATGCAGCAATGACCCTCTTTCGCGGCCACGGCGACGACCTGCCGCTAATGCGCTGGTTGCAGGAAGCGATCTGGCCAGTTGAAGCGAACCTTGATCCTGACGACGCTTATTGGGGCACCCGTCTCGCCTGCCTCGAAATGATCCGGACCGGGACTTCGAAATTCTGGGACATGTACTGGCAGCCCGAGGCCGTTGCCCGGGCCGTGGTCGATTCCGGACTGAGGGCTGTGCTCGGCCCGCCGATGATCGACCCGCAGGGGGATGCCGGGCTTGAAGGCCGTAACGAAACGGTCCTGTCCCAGCTCGATGCCCTCGCCGGGTTCGGTTCGAGGGTGGACGCTGCGGTCGCTCCGCATTCGATTTACACGGTGGCCACCGAAAGCCTCGAGTTTGCGGTTGACACTGCCCGACAGCGCGAACTGCCGATCCATATCCATCTTTC
>JBAUOE010000108.1:0-10959 GCA_049579585.1 Solirubrobacterales bacterium | reverse complement strand
AGTCGACCCGGTCGTCCGTCTTCTAGATCCGGCCGGCGGCGAGCAGGCGTCTCAGGAACTTCTGGGTTTCGGGCGCTTTCGGTTCGGCCAGGACTTCGGCCGGGGTTCCAGTTTCGAGAATCCTGCCTTCATGGAGGAATGCGACAGTGTCAGCCACCTCCCGGGCGAAACTCATTTCATGGGTGGCGATGATCATGGTCATCCCCTCCTTCTTGAGTTCGCGAACCACCTCGAGCACGTCCCCGACCAGCTCCGGATCAAGTGCGCTGGTCACTTCGTCCAGCAGCATCAGGCGTGGATGGGTGGCGAAAGCCCGGGCCAGGGCCACCCGCTGCTGCTGGCCACCTGAAAGCTCGTCAGGACGATCATCTTCCCGGCCGCCGAGACCGAAACGATCGAGCAGCGCCCTCCCCCTCTCCGCCGCTTCCTTGCGCTCGACCTTCTGGGCCTTTACCGCACCCAGGGTGACGTTCTGGAGAACTGTCATGTGCGGGAACAGGTTGTAGGCCTGGAAGACCACGCCCAGCTTCCGCCTGACCGCCACCGGATCAACCGACGGATCGGTGATCACGCTGCCATCGAGGAAAATGTCACCGTCATCGATTTCGGTAAGCAGGGAGATACATCGAAGCAAGGTCGATTTGCCGGAGCCGGAAGCTCCGATCAGGGCGATCGCCTCATGTTCATCCACCGAAAGGTCGATTCCGCCGAGAACGTGCCGGTCACCGAAGTCCTTGGTTACACCAATTGCCTGAAGCACCGGACCGCTCACGAGTTGATCTCCCCCTTCGCAGTGATGTGATCGAGGATACGGGCCATCGGGATGGTCACCAGCAGGTAAAGCAGGGCGGCGGCGATCAACGGCGTGTAGTTGAAGTCCCGGTTGGTCTCGATCTGGGCGATCTTGAATGCCTCGAGAATGCCGAGGATCGAAACCAGGGCGACGTCTTTCTGGAGGGAAATGAAATCGTTGAGGATCGGTGGACGGACCCGGCGGATCGCCTGGGGCAGGACTACGTGCCGCAACGCCTGGATCCGGGTCAGGCCAACCGCCAGTGCCGCGTCAGTCTGAGTCTGGTGGACCGACGCGATCCCGGCCCGGTAAACCTCCGCCACGTAAGCGCTGTAAGCGAGGGTAAGGGCGATGCCGGCCAGCAGGATCGGGTCCTTGGGCACACCGGAAAGTTCAAGTGCCGGAATCCCGAAACCGAACAGGTAGATCAGGATGACTACCGGCACACCACGGAAAACATCGCAATAGACGGCAGCAAGCGCCCGGACCGGAAACAGGGCCGCGTTGCGGGTGGTCCTGACCAGGGCGATGGCCAGGCCCAGAATCAGTACCGCAACCTCGATCACCAGGAACATTTTGATGTCAAGCCAGAAGCCTTTGGCTACTTCAGGAAAAGATGTCCGGAACGCATCCGGTGAAAAGAACCGCTCCTGAACCACCGGCCAGCCGGAACTGGTCAGGACGATCGCAAACAAACCGCCGATAATCACGACGGAGGAAATAACGGTGATCGCCTGGCCGCGCCGCGATCGGGCCTTTCGGGCCTTCTCGCGGGCGGCCTGGCGTTCGCCGGGCGCTGCTGCAGCTACTTCAGATGTGATGCGGCCCTAGCTGAGTTCCGGCGCCTTGGCCGAGTTACTCATCCACTGCTTGGTGATCTCGTCGAGCGAACCGTCTTCTTTGAGGGTCGCGATCGCCTGATCGACGCAGGCGGTCAGATCGGAATCCTTGCCGAGCAATGCTCCCCATTCGTCTCCGGCCGGATCGTCGAACTGGCCGGCGACGACGGCGCCATCGACGACGGCGTCACGCAGGTAGATCGCCTGTGGCAGGTCGACCACAACAGCATCGACCTGATCCTGCTGGAAGGCGCTGACAACATCGTTCGAGTTGTCGAATACCTTCGGTGAGCTGGACGGGTCAATCTGTTCCAGGACCGCGTCGTAAGCGGTGGTTCCCAGCTGGACGCCAATGGTCGCGTCCTTGAGTTCATCGAGGCTGGTGATGCCGTCCAGATCGGATCCCTTTTTCACCATCACACCCTGGTCGGCGACGTAGTACGGCGACGAGAAGTCGACGTTCTGTGCCCGCTTGGGCGTAATCGAAATCTGGTTGAGGTCGAAGTCGAACTTCTTCTCACCCGGGGCAAACGAAACGTTGAACGGGATCGTGGCCCATTCCACCTGCGACTTGTTGAAACCAAGCTGGTCGGCAATCGCGTAAGCGAGTGCGCCTTCGAAGCCCTTGCCGTTGCTCGGATCATCATCTTCGAAGTAAGGCGGGTAGGCAGGACTGTCCGTGCCGACGGTAAGAACGCCGTCCTTGAAGGTGTTGAGACCTTCCGGGGTGCAGTTCGTGGCCGCGGTGGTTGTCGAGTCGGACGAATCATCACTCGATGAGTCATCACTGCCACAGCCGACGACGAATGCGACGGCGAGAATCGGAACGAGAAGTAGGACTAGGCGAAACTTGTGAAGCCGGGTCATGGGCATGCCTCCGGTAGCGGACGAGAACGGCGAAAGCCTATTTGAATTGGAGGTTTTAGACTCAGTTGACCTTGGGGAGCCGGTAGACATCACGTACGTAATCGAAACTTCGGCGACCATTGGCGGCTTCGTATTGCTGTTCCTGCTGATGGTCTCGGCGGTGAATCTGGCTGTCCGCCGCGGCCGGACAGGAAGCTGGCGCGGGCACTATCCGCACCCGGTTCGATATCTGGTGGTTCGGGTCGGCATCGCGGCGGCGGTTGGCGCGTCCTTCTTCGTGCTGATAGCAGCCGGGCTTGTCCTCAACAGCAACCGTCCACCAGAGGACGCAACTCCGGTCGTAACCGTTGAGAATGCCGCCGGACCGGCAAGCTTGCGGTTGAGCATGGAGGACTGTGGCCAATCGATAGAAGGCTCGATCTCGGTTTCTGGTGGCGGAACCAGCGCGACCGTCTATTCCGACCAGAACGGCTTGCAGGACATTCCTCTGGATGCCGACGGAAAGGGAAGCTTCGAACTGGACCAGGCGACCGCGAAACGAGGCTTGCTTTCCTGCTACCTGCAGCTGCCTGTTGTCAAGGCCGGCGAGAACCCGTCGTCCGTGAAGCTATCCCTCAACAGCTACTCAGAGATCGACACCGTGGCATCGATCCCGCCCCCCGATGCTTTCTCCAACGGTCGCTGGACCTGGAACTGCGAGGCGGGCATGCGCTGCCCGACCCTGGCGACCGTCGGGTACGCAATCGAAGACGGGACCAAACAGGTGATCGTGCTCATTCTGGCGGCGATCTTCGGTTCGATAATCGCCCTCTTCATGGGCGAAGCCCTGATCGAGCCCGTACGCCGGAAACTGCGTGGCCCCGACCAGGACGACTAGGTAAAGAGGCCAGGCGCGACTATCCGGTTCGCACTCGACGCGAGGTCGATTTCTTCGACCGGACAGGGGCGTCCAAGGTGGTAGCCCTGGGCAAAGTCCACCCCGTACTCCCGAAGTAGCTCCAGCGTTTCGGCGTCTTCAACCTGCTCGGCGACGGTCAGTTTGCCCATCCCCTTGGATATCTGGACCAGCGCTTTGACCAGAAGGCGGTCGGTTGGATCATTGGCGATCTGACGGATGAACTCCCCGTCGATTTTCACGTAGTCGCAGTCGATGTGCTTGAGGTAATAGAACGACGCGAAGCCGGTACCGAAATCATCGAGCGCGAAGCGGCATCCCAGGCGGGCGAGGCTCGAAGCGAAGGTCTGCGCGCTGGCGATGTTCCCGATCGCTGAGGTTTCGGTCACTTCCAGGATCAGGCCGGATGGGTCAACTCCGGTCTGGCTGAGTTCAGTTGAAATCACTTCGAGGACGGCAGGGTCCCCGACCGAGCGTCCCGAAAGGTTCACGCAGAGCCGGGGACCGTGCTCACCCCCGGGGTAGTCAGCGAGAATCCTGATCGCCTGACGAATCACCCACCGGTCAATTTCCTGGATCAGGTCGTGCCGCTCCGCTACGGGCAGGAATGCACCGGGAGGGACTATCTCGCCATCCTCGTCGACCATGCGCAGGAAAAGCTCGTGATGGGTCCGGCCCCCCGGCCGGAAGGACGAGATCGGCTGCGCATAGAGAACGAAACGGTCATCACTGAGTGCCCCGCGAATCCGCTGGACCCAGTCCATGCTCTGGCCGACGTTCGAAACCTCCTGGGGGTTGTAGAGCCGGGCCCCGTTACGTCCGGAATCCTTGACTTCGTACATGGCGACATCGGCGTGGATCATCAGTTTTTCTTCGGTGATGTCCTGCTCCGGGTCGGCGAAGGCAACCCCGATGCTGGCGGTCACCCGAGCCGAATAGTTTGAACCATCTACCCGGACTTCGCTGGCCACAAGCCGGGTCAGGTCATTGGCCAGCTGGAGCGCGCCCGCCCGATCCACGTCGCGCACGATCACCACGTATTCGTCGCCACCCTGACGGGCCAGGATGTCGGTTGAGCGCAGCCGGGACCTGAGCAGTTCGGCGGCCCTGACGATCAGCTTGTCCCCGACCGAATGGCCGTAGGTGTCGTTGATGAACTTGAAGTTGTCGAGGTCGATGTTGAGGATGGCCAGCCCCCTGCGTTCCTCTGCGATGGCATCGATCGCGATGCCGAGTTCCTCCTCGAAGCGACGCCGGTTGTACAGACCGGTCAGCGGATCGTGGTCGGCGAGATGCTGGAGCTGATTGCTCAGCTCGTGCCGTTCAGTGATGTCCTCCACCGTCGAAAGAGCCTGATTGGTGATTCCCCCGGCGGCGGTCAGCATCCTCGTGGTCAGGTATATCCAGACAGTCTCACCGTCTTTGCGCACATAGCGCTTTTCCATTTCGTAGCCTTCGATCTCTCCCTCGAACATGGCGGTGCTGGATTCGAGATCAATGGAAATGTCGTCGGGATGGGTGATCTCCGCGAACGTCAAGTTGTCCAGCTCGGCTGCCGTGTAGCCCGTGATCTTTTCGAAAGCGGTGTTGACATGGGCGAAAGATCCATCGGAACGGACCAGGCAGAGGCCGATCGGGCTTTGCTCGAATACCTGCCGGAACTTTGATTCCGCATCGCGACCTGCCTGCCGGGCCTGGTATTCCGCGGTTATGTCCGACTTGACCAGAATCAGGACCGGACCATGTACCGGATGCCGGGACAGCGCCGCGGTGGACCTGCACCAGATCGAAGTTCCATCGCCACGGATCGAACGGCTTTCGTAGCTGGAAGTTCCGGATTCGACCAGTTCCGATGTAATCCGGTTCCGCTCTACCTGCTCTTCGGAGCTGAGGTCGGGAGGCGTCAGTTCGTCGACGTGCATTCCGACCATGCTGCCGCGGACCCGACCATGGATCGCATCGAACTGTGGGTTCGCCAGCACGATCCTCGAATCCTCGACCCGGATTACTGCCACGCCCTCCGACATGCCCCTGAGGACGTCGGCCTGCTCGGCCAGCACTGATGTCGCATCGCGCCAGCGCTTGTAATAGCGCTGGAGCCGGTGAGAAGAGAAAGCAATCACTCCGAGCAGAACCAGCAGGACCAGGACTTCTCCCCCACCCTGGCCGAAGGTGCGTTCCTCCTCTCCGAACCGGCCAGCAAGGTACTCGCCGGTGCTGATCAGCAAAGGCAGGACCACCGCGGTTGGCACCAGATATCTGGCCATCGACGGCCCCGGACCCTCGGAGAGCAGGAAGCCGATCAGCCCCCTGGTCGGCCTGAGGCACAGGATCGAGATGTAAACCAGAATCAGCCCGACCGCAGTGGTGAAACTAACGTGCTGCTGGACTTCAGGTTCGAACAGGGAATTGATGTGAAATCCATGGGAAATGAGGGCCACGAGAACCATCACGCCGAGCAACGGTTCGAAGAATCCCGACCAGCGGAATCGTGGAGCGTCCCGGTCGATGGTGATCAGGGCCAGGGCACTGGCCATGGTCACTATGAGCAGCGGGATGCTCGGGGTCGCCCACGCCCCTTCGGGAGCCATTTCGAGCCCTGGCCCCTTGCTGACCGCATTGAGCAGGAAAGCGAGCGCAGTGAACCCGGTAGCGCCAGCGAGCACGCGTCCTGCCGCTGCCCGGGTCGTGGGCTCGGTCAGCCCGTCCGGATCCTTCAGCCGAAGCAGCAGGATCGAACCGCCAAGCGAAGCGACCAGCAGGGCTGATGCAACCGGCGCCGCAGGCGCGTTGAAATAGGCCCCCTCGAGGATCCCCGTACCAGCGAGCCAGCCGACGCAGACAACTAGTCCGAGTACGACCGAGGCGATTCCGCCGATACTCGAACCCATCTTCGCCGCCCGCATCCAGCCATGAAGAAGGCCGCTCCCGAGCCCGGCGTCCGACTCGATCCGGGCCTTCCACGTAAGCGGCTCACCGGGCGATCCAGAGGTTCCCAGATAATCGTACGCCCGCTTCCTGACCTCCTCCTCGGCGAGGTTCGGAAACTCATCGCGTCGATCTTGCCGTTTTTCCGTGACTGGGATCTCTCCGGGACGGCCCGGAATCGGGCTTTCTCAGATCAACCTAACAGTGGGTCACCATTCCGGGCGCCGGATGGAGCGGGTGAATGAAGGTTCGCTCAGGCGAGTTCGCGACCGATGGCTGCGACCAGATCCGGATCTTCCGGTTCGGTGCCGGCGGGGAACTTGGCAACGAGATTGCCGTCGCGGTCGATCAGGTACTTGGCGAAGTTCCACTCGGGGGCTTCACTGGCCGCGGTCAGCCTGGCGAAGAGCGGATTCACGGTGTCACCGACAACGTCGGTTTTGGCAAACATCGGGAAGGTGACGCCATAGTTCTTCTGGCAGAACTCGCCGATCTCGCTGTCGGTCCCGGGCTCCTGATCCATGAAGTTGTTGGCCGGAAACCCGAGGACTTCGAAGCCTTGCTCGTGATGTTCTTCGTAGATCCGCTGAAGCCCCTCGAATTGCGGGGTGAGGCCGCACTTGCTCGCCGTGTTGACCACCAGAACCACATTGCCCAGGTAGCTTCCAAGGTCACGTTCCTCCCCCTCGAGGGCGGTCATCGAACCGGAAAGAACAGCTGCTTCGGATTTATCGCTCATGCCGGCATTCTATCGGCGTCTTCTGCCGCTTCCCATTCTTCGTAAAGCTTCGCGACTTTGGCTTTGGCCCGATCGTGACGCCGGGTGTTCTCATCGGTCTTTTCCGGGGTCGCCCAGGCACCGGGGTCGGCCAGTTTGTCTTCCAGCTTGGCCAGGTCGGATTCGGCCCGCTCAATCTTCTTCTCGAGCGACGCAAGCCGGCGCGCCGCTTTCGCCGTCTCCTTTGCAGGTGATCCACCACGTTTGGCGTTGTTGCTTTTGCTCTTCGCGGCAGTCCGGTTCTCGATGCTGGCGGTCATCGCTTCGCGTTCGTCCCGATCCCGCTGATATTCGGCCCAGCCGGTTGCGTAGCTCTTGAGGCCACCACCTTCAACCACGACGGTGCGGCTTCCGACTGCTTCCAGCAGGGCCCGGTCGTGGGAGATCAGGATGATCGCCCCGGTGAAAACCGAAAGCGCGTCTTCGAGCGCTTCCCGGGACTCGATATCCAGGTGGTTGGTCGGCTCGTCGAGCATCAGCACGTTGGCACCGGAAGCGACCAGGATCGCGAGCGAAAGGCGCCGCTGTTCACCACCGGAAATATCACTGAGGGCCTTGTTGGCGTCGCTGCCGGAAAACAGGAAAGCCCCGAGCAGATCTCGCACCTTCTGGCCGGACAGTCCGGTTTCGCGGGCCGCGGCGTCAAGCACCGATCCTTCCCCGGCAGCGGTATCCGCATGCTGGGAGAGATATCCGACCTTGGCATTGTGCCCGAGCCTGACGCTGCCACCGGCCGGTTTCCTCTGGCCGGCGAGGGTTTCAATCAAGGTTGTCTTGCCGGCGCCGTTTGCACCAACCAGCACCACGTGTTCGTCTCGTTCGATCAGCAGGTTGCCGTCCTCGAGGAGTACCCGCCCTGGCACCTCAAGCTTGCCGTTGACCAGCTTCAGGACTACTTTGCTGGCGCGTTCCGGCTGCGGAAATACGATCTGAAGCTTGCGTTTGTCTTCGGGGTCAAAAGAGAGGGCTTCGGACTTGATCTTGTCGATCTTCTTGACCTTGGACTGGGCCTGTTTGGCTTTGCTCGCCTTATAGCGGAAGCGGTCAACGAAAACCTCCATCCGGGCGATCTCGGCCTGCTGCTTTTCGATCGCTTTGCCAAGTGCCACCTGGCGGGCTGCATGCTCCTTGCGCCAGGCATGCCAGGGGCCCTTGAAGTAACGCGACTTGCCGGCTTCGAGTTCGAGCACCGACGTGCCGACTGCCTCGAGGAACCAGCGGTCGTGGGCAACCAGGACAACGGCCGAGTCGATCTCCTGCAGGTACTGTTCGAGCCATTCCAGCGTCGGGATATCGAGGTGGTTGGTGGGCTCATCGAGCAGCAGCAGATCAGCGTGTGTCGCCAGAGCTCTGGCCAGAGATGCCCGGGTCAGTTCACCACCGGAAAAGGTTGAAAGGTCACGGTCAAATTCGGAATCGTCAAAGCCGAGGCCACGCAGCACGATCAGCACTTCGTCGCGCCAGCGGTAGCCGCCGCCGAGTTCCAGTCGCTGCTGTGCCGCTGAATACGCCTTCATCGTCGCTTCGTCGTGGTCGCCCGCCGACATTTTCGCTTCGAGAGCTTCCAGTTCGGCTTCAGTCGCGATCGTGTCGGCCCGCCCGCTGAACACGTATTCCTGAAGGGAAAGGTCCGATTCCCGTGGTGGCCGCTGGTCATGCAGCGCCACCCGGGTGCCTTTGGCCATGCTCAGGCTGCCCGAATCGTTCGGCAATTCACCGGCCAGAATCCTCAGCAGCGTTGACTTTCCGGCCCCGTTCCGGCCCGACAGGGTCATGCGGTCGCCACGCACCAGTTTGAATGACACGTCAGAGAAAAGGGGGTTACCACCGAGGTGGATTCCGAGATTGGATGCGGTAGCTATGGCCATGAGCGGGAACGGTCAGTTTGCCAACTGACGTGCATCGCCGCGCTCAGAGTGATCGCCCAAGCCCGGATGTGGCAGCATTCCGCCCTTGAGTAACGGTGACTTCAGGCCCAACCCAGGCCGAAACAAGCAGGTCGGCTCTCCCTGGGAGAGTCAGGTCCCCGTCTACGAGTCCGCCCACGGGGTGTCGCCCTATCCGCCGATCGCCGACTACGGATTCCTTTCCGACGGAGAGGTTTCAGCGCTGGTTGCGCCCAGTGGCAACATCGAATGGATGTGCCTGCCGCGTTTCGATTCTCCCAGCGTTTTCGGGTCGATCCTCGATCGCAGTGCCGGAAACTTCAGGCTCGGCCCTGCCGACATCAACGTCCCCACCCACCGCCGCTACCTGCCGGGCACGATGGTGCTCGAAACCAGCTGGGGTACGGGAGATGGCTGGATCATCGTGCGTGATGTCCTGCTGATCGGACCCTGGCATCACGAGCGTGACCGGTCGAACACCCATCGCCGGGCCCCCACCGATTACGACGCTGATCATGTGCTGCTGCGAATGGTCCGTTGCGTTCACGGCGAAGTTCAGCTGACCATGGACTGCAAGCCCGTTTTCGATTACGGGCAGAAGCAGGCGAGCTGGGAATACACCGGTGAGGGTTACCGTGAAGGAATCGCCACCGCACCGGGTTGCGACACGGTTCTGCGTCTGACCAGCGACCTGAATCTCGGTTTCGAAGGTCCACGCACCACCGCCCGGACCCTGCTGAAGGAAGGCGATGTGCGTTTCGTCGCGCTTTCCTGGAGCGAACACGAAGCACCGCAGGACTATGACGAGGCCTACAACCGCCTTGTCTGGACCGCTCATCACTGGCAGAACTGGCTGGCCCGCGGGACTTTCCCCGACCATCCATGGAGAAGCTACCTCGAGCGTTCCGCCCTGACCCTGAAGGGGCTCACTTATTCACCGACCGGCGCCCTGATCGCCGCCGCAACCACATCGCTTCCCGAAACGCCAAAGGGCGAACGCAACTGGGACTACCGCTATTCCTGGATTCGCGATTCCACTTTCACCCTCTGGGCGCTATACACCCTTGGGTTCGACTGGGAAGCGAACGATTTCTTCTATTTCATCGCTGATGTCGCCCGAGGCACCGACGACCTGCAGATCATGTACGGCGTGGCCGGGGAGACAAAACTCACCGAAAGCGTGCTTCACCACCTGCACGGCTATGAAGGGGCCACCCCGGTCCGTATCGGCAACGACGCATACGACCAGCGCCAGCATGACGTCTGGGGCGCTGTCCTCGATTCGTTCTACCTCCACACCAAGTCCCGTGACGGCATGCCGGAGGAAATCTGGCCGATCCTGAAGAAGCAGGTTGATGCCGCCCTCGAGAACTGGGAAGGCAAAGATCAGGGAATCTGGGAGGTTCGCGGCGAGCCGCAGCACTTTACTTCGTCCAAGGTCATGTGCTGGGTCGCACTCGACCGTGGAACCCGGCTCGCCCGGCTGCGAGAAGACCATGAACTCGCCGGGGAATGGCAGCTCGCGGCCGATGCCATTCGTGCCGATATCTGCGAAAACGCGGTTGATGACCGCGGTGTCTTCACCCAGCACTACGACACCGATGCTCTCGACGCATCCTGTCTCCTGCTACCGCTTCTTCGTTTCCTGCCGGCTGACGATCCCCGGATCCGGGCGACAGTGCTGGCCATTGCCGATGAGTTGACGGTCGATGGCCTGGTCCTGCGTTACAAAGTCGATGAAACCGACGATGGTCTTGAGGGCGAAGAAGGCAGCTTCACCATCTGTTCTTTCTGGCTGGTGAGCGCCCTGGTGGAGATCGGTGAACTGGACCGGGCCCGGCAGCTTTGCGAGCGTCTGCTTGGCTACGCCAGTTCTCTCCAGCTCTATGCCGAGGAGATCGACCACAGTTCAGGCCGTCATCTTGGCAATTTCCCCCAGGCCTTCACCCACCTTGCCCTGATCAATGCGGTGA